>DGNJ01000072.1:34460-77303 GCA_002388905.1 Cellvibrionales bacterium UBA4495
ATCCACCACTCTTCGTTACTCGGACCCAAAGCACTCGCTGCGCTCGCGGGGCCAGCTTTCGTTCATTTGGAACAACCAAACTACTCTCCTCGCGCCCGCGCGGCGGACCGCTCGATTGGTGAATTTTTAGTCACAACAGGCGTAATTCAATTAGTGTGAACAGGCCCTAATATCCCGGTCGCGCAATCGCTCGCCGGCACAGAGTGCATTTACAGGCCCTGCGCCGCAAAAATAGGGCGCCAGAAGCTTCTCGCGCATGAAGTCGGCACGCAACCATGGGGTTCGCCTGAACAAGCGTCCCAGATCGTTGATGGCAGCCCTGCGGAAACTCCGGAACCGTTTCAATCGCTCGAAGTCGATCAATTTCACATCCAGGGTCAAGGGATGGATAAAAATATGCTTTGGATAGAGGCTGCCGTGACAATATCCCTGCCGGTGGAATTCGAACAACCTGAGGCCGACCGCTGCAATGACCTCCCCTGCGAAGGCCCGTTGGCTCCTGAACCTTTCCTGCTCCTGCAGTGCGTCCAGGGAAACATAACCATCCAGCCCCTTCACCACCAGCACGGCCTCCAGGTCGCCGGCATTTTGACGCTCGGCGTAGAGCACCGGTACTGGAGCGAATTTATATTGATAGCGGAGCTCGCGGATATTGAACGCTTCCCTCGCCGCCCAGGCCTCCCCCCTCAGGGGCCGCCGCCAGGTGCGCCTTATGTAGTTTTTCTGCTGCTTGATATAAAAGCTGTCACAGCCGTTTTCAGAATCAACCCGAATAACACCACTCCACTTCCCGGTTCCAATCCGGTTCGGTTCCTCCACCCATTGGCGATCCAGGTGCCAGAAGGTTTCGAAATCGGTTAATCCCCGCTCGGCCAGTAATTCCCTGTATTTCCCATTTTTCATATACCAGTAATACGCTGTCTTCACCTTGCTTCCAGACGTCGATCAGTGAAGGAACAGCTCCCTGTTCCGGGGTCGGGATTCCAGCCCTGAGACGATTTTATAGCGGATGTCCTTAACGGAGCCTTAAGCAACCATCAGTTTTCTGACCTCCCGGTGACACCAAAGTTGCATCGCGAACCCCGGCGGGGTATATGAGAAAGATCCTGTACACTGAATCGATGTGGTCCCAGCATCAATAGCAGCGGAACTGGGCCGCAGAGCATTGATCACTACAATACGATTATCAAGGAGGAAAACATGCCAAAAACAATCGTTATCGTCGGCGCGGGCGCCGGTGTCGGGCTGGCGATCGCGGAGCGCTTCGGAAGGGAGGGGTTCAAGGTGGGCTTGATTGCCCGCAACACCTCGCGGCTTGAGGAAATGGCCGATAAACTGAAGGAGCTGGGTATCGAAGCCGCCGCCTTTACCGCCGATGTAAGGGACAAAAGCGCGCTGGCTGGCGCCATCGAAGCAGCAGTCGACCGCTTTGGCGGGATCGACGTGCTGGAATACAGCCCCACCGCCACCGGCGACACCCTGCTCACGCCACGGGAAATGACCGAGGAGAATGAACAATTCCACCTGGAACTGGCGGTTCTGGGAGCCATCACCGCAGTCCGCAATGCCCTCCCCAGCCTGCAAAAAAGCGACAACGCCGCCATATTATTCACCACCGCTGCCTCCGCACAATACCCGGTGACCTTTACCGCCAGCTTTGGCGTGGCAGCCGGGGCCCTGCTCAACTACGCGCGGGTGCTGAATCAGGAGTTTGCCGGGAACGGCATCTATGCGGGTATCGTTTCCATTGCCGGTTTGGTGGTCCAGCGTGGCGAGGAAGGCGGCCGCAGCCCCAAGGGACTGGAACTCATTGCCGCCCAGGATATCGCCGACCTCCACTGGGAGCTCTACACCCGGCGCGACCGGGTCGAGGCGATTATCGGCGATACCGGCATGCTGAGACAGTTGACAGGGCTATAAACGGTCGGTGCCAGGGGGCTTTTTTGGCAACCAGATAAAAATGCGTCATCGCTGGCCGTGGCCTTCGAAGCCAGGGCCGTTGCGATAAGCAATCAACCGCCTGATTGTTGGGCGGATGGGATTCCGTCAGCTGCGCGGTTTGTTGCCCAGGGAGATTTGTCTGGACCCCGTGGAACCCTGGTAACCAGTGACGCCCCGCGCCACTTGGTCAATCTTGCCACCGGCCTTTAGAAAGGCTTCGGTTTGTGCGGCAATGGTTTCGGAGGAAATTTCCGCGGGCGGTTGCTTTTTCTTTGCGGGGGCTGTCTTGGGTTTGCCGGCCATGGGTGCTCACTTTCCAATGTATCAGTCTCCATTATAGGCGATTCGGCATTTTATGTCCCGGAAACAATTGCCGGCCCCCCGACTCATTTTCCTGGCAACCCGGTCAGTTCCCTCCAAGTAGGAGTCAAAAAAACCGGGTGTATCAAGCCGGGCGGAAGGCTCCATCGGCAACGGCCTGTACCGCCGATCATGCATATTGATACAACCATCGGGTACAGTATGGGCCGAAAGTGGCTTATACCGACGCCTGTGGCTCTTTAATCGATATCAATCCAACGGGCTGGGAATGGATAATAGACAATGAAATTTGGCTATCTCACCATGGGGTTCGACCTGCAATACCAGGCCGCCTGTGCGATTCACGCTGAAAAGCGCGGCTTTGAGTCGGCCTGGCTGCCGGATCACCTGGCCATGCCCGCGGAAATCCCCAGGTCCTACCCGTACCTGTTCGATGAAGAGGGAAACCCGAGACTCGACCCCCGGTCACCCATCTTTGACCCCTGGGTGCTTATCAGCCACCTGGCGACCGCGACCCGGACACTCCGGTTTGGCACCGCGGTTTATCTCCTTCCCCTGCGCGACCCGGTGGCTGTTGCCCGATCCCTGGTAACCCTGGACCACCTCAGTCACGGGCGAGTGACGCTGGGTGTGGGGGTCGGCTGGTTCAAGGAGGAATTTGAGGCGCTGGGCGTGCCGTTCCACCGCCGCGGCGCGCTCGCCGACGAGAGCATTCAGCTGCTGCGGCAATTATGGCATGAAGACGTTGTCACCCATGAAGGGGCGTTTTATACCATCAGGGATCTCAGTTTCTACCCCAAGCCCGTGCAGCAGCCGGCCATTCCAGTTCACATTGGCGGCGCCTCCCCCGCGGCATTGCGGCGCGCAGGCACCCTGGGCGACGGCTGGCTGGACGCCGGCTCGACGGACCTGGATGAGATTGCCCGGCAGATAAAGACAATTGACCAGCACCGTCACGAAGCCGGCAGGAGTGATATGCCCTTCGAGATCACCCTGGTGAACAACAATATCTTCAATTCCCCCGACGCGGTCAGACGAGCGCGGGACCTGGGCGTGACCCGCATCGTGGTCAGCCCTCTGCAAGGCCCCTTTTCACCGGGCCGCCTCAGCTGTGAATCGGATTACCTGCGCTTTATCGACGCCTATGCCGATGCGGTGATAGATAAGGTTTAGCGCCGGCGCAGGCAGGGTTAGCGAATGCCGATGACGGGATTGAACACATAGCTGGCACGCACCGCGCCAGGCTGGGCTTACCCTGATTGGTACCGGGGGGACTCTTTATCGGGGATACAGTCCCATCATAGACGATAGATGTAATGGACCCGCACCCGGCTGCGCCTTGCATTGGCGCTCGGTTAGCCACAAACTTTCCGCCCCGGCACCAGCGACAACTAAGCCACGCAAGGAGTTTCGCCCCATGCCTTCATCATGGCCCGCTTCCCGTCGGGCGTTCGGCCTGCCCCGCCCGGTCCTGGCGTTTGCCCCCGCCGTGGCGACCACTTATGTCGTGGCTTCCCTTTTCCAGACGGCGTTTGTCCTCGCCGGCCTTTATTCCATCGGGGCCCGGTTCAGCCCGATGGATGTGCTGCGCACCGCACTGCACGATCTGTATGGCCTCGCCTTCCATGGCATGTTTGTATCCTATCTGCTCCTGGTCGCCCTGGGTTTTGCCGTGGCACTGCCGGTTGCTGGCGCCATCAAACACTGGACACCGCTCAAGGGAACCATTATCTATCCGCTGGCCGGTGCCGCCATGATGGGCGCCATGCTGATCATTGCCAAAACGGTGTTTTTTGGCATCTCCCTTTATGCCGGCACCCGGGGCATGGGCGGCCTTGCGGGCCAAATGCTGGCAGGGGCCCTCGGCGGCTTTGTATTCGGGCAACTGGTGAAGGCGCGCAAACAATGAAAACTGTTCACCCTTTACGGGTATGGACCACCGCAACGACACAACTCGCGCGCACTGCCCGCCGGATGGCAGCGCTGACGATGATGGTCTTTCCAGGCAGCATCATGGCGGCACCGGGGGACTACCGCGTCGACACCCTGGTGTCCGGCCTGACACAACCCATGAGTGTCGCATTTTTGCCGGGCGGCGATCTGCTGGTGACAGAAAAGCGCGGCGCGTTGCGCCTGATTCGTAACGGCCGGTTGATCCCGCAGCCTGTGGCGGTGATCGATGATGTGTTCGACGGTGCCCAGGGCGGCCTGACCGATGTGGTGCTCCACCCGAAGTTTGGCGACAACCAGCTTGTCTACCTGGCATTTTCCGGCGGCACCGCCAAGGCCAACAGCACCCGGGTAGCCCGCGGCCGGCTGGTGGATGATCGCCTCCGGGATTTCGAAGAGATTTTCCGTGCCCGACCCGAGAAAGACACCGGCGTGCACTTCGGTGGACGCCTGGCATTCCGCCAGGATGGCACTTTGTCGGTCACGGTCGGGGACGGGGCCCAATACCGGGAAAAGGCCCAGGATCTGTCAAGCCTGCTGGGTTCCGTAATCCGTATCAATGAGGACGGCTCAATACCGGCGGATAACCCCTTTGTCAGCCGCGACAATGCCCGGGACGCGATCTGGAGCTACGGTCATCGCAACCCGCAGGGGCTGGTGGTGGACAGCAAAACCGGTAAGGTCTATGCCACCGAGCACGGCCCCCGCGGCGGCGATGAACTCAACCTGATCGAGCCCGGCAACAACTACGGCTGGCCCCTGGCAACCCACGGCGTCGACTACACCGGCGCGGCCATTACACCTTTCACGGAGTATCCCGGCACGGTGCAACCCCTGACCCACTGGACACCGTCACTGGCGCCTTCCGGACTTGCCCTTTGCCGCCGGTGCCTGTGGCCCGCCTGGGAGGGGGATCTGTTTGCGGGCATGTTGATGGGCGCCCAGGTCCAGCGCGTGCGGTTGTTGCCAACCGGCGGTGTGGAGCGGGAAGCATTGTTTGAGGATGTTGGCGAACGTATTCGCGATGTGCGCTTTGGTCCCGATGGCGCCCTCTATCTGGTGACGGACAATGTCGAGGGCCGGGTATTGAGGATTACACCCGTTGGCGGTCAGGAGTAATAATCGCTCCCGGTCCACCACTCGATATTGCCAAGGACCATCGCTGCATTCCGGCTATCCGGCCAGGTCAACGGCTTTCAGGGCGTAGCCCTCCAGCCGTTCATCGAGGTTGGCGGCAATCATTACCTGACTTTCAATCTGCCAGGCAAAGAATTCAAGCAAGCGCTGATCCTGCTCAGGGCCCGCCTCCAGGACATACGTCTCCATGCGGCGGTCCAGATCATCGAGGTCAGCGGGCACGGTCCCCAGAAAATCCGCCGCCCGCTGTAGCTCCTGCTCGCGAAGCGTGTGGCCCAGGCTATCGTTTTGTGCCAGCCATCCACACATCATCAGCGCCGAATCGCGGGCGGCGCGGTCCGCATCACCGCCCGGCACCATTCGCTCCAGAGTCTGGGCGAGCACATCCACTGTCCGCGCCTGGCGGGTGGGTCTGGCCGCCGGTGGGGTGCAGCGCTCCACCGTCACTCCCATGCATTCGGCCATGGCCCAGATAAAGGCACGACGGCAGGTGAGATCCCAGACAAGGTATTCACCGTGGAGCGGGGTTGACGGGTCCTTGAGGGGACCGGCCAGGGACATCACGGCGGTCATCATGAAGCTGGCGGTGTGAAAGCTGAGTGCCGGGGCGTCCACCGGCTCGCCGGTGATTTTCTGATAATGGCGAATCATTTCCGATACGGGAATACCCAGCGGCTCGGTGGGATCCCGCACCCGCAAGGCGGCAAGATCAGCCAGCGGATCACCAATGTGCGCCGCCTCAAAATCGTAAATACCAATGAGTTTGCCGTCATGGCACAGGAACTGGCCCGCATCCCCGTGAATAAGGGCCGACCTGGGCGCCCGTTCGGGCACGTTTCGGCGCAGCCATTTGAGACCGAATTCGATGAGCGGCTCGGGTGCCCGCTTGGTTCGTTCGTAGAGAGGCTGGTTGGCATCCAGGTAGGCGAGGTAGGTGTCCGCAGGCGTCGGGGGCAGGCGGATGCCCATCTCCACGAAGGGGTCAATATCCAGGGCATGCATCCGCGCCATGATCTCGACGTAGTGAAGTGCTACCCGGCGTCGATCCTCATCCCCGGCAAGCAAAGCCATGTCCCGTTCACCGGCCATACGATCCATGACAATGCCCTCCGGATCCTGGCAATAACCATAGACCCGCGGCACCGGCAACCCGCCCCGTGCCAGGCGCACCAGAATATCGTGCTCGCGTTTTAGCCCGGGATAGGGTTCTGCGTCCAGTTGCTTGTCGCCACGAATGTACAGAGGCAGGGCCTTGCCTTCCCGCTCGACGGTGGCGTACCAGCATTTGCGCCATCGCGGCTGCCGATCGAGGGATACCACTTTGCCGCCCACACACTCCTCGATGAAGGCCGCCAGACGTTGCTCTTCCGGGCTGGTTATTACCATCACTCTCTCCAAAAACCCCGTGCCTAATCGTTCAGATAGCACAGTAACAAAACCTGCACAGTAACAGTATCCAGGCTGGAAATGTTCTTTCCTTTGCCCCCTAAGTGAAAGGCCCCGCTAAGTGAAGGAGTCCGGTTGCGACAGCGACCAGGGCCTAAAGCGCCCGGAGAGCGTTGCCTGCCAGGCAGGCATAACAATGACAGGGCATCGGCCGGAAACGACCCGCCAAATCATCTTTGCCTGTTCCACTGGTTCGTATGGCGATCCGCAAGAAACTGGCACGCCCCCTCGTGCGCACCAACCTTGCAAGTTCATATTGTTCAATCGGTTAGCGACTTATCCGCGACAACAATCACACCGTAAAAATCGCCCGATACGCATCAAAGATCCGCGCCAAGAGCGGTCCTGCTCAACTGTTTTCGAAATCTGATACAAATACCTATGCATTTTTGTACAATTTGATGTATAGTTTTTTGCAGTGGCTGTACAAGGGTGCAAAAACCATCGGCTCAAAGGCCATGCTCCCCTCTCGAAAGGGTTCAGCCCACACACAAGCTCAATTGACGAGGTGTACCACCATGATAGAGAAGAACCTTGGCAACATAGAACGCCTGGTGAGATTGATAATCGGCGTGGCCCTGGCCTTTTTTGTATTTTCCCGCCCATCCATAAACGCCGTTGAAATTTTTATTTCGATTGCGGCGCTTTTCCTCATCCTCAATGGCGTCTTTTCCCGATGCTTTTTGTGGTGGGCGCTGGGCATCAACACCATAAAACCCCATCCCAGTGAATGCCGATACGGCTAGTACCGGGGTTCTCATTGCCAAGAGGCGAAGTGGCTGTCTGCCGGCGACTGTCGAGTAAGGGAACGACATGAAAATTCATGCCGGCGCCCGGGTTGCGCTTATCGGAATCGGTGGGCTGTTTCTGGCGATTGCGGTTGTGCTTTTTCTCCTCAGCGCTGCTGGCCTGATTGAGAACCCAGGCTCCCTTGTACTTGGTCAATCCAGGGTTCGTACGCTTGCCTCGCTGGCGGTCATGGGGTGCCTGGCACTGGCCGCAGGTTTTTGGGACAAATAACCAAGCGGAGGATTTATGTTCAAAATTTCCGATTTTTTTATTCTGGCGGCAGTCGCCATCTCCTTTGCCGTTTCCGGATTCTTATGGTTCTCCGGACAGAAAGAGGAAGGTCTGTTCACGGCCCTTTGGGTACCGTCGATTCTTTGTTTCGGCATCTATTTCAAGCTACTGGGCCTGGGAGGTAGAGACAAATGAGCGATCAGATGATTCTCGGCGTCGCTATCGCCGTCTTCGTGCTCCTGGGCATCGGCCTGTTTTTCACGGTTAAGGAATACCGGCAGACGATTTATCCGCCGTCAGAACGCGACCAGGACGACTGAATAGACGATGTTTTGGGGGGACGGCCATGACCCGGAATTCTGCGACCGGTACGCCTACAACAATGACGAATACGATTCCCATCCCCAAGCGGGCAGGAGACCCAACCCGCCTTCTCGCCCATCTCGGCACAATCCCTTTCCTTGCCGGTGCCCTGTTGCTGACGGCGGGAATTCAACGGATCGGAACCGCGCTCGACACCGTCACCCTGATGGGAAGCTATGGCCTCGCTATCATCAGTTTTATGGCCGGCACGCTTTGGGGTGTCAGCAAGCGATCCGTCGGCGCTTCCGAACACGGCATCCTGGTAGTTAGCAACGTTGTCACTCTGGCGGCATGGGTCGGTTTTTTGATCCTCCCCTCCCCGCTGTTACTACTGTTGTTAACCCTACTTTTTCCTCTTCTGCTGGCGGCGGATTATCAACTGATGAAACAAGCGCAGATCACCATCTCCTACTTCCGGTTGCGCTGTCACGTCACCGGCGTCGTGGTGGCGGCATTGCTTGTAAGCTTGATTTTCCTGTGAACCATAATGTCAGCCATTGCCGGATTTAAGGGGCCATGACCGAGCACGATAAAATCCCACCGCCCGATGACAACGCGGAGACTAAAAACGATCACTCCTTGCGGGAAAAGTCCTGGAAGCGGGCCACCGGTGAGGCCGTACCGAAAACACTGACGCCCTACGAATGGCTGGAATATTACAAACAGTACGGCATACCTGAATCGCATCGCGGGGGGCCCGATCAGGAGCATAAGCGGCCCGAAGGCCTGGTCAAACGACTGAAACACTGGCTGAAGAACCGCTGACACGCTGGATCGCTATTCACCGTAACGCGCACCCGTCGCACTACCAGTCCAGAAATACATCCTCTGCTTTAAAGTCGTAATTGGCCCTGGTCACCCTCTTACGAGCACGACTCTCCCTGATACTACGCTGCACGGCAAGCGACCAGACGGAATGACGATCCACGATGTGGTAGCCGTCGTCGATCAACTCGGCAGCGATGGCACGCCTTGCAGCAACCGCCTGGTCGTGAACCTGGTAAGGCCCCTGTTGAAGAAGCTTTTCCGGCCGCAGTAAGTCATCCAACCCGGCCACTGCTATCAGTGTCGCCGTGCCGTCATCCTCGCACCGGATATGCAATTCAATACGGAAATTGTCGCCCCCCTCCAGGACCACCGGAGAGGAATCCGACGAAACGGTTTTTTCGTATCGCAATCTCACGTCAGAGCTCCTTGGTACTGTGGCGGTGGAAAAGCCCGGTACCGGGCAACATGACAATCGTCATGATTGCCCGAAGTGCTTCTTAAAGCAGCGTGTCCGTCTTGATTATAGGGTTCTCGCACCTGCATCGGCGACTGAAACAGCCGGTTATCGCCCACGGCTTCAAGTCAATCCGGTTGCAACGCCGGCTGCATGAGCAACTGGTTTGCCGAACCCGGGCACCCACCTGTATGGCTCTGTGCGTTCCTGTACATTACCAGGATAGTGGTTTATACATAAGCCGTACACGTGGTCCTTGCCTGCGGTTCTGTGAGAGCGCCTGGGCGGTGTCCCTCGCCCTACCCGCTATTTCCTCACCAGGGCAATTCGGTGCCGTCCCAGCTCCAGAAGCGTCCTGTCTTTTCCGGCGTCAACTTGTCGATCACCGACAGCAACTGGCCCGCCGTCCGGTCGGTGGAAAACAGCTTTTCCGGGGGCACGTTGCGTTGGAAGGGTTTGGACAGCCGTGTATCGCTGGTGCCCGGGTGAAGCGCAGCGACACAGCCGTTGGGCACCTTCACCCGCCATTCGACAGCCAGGGTTTTCAGGACCATGTTCAGGGCCGCTTTGGAGGCACGGTAGCTGTACCAGCCGCCCAGCCGGTTTTCCTCGATGCTCCCCACCCGGGCGGACACGGCGGCAAATACGGGCCGCTCGCTTTTTTTCAGCAGCTTCATGAAATGCTTCGCCAACAGCAACGTAGGCAGGGTATTGACCCGGATATTGTCGAGAAAAAATTCCGCATCGGCGTGTACGATGGTCTTCTCCGGGCCCTTGTCCTCCCGATGCAGCAGGCCAATACAGTTGATCAGCAGGTCCAGGTCACCGGTCTCGGCAGCCAGTTGCTCGACGTTTTCCCCGCTGGTGGCGTCCAGGGGGAACCACCGCACCTTTTTCAACGGTTCCGGTGGGTGCCGATACCAGGTGCCCATTACCTCCGTGATGTCATCCCGCTTGCTGAGACGATCCACAAGGCTCCGACCGATTCCCCCGCTGCCACCGACAATCAACGCCCTCACTCTTCCGCCCCCATACAGGGCGTGCAGCCGTAGCGACGGCGGTAGCGCCGCGTGGCCCAGCGCTCATAGACACCCGCAGCGATCCGACTGATAACCGGCCAGTGCAGAGTGGCGAACAGCCACCCCCAGGAAGTGTGGGACCAGGCGCGAACCGTGGCGTCGACGCCTTTCAGCCACTCGCCATCCGCGGTCCTCAGATGGAGGATTCTGAGCATGGCGAGGACCGAAGGCTCGCCGGCGCCGGGGTGCAAGCTATGGATATCGACAAAGACCAGCCCGCCGTCGTGGTGCCTCCGGAGGTAGCGTATTTCCCGGCGGCACAGGGGGCACTGGCCGTCGAAGAATAGAGTATCCTGCATCGCCCAGGACCGAATTGGTATATACAGCGGTTATAGCAGATTTCCCGGAACGCCAACACTGGTACAAACCCTCGACAGAGCATAGGAAGGACAACGCCCATTGCCGAACCGGTATTTCAAGGCTCCATCGCTACCGGAACAACCCTATTGGAGAGACACATGGTTCGCGCCCTTGCGCCACTGTATTTTTATGCAGTCTATCGACACGGGCAAAAAACGGACCAAAAAAAATGGCCGGAGAAATTATCTCCGGCCATTTTCAATGGTTTATATGGCGACCCGGAAGGGACTTGAACCCTCGACCTCCGGCGTGACAGGCCGGCATTCTAACCAACTGAACTACCGGGCCGCAGTTCTCGGATTATTGGTGGGTGGTACAGGGGTCGAACCTGTGACCTACGGCTTGTAAGGCCGTCGCTCTCCCAACTGAGCTAACCACCCTCCGAGAGAGAGGCGCATTCTACCGAATTCTTCCGGGCTGTCAAATCCCTTTTGACGGAATTTTCCGGGGACCTGAATCGTGGTCTTGAAGGCACCAGAGAGGCGGCCCGGGCCCTATACATGGCGGTGTCGTACCATTAACATTACCGGCCCCCAAACACCGCCGCACAGCCATGGAAATCTTCAAGGAGTTCTCGTTCGAGGCCGCCCACCGCCTGCCCAATGTGCCGGAGGATCACAAATGTGCCCGCCTCCACGGCCACTCCTACCATATAACCCTCTATATCGCCGGTCCCGTCGGCGACGACAGTGGCTGGATCATGGACTTTGCCGATCTCAAGGAAGCCTTTAGGCCCACCTACAAGGCGCTGGATCACCGCTACCTCAACGATATTCCCGGCCTCGAGAACCCCACCAGTGAGAATATAGCCCGCTGGATCTGGGCGGACGTCAAACCCCGCCTGCCGGGGCTGTCCCGGGTCGCGGTGCGGGAAACCTGCACCAGTGGCTGCATCTATTCGGGGGAATAATAGTCCCCCATCGAAGTGGCGGCCCAAGCAACGCCCCTGCACTGCCCGGGTTTCGCCGGTTATCCGTTGAGCAGCAGGACGGAGCCCGCAGCCCGCTCGAAGGCACTCTCAAGCACGTCCCTGGGCGTGGAGGCAATACTGTCGCGAGGCAGCAGCACAAGGTCGCAGGCCGGGTTACCCAGCATGCGCTGCAGGCGGTTGTGCTCGGACAGCCCGGTATTATCGAGATAGACCCGGGCACCGGATTCAGCCAGCCCCGATAGCAGCGTTCGGGGCACGCGCCGCTCGGCAATCACGAAAATTTCCCGGGTGTGGCCGTTCTTGACCAGGGCGTGGAGAATCTCCAGTGCCCGCTGGGACTGGGGGCTGTCGTCGTAAACCAGCTTGACCCGGTGATAGTACTCTCCTTGAACCGCGTGCCGGGCCCCACGGGGGGTTCGCCGGCCGGGGAAAAAAATATCGCAGTCGCTTCTCTCCAGGGCGGCCGGGGTCCGCCGGCCGGAGGTGTAATCAAACCGGAACCTGACCCGCCGGCTGGTGGCAAACTCGCTGAACCGCGCCTCCACCGTATAGACCAGTTCCCGATTGCGACGCTTGAGGGTATCGGCATAAAGATCCCGCTCGGCGCCCGACGAGCGCACCACTTCGGTGGTAAACGGCAACTCGGCAATCTGCTGGAGGAAGATATCCTCGACAAACAGCCCCAGCAGGCTGGTATCCAGTCGCTGCGCCATGGTCACCACGGCTTCCAGGGCGGTGCGATTGATGCCCCGGATGTCGATGGGTACCAGTATTTCCCGACGCCTTGTATCAGTCGTCATCGTTGTCACCCTCATCGCCATCGCCTGGCCTGCCGCGCGAGGCACTGTATTTTTTGCTGAGCTCCACCAGGTCCCGGACCCGGGCCATAACCCGCCCATTGATGGAATCGGCCGGGAAATCACCCTTGTCGTCCGGCGTCCCCGCAGGCTGGCCCATCAGTAACTCCAGGGCCTCGTCCATGGTCGCCACCGCATAGACATGGAAGCGACCCGCCGCTACTGCCTCAATCACGTCGTCGCGCAACATCAGGTGCTCGAGATTTGAACGGGGGATCACCACGCCCTGCCCCCCGGCCAGCCCGCGGGCCCGGCAGATGTCGAAAAAGCCCTCGATTTTCTCGTTGACCCCGCCGATGGCCTGCACCTGGCCGTGCTGGTTCACCGAGCCGGTCACCGCCAGATACTGGCGTACGGGTATGCGCGAAAGCGCCGACAGAAGCGCCGTCAATTCCGCCACCGAGGCGCTGTCCCCCTCAACGCCGCCGTAGGATTGCTCGAATGCCAGGGTAGCGGACAAGGGCAAAGGCTGATCCCTGGCAAAACGATTGGCCAGGAACGAGGAGATGATCATCACCCCCTTCGAGTGAATCCGGCCACCCAGCTTGACCTCCCGTTCAATGTCGAGAACCCGGCCGCTCCCCAGCCGGGCAGTGGCGGTGATACGGGTGGGCTTGCCAAAGGAGTAGTCGCCGAGCTGGTAGACCGACAGGCCGTTGACCTGGGCGACCCGCTCGCCGGTGGTATCCACGAGCATGATGTCCCGGAGAATGCTTTCGTGGGAGCGCTCCCGGAACTGGTCGAGCCGGTGAACGGCGGCGTCGACAGCCTTCTGGACATCCTCGGCGGCAATGGTTTCCGAGCCCCGGATTTCCGCCCAATGGTCGCTCTCGCAAAGCAGGTTGGTAAGCCGCCCCATATGCAGGGACAGTTTCTGGTTATCCTGCACCTGGCGGGCGGAATGCTCGATGACCCTGGCCACGCCGGAACGATCCAGTGGCCTGATTTCCTCCCGATCCTGCAGGGTGCGGATCAGCCGGGGGTAAGTGGCCGTGCTCTCGCCGTTCCATTCCACGTCCTCGGACATGTCTGCGGCAATTTTGAACAATTCGCTGAACTCCGGGTCGTACTGTTCGAGCAGGTAATACACGTGGCGATCCCCCGTCAGTACCACCTTGGTGTTGAGGGGGATGGGTTCCGGCTCCAATTGCACCGTACTGGCAAAACTGTACATGTGCTCGAGGGACTGGATGCGAATTTCCCGGGCCCGCAGGGTGCGCTTGAGGGTTTCCCAGGCAAAGGGATTGGTGAGGACCTTGACGGCATCCAGCACCAGGTAGCCGCCATTGGCCTGGTGCAGCGCCCCGGGCTTTAGCAGGGTGAAGTTGGTGGTCAGCGTACCCTGTATGGCCACATGTTCGATGCGCCCCACCAGGTTCATAAAGGTGGGGTTGTCCTCATAGATAACCGGCGCACCATCCAGCTCGCTGTTGTCCACCAGCACATTGACGTGGTACTGGGGAAAGTGGTCGGCGGTAAGCTTGCCGCCCTGCCCCTGTCGGCGATCATCCTGTTGCTGCCGGAAGGCATCGACATTTTCCACCACGTCGGCCTTCACCGCGTCGATATGCTCCACCACCGCGGGCAGGTCCTCGTAACGCTTACGCAGGTCCGCGAACAACTGGTCGATGGCCAGCTGACTGAATTCCCTGTTGAGCTCCTTGAGCTTTTCCTTACCCTCTTTCACCAGCGCCGGCAACTGGCGAATAATGCTCTTGAGTTCCTCCTTGAGTTCGTCGATTTTTTCCTGGATCTTTTTCTTCTCGTCCTCCGGGAGATCCTCGAATTCGGCGGGTGACAGAATCTTGTCCTCCTTGACCGGCGCCAGGGTGTAACCCTGAGGTGTCTGGACCAGTGTTATATTCTCCTGACGGGCCTTTTCGTCCAGTTCCCTGAACGCTTTCTGCTCCCGTTCCGAGTACTCCTCGCCCATTTCCTGGAGGCGGGCCTGGTACTCGTCGCTCTGGAAAGTGGCGGTAATGCTGTCGATCAGGTCCTCGATACAGCGGATCATGTCCTCGCGCAACCGGCAGCCCCGCCCGGCCGGCAACCGCAGGGCAACGGGCTTGTGGGAGGCATCGAAGTTGTTGACGTAGCAACAGTCATCAGGCGGTTCCCGGGCCCCGGCCTTGGCGTTGAGATATTCCTCGAGCAATTCGTGCTTGCCCAGCCCCGTCGAACCCAGCAGGAACATGTTGTAACCCCGATGGCGGATATCGAGGCCCAGGCGCAGGGCATCCACTGCCCGCTCCTGCCCGAAATGATCGTCCAGGGGCTCAACCTCCGACGTGCTCTGGAAATCGAACGAAGTCGGGTCACAGGTACGATAAAGCTGGTCGGGTGTCAGGGGATTGCGGAAACCGCCTTCTCGTCGTCGAGTCTCTTGTTCTGTCATTGCCTGTATCCGTTACCGATAGATAGGTTCACGATGCCGCCCGGGGCACCTGCTGCGAAGTTTGAAGCATCAGAGATATTCGCCCAGTTGACGCCTTATATGGTCGGCGGTTTCCTTGGTGAGGTTGACGGGAATCTCTTCGGCAACAAGTTTGCGGGTGTGCTCGCTGAGCTGCTTGCGCAAATGGCCCAGAAAGGCCGGCGGGGCCAGTATATAAAGTTTAGTGTACTTGCTGTCGAGGGCTCCGCGATTGAGGACATCCGCCACTTCCCGGGCAAACTGGGCTGCCTCTTCCTTGTGCTGGTCGTTTTCGTCCGCCAGGGTATGGGTCTGGCCCCGGCCATGGGCGACACCGGGCCGGTCGGTAACCAGTTCCCGCTCCCGTTCCCGGGATGCGCCATGGTATTTGTCTGAAATTTCGTGGAGTTGGTCATTGGGCTTGTCGGCCTGGAACAGGCGAAGGCGGCTTGAATCGCAAACAGAAACCCAGATTTTCATAGTGACTCCTCTTACGGAAGTGGACCTGAGATGCTATTAACCTGACACTCAAATAGATAGGAATATCTATTTGAGTGCGCGCCCCGAAGCTGGTCCCGCGAAGCGCTTTGGGTGCGAGCAAAGCGGGTGCGTCGGGTAAAGCCCTGTACGGCTTTATTAACCCGGCAATTTTTCATGCCAGTTTGATAAGCATAGTCTCCCCTGGAAACTCTGTTTTATCCTGGATCAACGGTTCCGTTTTCCCGCTTCGGCAAGTACAGTGGATAATCGTCGGGAATTCAAACTGCAAACCTAAAGCCATGACCCTTAAAGTCGCGCTCCTGACCCTGTCCTTCCAGTTGCCTGGCTGTCATTCGCTGAAAGACAAGCGGCGACGCCTGAAACCGCTGCGGGACAAATTCGGCAGCCGCCCGCACATCGCCGTTTCGGAAACCGACTTCCAGGATCAGTGGGGGCGTGGCGCCTGGCAATTCGTCGTCATCGGCGACAACCTGCGTTTCATCGACTCGGAATGCGGCAGGATCGAGGATGCCTGCCATCAGCTCGACGCCTACGTGGTGGACCGGCGGCGGGAATACCTGCTTTGAACCGCACCCGGGCATTCCTTGGCATAGCCTTGCCCGAGGCAACCCGCCGCTGGTTATATCAGCATTATCGCGCGCACCCGGGTTCGAAAGGACAGCGCGCCATCCGGCCGGAGAATTATCACATCACGCTGGTATTCCTGGGCAATTGCACCGGCGACCAACTGGCATCGTTATCTCATACCCTGGTCGCGGGCCAGCCGCCTTTCACATTGCGGCTGAGCACTATAGGTCCTTTTCCGGGCACGCCCGCCAGACTATTGGCCGCCCTGTTCGAACCCTGCGATGGTATCGGCAATCTGGTGGACGAGCTGACCCGTTCCCTGGAGCCCCTGGGCTTTCGCCCGGAGGAAAGGCGTTTTCACCCCCACGTGACCCTGGGAAAGAATCGCCGGCCGTCGGCAATGGAAGCAATACCCCTCGACCTCGAGGACGATCAGGGGCAGTTCGAAGTCAATTCATTCGCGCTTTACAAAAGTGAGCTTACGCCGGGAGGAAGCATCTACACGCCGCTGAAAATTTTCCCCCTGCCGCCACGTTCGCCGGGTCGCAGCCAGTGATTTTCCCACCGCTCCCGAAGACCGGCTATCAGTTGTTTGCATTCGTCGGCAAAAAGTGCCTCGGCGGCGCTTTCCGCCTGCAGGCGGACCAGTTGCCGCTCATCTTCGATCCGGTCGCGCAACGGTCGACACAGGGTTTCCCTTATATCGAGCAATCGGCGAACCACCAGCAGGTCCCGATCCCAGTTGAGATTACCGAACAGCGCCAGGACGTCCCTGCTGCGCGCCTGAATGTCGGGGTACCGGATATCGAGGTATTGCAACTGATGGCCGTGGTAACCCACATACCTTCGCCAGGCATCGAAGTCGGTTTCAAGCCGGGATGAAAAGGCGGTATAGAAACGGAGCGAGGCTTCCCGGTAGGTCTGGGTAATGCCGGCGAAAAGATCGGCTGTGGAGAACTGGGACGGTGAGCGGTGCCGGTCCCGGTGAATATGCTGCCGTATCCGGTCAATGGCGGCTTCGGACGCAACCAGAAAGGCGCGATGGGTCGGATTCCCCAGGCCAGAGGGTCCAGTCTCGCCAAGAAGATCACAGACTTCTTGAAAATCAAGCAGCTCCAAACTATTTCTTACAAGAAACTTTAATGTGCGGTGTATGACAGACGTGCTTGCCAGGGTAACAAAATCACTTGCTGTTCTCCCCAGAAGCGCGTCATTGGCCAGAAATACGTTTTCCTCGAGTGGTCTTAACAGATAATAAAGACCCCGCATCCGCTCGAGCGAGGCCAGCAGGCTCTCCACCTCTGCAGTGTCACCTTCGCTGATTCTTGTCAGGCTCTTTTTTATCCACCTGTATTCCCGCAGTGTTATGCGGTCGAATTCCTCCCTGACAAGCGGCATTTCGAAGCGAGGGATGCTCATTGCCAACCGCGCTTGACCACCGGTGTCTGTTGGCCACCGGGGGCCCGGGCCGCCCGGAAATTCTTATTGTTCACCCTGGCTGTATATTCTGGGGGCATCGCCGTGTGCTCCACTTTTGGCCTGTTCTTGGTACCATCGGTGCAAATAGTAAAGGTAAACGGCCCCGGATTGACCTTCGGAATGACCGAGCGGTAGATATGGGTTCACGAAAAGTCCTCGGGCTGACAATTCCCGACAACAATCACCGGCAAATCCGGGCACTCAGGCACCATCAAGGCCGACCCGCCATCCATGGCCACAAGATATGGGACAGCAGCTTGCTGCTTATGCACTACCTGAACAGGCGGCCGCCCCGCAAGGGCGCCAGGGTCCTGGAAGTGGGTTGTGGCTGGGGGCTCGCCGGCATTTTCTGCGCCCGCGCCTTTTCCGCCCGGGTCACGGCCATCGATGCCGATCCCGCCGTTTTCCCCTACGTTGAGGCCATTGCCGGTATAAACCGCATCAGCGTCGAGACCCGCCGACAAAGGCTTGAACGTATTACCACTGATCAGTTATCGGCATTCCACCTGATGGTGGCGTCTGATATCTGTTTCTGGGAATCCTTGGCAAACCCCCTGTTCAACCTTATCCGGCGGGCCCGCAAGGCCGGGGTCCCCCGTATTATTGTCACCGATCCCGGCAGGGCTCCGTTTTTTCGTCTCGCCGAGCGCTGCGAAAAGGCCTTCGATGCACAATACCGGGTCTGGCGGACACCGGGACGTTCCGGACTTGCCGGTTATGTACTGAACTGGGAGGCAGGTTAGGGCCGGTTGAGAATATCCCGGAGCGCCGGCTCCAGTTCGGGAAAGCGGAATCGGAACCTGGCTTGCAAGGCCTTGCGCGGATACACCTTCTGGCCCGATATCAGCAACTCTTCGGCCATTTGACCGTAAATCAGTTTCAATACCCAGCCCGGCGTCCTCATCACCGCCGGTCGGCGCAGGACCTTCGCCAGTGTCCTGGCAAAAGTCCGGTTGGTGACCACCCCCGGTGCAGTGCCGTTGACCGGCCCCGCCAGGTCCTTGCGACTGAAACAGTGCAGGATCATACCGACCAGGTCATCCCGGTGAATCCAGGACATCCATTGGCGACCGGAACCGATGGGCCCGCCCAGACCCCACTTGAACAGTGGCAGCAGCGAACCGAGGGCACCACCATTGGGCCCCAGGACAATGCCCGTGCGCAACAGGCAGACACGGGTACCCATGGCCTCGAAGCGCAGCGCCGCCTGCTCCCAGGCCGCACAGAGGTCATGGGAAAGGGAAGGATTGGCATTGCCGCTCTCGTCCAGAACCTCGCTGCCATGGGGACCGTAGTAACCGATGGCGGATCCGCTCACCAGCACCTCGGGCTTGTGCTCGACACCGGCGAAGTAATTAAAGAGATCCCGGGTGGTGCCGATGCGGCTGTCGAACAGTTCCCGGCGCTTTTCCGCCGTCCAGCGGCCGTCGGCGATGGGCTCCCCCGCCAGGTTGACGATAGCGGTCACGGGGACATCGTCGCCATCCAGTTCCTCGAGCCCACCTATGGGCCGGACCGCGGCAGGCAGCTTGGCCCCGGCGCGACCGGGATGCCGACTGAGCACGGTTACCCGGGCATCGGTCTCGGCCAGTTCGCGGCACAGGATTTCGCCAATAAACCCGGTGCCGCCGGTAATAAGCACGTGGGATTGGATTTCTGCCATTGTGCTCCCTATCCGCTAGTATTCCGGCAACTTGACGCCGGCGAAGTACTGTTCCAACTCCTCGCGGCCATGAATGGCACAGGCCGCATCCACCACGTCGCGGGTCAGATGGGGCGCAAAGCGCTCCATGAAATCGTACATATAACCGCGCAGGTAAGTCCCCCGCCGAAAGCCTATGCTGGTGACGCTGGCCTTGAACAGGTGGCTGGCATCCAGGGCCACCAGGTCTTTGTCTTCCTCCGGGTCGTAGGCCATGTGCGCCACGATACCGATACCGAGCCCCAGGCGCACATAGGTCTTGATGACATCAGCATCGGTGGCGGTAAAAACCACCCTGGGCACCAGGCCTTTGTCGTTAAAGGCCTCGTCGAGGCGGGAACGGCCGGTGAATCCGAAGACATAGGTAACGATCGGGTGCTCGGCCACCTCCTCGATGGTCAATTTCCTGCTTTCTGTCAGCGGATGGTCCCGGGGTACCAGAATGCAGCGGTTCCAGCGGTAACAGGGCATCATAAGCAGGTCGGTGAACAGCTCCAGTGCTTCGGTGGCAATGGCAAAATCGACGCTGCCGTCGGCGGCCATCTCGGATATCTGCAGGGGCGTGCCCTGATGCATGTGCAGGGCCACCCCCGGGTAGCGATCGATAAAGGATTCGATCACAGGCGGCAGCGCATAGCGCGCCTGGGTGTGGGTAGTGGCGATGGAAAGGCTGCCCCGGGCGGGATCGCTGTACTCCTGGGAGAGTTGTTTGATGCTGTCGATCTTGCGCAGCACGTCGCCGGCGATCTTGAGTATTTCCTCCCCTGCCGGGGTAACGCGCGTCAGGTGCTTGCCACTGCGGGAGAAAATCTCGACGCCCAGTTCGTCTTCCAGAAGACGGATCTGCTTGCTGATACCGGGCTGGGAAGTAAAGAGGCTTTGGGCGGTGGCCGAGACATTGAGCTCGTGACGGGCGACTTCCCAGATATAGCGCAGTTGCTGGAGTTTCATGGGCGCCTCTAGACGTTCTGGGTATAAAAATATAGAAAACTATTCTTTTCAAGCATAGAGTCTAATTGCTAGAGTTGCCAGCATCAAAATAACGGGAACCGGAAGCCTTGCCAGACCTACTGATGTACATACTCGCCGGGGCCGGGGTGGGCCTGGCCGTGGGTCTGACCGGTGTCGGCGGCGGTTCCCTGATGACGCCGCTGCTGATCCTGTTCGGCTTCCCCTACAATGTGGCCATCGGCACCGATTTACTCTACGCCGCCATTACCAAGTCCGGGGGAGTGCTGGCCCACGGTCGACAGAAAAGCATCCAGTGGTCACTGGTCAAGTACCTCGCCATTGGCAGCATTCCCGCCTCGATTGTTACCGCCTCAGTGCTCAGGACCGTATTCGGCGACCCCAGCGAATACCAGGAGCTGTTGACCCGCAGCCTCGGGGTCATGCTGGTGCTCACCGCCCTGGTGATCCTGCTCAAAGGCCTGCTGAGACGGGCCTCGGACCGGCCCCACGGCGCCATCGGGCTGTTTTTCCAGGAGCACGCCGCCGCCGTGACGACATTGGCGGGTATTTTTCTCGGCGTTTTTGTTACGCTCTCGTCGGTGGGCGCCGGCGCTTTCTGCGCCGCCCTGCTGATGGTGCTGTACCCCCGGCTGCCGGCCCTGCATGTGGTGGGCACGGATATCGCCCACGCCGTGCCCCTGACGCTGATCGCCGGCCTCGGTCATCTGCTTTTACTGGGCAACGTGGATTTTGTTTTGCTGGCTTCCCTCCTTATCGGTTCACTGCCGGCTATCCATTTCGGTACCCGGCTTGCCGCCTGGTTGCCCAGCCGGATATTGCAACCGCTGCTCGCCACCCTCCTGCTGGGCCTGGGCTTTCGCTTCGCCCTCGGATGATTGCCGGATTTCAGCCAGCGTAGGCAATGCCCGTGCCTGCCAGACCGCAATAGCCACCGGGATTTTTGGCCAGATATTGCTGATGGTAGGTTTCGGCATAGAAAAACGGAACATCCAGGGCGATTTCCGTGGTAATACTCAGGTAGCCGGCCTCCTCCAGCATTTGTTCGTAATGGTCCTTGCTGCGCTTTGCCGCGCTTAACTGCGCCTGGTTCGTACAATAGATCGCGGACCGGTATTGGGTACCGATATCGTTGCCCTGGCGCATACCCTGGGTGGGGTCGTGAGCCTCCCAGAAATGACCGAGCAGAGCATCCGTGCCGATGACAGCCGGGTCGTAGACCACCAGCACCACTTCCGTGTGTCCCGTCTGTCCGCTGCACACCTCTTCGTAAGTGGGGTTGGGCGTGTAACCGCCGGCATAACCGACGGCCGTGGTGTACACCCCCTCCAATTGCCAGAAAAGCTGCTCGGCGCCCCAGAAACAACCCATGCCCAGGACCAGCTGCTCCATACCTTCGGGAAACGGCGGCATGATGGGCCGCTCCGTCACATAATGCCGGTTCTCCACATCCAGGGGCTTATCGCGCCCGGGCAGGGCTGTATCCGGGGAGGGCAATTGGCGCTTCCGGGATTCGTTGAACATAAAACTCGCCTCCTGAACATCGATGACTGGCCGTTTGCGGGCTTGCCCCGACCAGCGTTAGCCAATGAAAAGTATAGTCCCCATACCCGGCAGGGAACAGGTGGCATACCTCCCCAGCCGGGACACTAAAATTCGATGACCGCGCCTTTTTCCGGCATCCGGGCCTCGATTTCCAACTCCTCGCGCATACGCCTCGCCAGTGCGCTCATGCTGTCGGGCTCACCGTGCACCAGGTAAAAAGCGGGCCTGCCCCGAAAGCCGCCGGCCCATTCAAGGAGTTGCCTCTGGCCGGCGTGGGCGGAAAAGCCGCCCAGGGTGTGGATGGTCGCATTCACCGCCACCGTGTGCTGAAACAGCCGCACCCGCCGGTCGCCATCCACCAGCGCCCGTCCCAGGGTTCCCCGGGCCTGGAAACCGACGATTACCACATGGCTGGAATGGCGCCAGAGGTTGTGCCTTAAGTGATGGAGGATACGCCCGCCCGTGCACATGCCGCTACCGGCAATGATGATGGCACCGCCGCGAAAACGATTAATGGCCATGGAATCCTCGACGGATTCGGTGACCCTCAGGATGGGCAGGAACTTATAGAGATCATCGGCGCCTTCGGCCGCCATGCTCGACACATCGTCTTTGTTCAGTTGTTCCAGGGAGCGGGAGTAGACATCGGTCACTGCATGGCCCATGGGCGTATCGAGAAAGACCTGCCATCCCTCCAGGGTGCCCTGATGATAGAGCTGTCCCAGGTGGAACAACAGCTCCTGGGTGCGACCCACGGCAAAGGCGGGTATCAGGATATTGCCGCCCCGTTTTGCCGCCTCGGCGAGTATATGCCGGAATTCCGCCAGGGTTTCCGCCATGTCCCGGTGGTTCCGGTCACCGTAGGTGGATTCCATAAGCACCACGTCGGCACGGGCCGGATGCTCCCAACGGCGCATCAGTGCCGTTTCCGGATTGCCCAGGTCGCCGGAAAAGACCAGGACCCTGTCTTGACCCTGTCCGGCAACGGTCAATTCGACGATGGCTGCGCCCAGGATATGGCCGGCATCGAAAAAACGCACCTGTATCCAGGGGGCCACCTCAACTTGCCGGTGATAATCGACGGGCCGGCACAAGGCCAGGACACGGGCCACGTCCTCGGGCTGGTAAAGCGGCTCCCGAAGCCCGCCATCGTGCTCGTCTGCTTCCTGCCGCTCCCGCCAATAGATACGAGCGGCATCCTCCAGCAGGATGCCCAGCAGATGTCTCGTTCCGCTGGTGCAGTAGATGGGGCCCCGGTAACCCAGGTGCACCAGTCGCGGCAGCATCCCCGAGTGGTCCAGGTGGGCATGGGAAAGCACCACCGCGTCCAGGGAGGCAGGGTCGAAGGGAAAGTCACCGGTATCCCCGACCTCTTCGGCATCAACTCCCTGGTGCATGCCGCAATCCAGGAGAACGCGTCGATCGCCCGCCTCGAGCAGGTAGCAAGACCCGGTTACCTCTCGTGCGGCTCCGAGAAAGTGCAGCTTGTTGGTCATGGTTTCCTGTCCTTATAAAAAAACAGCCGGCTCCAACGGGGACGAAAGCGTCGGACCCGCGCCTTAAGTTCGGCTCCCGCGGCCCGGTCGCCGCCGTAGCGACAGCGTTCGTAGGCCTCGGTGATGCCTTTCACCGGTTCGACAATGGCGGGTTCGCGCACGGCTACCCGGCGGGCGAAATCTCCCGGCGCCTCGCCGGGCTCCCTGGCCAGGCCGATACCGGCGAGGCGGTCGCAGAAATGACGGTACCAGCGATCCTCGACCCTGGTGAAGGCCGGCCGTGCCTGCACGAAGCACCAGGCCAGCACCGGCAGCAGGGCGAGACCGGCACCGGCGAGCAGGAACAACGCGATGCGCCAGGGCTCGACCCGGCCCAGAAGGTCGCCAAGTAGTGATTGTTGCTGCTCCCGGTAGCCCAGCACCCACTTGGTCCAGAGGTAGTCGAGATAATCCAGGCGCAGACGCAGCGTGTTGAGCCAGGCGACACTTCGGAATCGCTCCAGGGACAGAGGGCTTGCCGAAAACAGGCCCTCCTCCCCTTCCAGGACATCCACCACACTGCGCTCGATACGCTCGGGCGCCACTGCCACCGTCGGATCCACCCGCACCCAGCCGCTCCCTTCCAGCCAGACCTCTGCCCATGCATGGGCATCGTACTGGCGCACGATCAGGTAATTTTCGGCGCGATGGTGTTCCCCACCCTGGTACCCCACCACCACCCGGGCCGGCACGCCGGCGGCACGCATGAAAAAGGCGAAGGCCGAGGCGAAATGTTCGCAGTACCCCCTGCGCGAGTCCCAGAGAAACTCGTCGACGCTGTGTTGACCCAGGGCCGGGGGATTGAGGGTATAGAAAAAATCCCGGCGAAAAGTGTCCAGAACCCGCCGGACCAGTGCCTCCGTATCGTCCGCCTCGGCCGCCCATTGCCGGGCGATGCGCTGTGTCCTCGGGTTGTAACCGGCCGGCAGATGGGTTTCGACCCTTCTGCGCAGGGGCGACAGGGAGTCGCTCGCATCGGGACGGGCCTGCCAAGAGCGTACCCGATAGGCTGTTTCGGAGACCACCGGCTCCCGGCGCACGAGACTGTAGTTTCTGGTCACCCCCGTCCCGGCGGTCAATGGCTGGGGGATCGGCAATGAATATAGCCAGTGTTGCTGCGTGGGCTCCAGAGTGACCCGGTAAGCCACGGAGGTGCCGGTCCCCCATTGTCCGGCGAGCCAGTGCGGCGGTGCCTCGCCGTGCATATGGATATTGTCCCGCGCGTAAGTCCAACTCTCCCACTGCGACCACGTCCGGCCATCGAATCGGGAGAGGACGAGACCGCGCCAGTATAAGCGCCGTCGAGGCGGAACGTCGTCGGCGAATTCGACCCGGAAGGCCACCTCCGCCGAACGCCCCAACTGGGTGATATCGCCCGGTGACAGGGTATCGCTCATGCCGGTGGTGCCACTCTCCCGCTGCATCGGGACGGACCACAGCGGCGGCAGGCGAGGCATCACCAGGAAAAGTACCAGCATCAGTGGCAATGCCTGCCCCAGAAGCATCGCCCCGGTCATTGCCGGTCGAAAGTGCCGATGGTGCAGGTCGGTCTGGTGAATCCCCGCCAGGCCGGCGGTCACCGCCGCCAGGGCAAACAGCACGATGGCAGCCGTGACCAGGCTCTGGTCGAACAGGCACAGGCTGACGGCAACGAAAAAACCCAGGTAGACCACAATAAGCGCGTCGCGCTTATCACGCATTTCCAGTAGCTTCAGGGCATATGCCGCCACCAGCATGGCGACCATGGGCTCGAGGCCGTAGAGCCGCCCGTAGACCAGAACCAAGCCGGCCAGGCACAGACAGAGCAGGGCGAACTTTACCCACCGGCCAGGATAGTGCCAGGCGCCGCGAAATATCTGGACACGCCAGGCCACGGCCACGGCCGCGGCGACGCTGATCCATGGCGGCAGATGACCCGTGTGGGGCAATACCGACGCGACAAAGGCGATCAGCAGCCACAGGCTGCCGTACCGGGGCAATTGTCGGATTGCCGTCACGACCCCGCCTCCGGGTCGATCTCGTGGAGAGCCAGGCTTTCCAGCAGCCGGTCCCGGTGAGCGTCTCCCCTGTCCGGCGGCCACTCCAGGCCGGGCAGCCGCAGGCCGTAGGGGGCATGTCCGGAAGCCGCCTCCAGGACCCAGTGGCAGAGGCGCGACAGGCGCGCCTCACGGTCGAGGCCGGGGAAGGCGTACCAATCGATCCAGAGTTTGTCGGCGGCCGGGTCGCTGAACTGCTTACTGAACATGCCCCTTCCCTGCGCATAGGCCTTCCAGGCCACCCGGTGGAGGGAATCCCCGAGCCGATACCTGGCCAGCCCCCGAAATTCTTCGGCGCCCTCTTCCGCCTGGAGCGGACCTTCGTCGCGGGCCGGTACGCCGGTGGCTATCGGGTGACCCGGCAGCGGCCGGGGATAGACCAGCCCCGAGCAACTGGGCCGGATATGGGTCCAGACCCGGAACAGGCCCAGGGGATAACGGCTCTCGATGGTCAGGCGACCCGGAACCAGACGGCCTCGCCGCGGCGCCGGCACATGCAGGGAGACACGCGCCTCCTCACTGGCCAGGGCGGCGGTAACCGGCTCGCCGCCCGCGAACCACAGAACGATATTGTCCCGGTGGCGGGACCCGGCCTGACACAGGCTCAGATCCACCCGGGCTTTGTCCCCGGCAAACGCCGGCCATACCCTTGCCACGGTGATCGCCAGACCCGACAGGTTGGCGTAACTGTGGAACATGGTGACCACGAAGACCGCGACCAGCAGGGCCGCGAACCCGTAGACCAGATTATTCTCGTAATTGGTGGCCATCAGCCAGAGTACGGCTATCAGCAGCAGGTAACCGAAACCGGCCCGGGAGGGGAAGATAAAAATGCGCCGCCGGTCCAGGCGACTTGTTTTTTCCGGCGGTATGCGCCGGGCCACCCAACGCCAGTAGCGCCGCCGAACCCCCTCCCGAAGGCCGGCCATGGCACTCACTCGCCGGCTCCGGAGGCAGATCCTGACCACGCCAGGCCCGCCAGTCGACAACCCGCGTTGGCCTCAGAGAACATCCACGGCATTCAGCACCTGCTCCACCCGGCCTTCCCCGGTGGCGGTGACCCCGGCCCCCTGCAGGCGATGGCCGGCGACCGCGGGGAATACCGCCTGGACGTCCTCCGGAACCACATAGTGACGGCCCGCGATCATGGCCCAGGCCCGCGCACACTGCAGCAATGCAAGGCCCGCCCTCGGTGAAAGGCCGTGCTCGAACTCCCCCTGAGTCCGGGTGTACTGGATCAGCCGCTGCAGATAATCAATGATGGCCTCGGAGGCCGTGATCCGGGACACCGCATGCTGGAAATGCTGGAGCTGTTCCGCGGAGAGGCAGGGACTTATCCGGTCCAGGAGACGCCTCGGATCGCCGCCTTCAAGAAGACGCCGCTCGGCGGCGGGGTCCGGATAACCCAGGGAAAGACACGCTGTAAAACGATCCTGTTGGGACTCGGGCAAAGGAAAGGTCCCCGCCTGGGTGACCGGATTCTGGGTGGCAATGACGAAAAAGGGCCTGGGCAGCGGCCGGGTTTCCCCTTCCACCGTGGCCTGGCCTTCGGCCATGGCCTCCAGCAGTGCGCTCTGGGTCTTGGGTGTTGTCCGGTTGATTTCATCGGCGAGCAGCAGTTGGCTGAAAACAGGCCCCGGATGAAAACGGAACTCGCCGGAATTCCGCTCGTAGACGGAAATGCCCAGAATATCCGCCGGCAACAGGTCACTGGTGAACTGGATACGGCTGAAACTGAGGCCCAGGGCCCGTGCCAGCCCCTGGGCGAGTGTGGTTTTGCCCATGCCGGGCAAATCTTCGATCAGCAGGTGTCCCCGGGCCAGGAGGCAGGCCAGGGCAAGGCGAATCTGGTCTTCCTTGCCCAGCAATACCGTGGCCACCGCCTGGACAATGGTGTCCATGACCTTGCGGGTGTTGTGCACGGGGACATTCAAAGCGAATCCAGCCCTCTGGCCAGGTCGGCCTGGATGTCGGCGATGTCCTCGAGGCCCACCGCCACCCGGATCAGGTTCTCGGTGATACCGGCACTGGCCTTCTCCTCGTCGGAAAGCCGGCCGTGGGTGGTGGTGGCGGGATGAACGATAGTCGTTTTGACGTCCCCCAGGTTGGCGGTGAGGGACAACAGCCGGGTACTGTCAATGACCCGCCAGGCCGACTCCCGTCCGCCTTTTACCCTGAATGAGAGAACACCGCCGAAGGCACGCTGCTGACGGGCGGCGAGGTCGTGGCCCGGATGATCGGGCAGACCTCCGTAAAACACCGACTCCACCGCCGGTTGCTCGCGCAGCCAGCGGGCCAAGGCCAGGGCGTTGGTGGAATGGGCCTCCATGCGCAGGCGCAGGGTCTCCAGCCCCTTGATAAAAACCCAGGCGTTGAAGGGGCTCATTGTCGGGCCGGCAGTACGCAGAAAGGTGAGAACATCCTGCATGGGCTCCGCATCACCCAGCACCACGCCGCCCAGGCAGCGGCCCTGCCCGTCCAGGTACTTGGTGGCCGAGTGCACCACGAAGTCGGCACCGAACTCGAAGGGCCTCTGCAGGGCGGGGGTGCAGAAGCAGTTGTCCACCGCCAGGCGTGCGCCGTTTTCATGGGCCAGGTCCGCAAGCGCCCGCAAATCCGCCACTTCGGACAGGGGGTTGGAGGGAGTCTCGAGAAAGAGCAGTTTTGTCTCGGGGCGCAGTGCTTCCCGCCAGGCGGCCGGCTCCGACAGGGGCACAAAGGTGGTCTCGACACCGAATTTGGACAGGTGCTTGGCGAACAGGTTGACGGTGGTGCCGAATACGTCCCGGGAACAGATCAGGTGGTCACCGGCCTTGAGCTGCGCCATGGCAAGGCTAAGGATGGCGGACATGCCGGACGCTGTCGCCACCGCCTTCTCCGCGCCTTCCAGGGCGGCGATGCGCTCCTCGAACGTGCGCACCGTGGGATTGGTGTAGCGGGAATAAACGTTGCCCGGCTCGTCACCGCTAAAACGGGCAGCGGCCTCGGCGGCACTGGCGAATACATAACTGGAGGTGGGAAATATCGCCTCGGCGTGTTCCCCTTCCTGGGTCCGGTGCTGGCCGGCGCGAATCGCCAGGGTATCGAGACCGGCACCGGCCAGGGGGTCGTCCCGTTCCTTGTCGTTCATCAGTTACTCCCTGCATCGGCGTTGTGCAGTCCTACCACTTCCGACACGGCCCTGGCCTCGCGGGCCATCTTGGCCGAATCATTACGGGCCGCCGCCAGTTTGTCCAGGTACGCCCTGTCCACGTCCCCGGTAATGTACTTCCCGTCGAACACGGCGCAGTCAAAACGCTGAATACTCCGGTTGCCCTCCCGGGCACTCTCGACCAGGTCCTCCAGTTCCTGGTAAGCGAGCCAGTCGGCGCCGATCACTTCGGCGATCTCATCAACCGTGCGATTGTGGGCCACCAGTTCCTCCGCCGATGGCATGTCGATGCCGTAGACATTGGGGAAGCGAACCGGCGGTGCCGCCGAGGCCATGTAGACCTTGCGGGCACCGGCATCCCTGGCCATCTGGATGATTTCGCCGGAAGTGGTCCCGCGGACGATGGAGTCGTCCACGAGCATGACATTCTTTCCCTGGAATTCCAGGCGAATGGGGTTGAGCTTCTGGCGCACGGAGCGCTTGCGCTGCTTCTGCCCGGGCATGATAAAGGTGCGGCCGATGTAGCGGTTCTTCATGAACCCCTCGCGGAACTTGACACCCAATACCTCTGCCATCGACTGGGCCGAGACACGGCTGGTGTCGGGTACCGGGATCACCACGTCGATATCGTGGTCCGGCCGCTGGGCCAGGATGCGTTCCGCCAGCTTCTCGCCCATGCGCAAACGGGCCTTGTAGACGGCGATGTTATCGATAATGGAGTCGGGTCGGGCGAAATACACCTGCTCGAAAATGCATGGCGACAGTTCCGGTCGATCGGCGCACTGTGCGCTGTGAAAGTTACCCTCGGCGTCAATATAGATGGCCTCCCCCGGGGCCACATCCCGCTCCACCTCGAAACCGAGCACATCGAGGGCGACGCTTTCCGACGCCACCATGTACTCCTTGCCAGCGGGCGTCTCGCGCCTGCCGACGATAAGGGGGCGGATCCCGTGGGGATCGCGGAAAGCAAAGACGCCGTAGTCGGCGATCATCCCCACCGCGGCATAGGCCCCGCGACAGCGTCGGTGGACACGGCGGATGGTGGCAAAAATATCCGTGGCCTCGGGTTTCATCTTGCGCTGGAGCTGAAGCTCGTGGGCGAAGATATTGAGCAACACTTCGGAATCCGAATCCGTATTGACATGGCGCAGATCCGTCCTGAAAAGATGCTCCATCAGGGCATCCGAGTTGGTCAGGTTGCCGTTGTGGGCCATGCAGATGCCGTAGGGCGAATTAACGTAAAACGGCTGGGCCAGGGCCGGA
This sequence comes from Cellvibrionales bacterium UBA4495, assembly GCA_002388905.1. Classification (GTDB taxonomy): domain Bacteria; phylum Pseudomonadota; class Gammaproteobacteria; order Pseudomonadales; family Porticoccaceae; genus DGNJ01. The sequence continues at coordinate 64,249 of DGNJ01000072.1, forward strand.
CCGGAACTGCCCGCCGTGGGATAGCGCACATGGCCGATACCCATGTTGCCTTCGAGGCGTTCCATGTGCCGGGTATGGAAAACATCCCGCACCAGTCCGACGTCCTTGCGCTGATGGATGCGTCCGTCCTTGCAAGTCATGATGCCGGCGGCGTCCTGGCCCCGGTGCTGCAACATGGTCAGGGCATCGTAAAGACGCAGGTTGACTTCACTTTTGCCGACGATGCCTACCACACCACACATAAATTCATTACCTTAGAAAAGAGATTGGAAAAAGTCCGCCAGGACGACGCCCATCTGCCGCACTTCGTCCTCGAAGCGCTGGAACCAGGGTATCAGAAGTGATTCGTTCCACCATCGATCCTGTTCAACCGGGAGAATGCCGGGCAACACAATGAGCAGTACCGTGACCACGACGACGCCGCGCACCCCGCCGAATATCATGCCCAGCAGTCGGTCCGTACCGGATAAACCGGTGGCATCCACCAACTGACCCAGCAGGTAGTTGACCAGGCCACCCACCAGCAGGACAGCGACGAAGAGGATCAGCCAGGCCGCCATCAGCCGCAGCGAAGGGGCCTCGATAAGGTCGGTGAGCCACAGGCCCAGTTGCTGGTGAAATACCATGGCAACAATAAACGCCGCCAGCCACACGGCCAGGGACATGGCTTCCCGGACGAAACCCCGCATAAGGCTGATAGCAACGGAGACACCCAGAATCGCCAGTATTGCCCAGTCTGCCCAGTTCATGCTCGGCCCCTGTGGCCTCGTGTCGTGGAAGGAATTTTACCAGAGTTACCGGGCGCGGTCAGGGTTCATAGGACAGGACCAGGGCATCGACGTCAAAGTCGCGATCGATCGCCCGTTTTTCGTCCAGGGCCCGTTGCCTGTCGATTTTGGGTCCCACGTAAACCCGGTACACCCTGTCGCCGCCGGGGCGGGCGGAACGAATGAAGGCCTTGTAGCCGGCATCCAGCAGTCTGTCTTCCAGATCCCGGGCCCCGTCCTGCTCCTTGAAGCTGCCCACCTGAAGGACCCAGGCGGCGGGGATACCCTCCCCGGTAAGACGTGGCGATGCCTTAACATCGGGCTCTTCCTGGCCGGCGGCATCTTTCGGATCGGTGGGCTGAAAGGACTCCTCCGGCGGCACCGGAGGCTCGATGTTATCGGGCCTCTCCGGTTCGGCAATCCGGGCCGGCGCGATATCGGGCGCCGGCGGTATCTGGCTGGTCCTGTCCACCTGGCGTTGAGGATCCAGATCCAGGAGCATGGGCAGGAACACCATCACAAGCGCGATCAGCACCACAATGCCCACCAGACGTTGCTTGAAGCCCCTGTTCATGGCGAAAGAATCTCCTTGCGCGCCTCCGTGGACGCCTCCATGGTCGCTATGGCCGCCCCGACCGTGTGGAAGGAACCGCAGACCACGACGAGATCGTCCGGTCGGCTTTCCTCCAGGGCCCTGGACAAGGCTTCCGCCACCGTCGCGCAGGTGCTCACCGAACCGCCTGCATTATATATCATGGCAGCCAGTTCCCCGGCCGGGCACGCCCGGGGGTTATCGGCAAGTTCGCCCAGATACCAGTGATCGATGGCGGAACTGAGTGCCGTCACGAAACCGGCACGGTCCTTGTCCGCCATGAGGGCGGCAACGGCAACGACCCTCCCCTCTTCGGCAGCCAGCCGTTTGGCCAGATAGGCGGCAGCGGCGGGATTATGGGCGACATCCAGCACCAATCGCCGCCCCGCCACAACAAGACGCTGGAATCTTCCGGCCAGGGAAACCCGGGCAAAGATATCGGCAACGACGGCGGCCGGCGGCAAGGCGCCAAGAATCAGCGCGGCCTGCAATGCCGCTACCGCGCTTTCCACCGGCAAATCGNNGCCGGGCAAGCCGGCAAGTGCCAGGGGTTGCCCCCGCGGATCGCACAACCAGACATCGATGCTCGCCGGGTTGTCTCCCCCGCCCGCCTTTATTTCATAACCGAAATCTTCGCCCAGTCGATTACTGGTGGCGTCGAGCTCGCCCAGCCGGTCCAGTAAGGAGGCGGGTGGGTTGGGATCGGCGCAAACGACCCTGCCACCGGGGCGGACGATTCCCGCCTTTTCCAGCGCAATAGCCTCCCGGTCCTGTCCGAGCCACTGGCTGTGGTCCACGTCGATGGCAGTGATCACTGCCAGGTCCGCATCCACCAGGTTCACGGCATCGAGCCTCCCGCCCAGCCCCACCTCCAGGACAGCCACATCGAGGTCGGCTTCCGCCATAAGCAGCAGTGCTGCCAGGGTTCCTGTTTCGAAATAGGTCAGGGAGGTATCGCCGCGGGCCGCCTCTATACGCTCGAAAGCATCTACCAGGTCCGTATCCCCGACCTCGGCACCGTCGATACGTATTCGCTCGTTATAGACGCTGATATGGGGAGATGTATAGACGCCGGTACGCCACCCCGAGGCCCTCGACAACGCCTCGAGAACCCGGACAAAAGAACCCTTGCCATTGGTGCCGGCCACAGACACCACCCACGGCGCGGGTGCCGGCAGTTGAAGGCGCCCGGCCACATCCGCGATACGTGACAACCCCAGCTCGATCTCGCGGGGGTGGCGGGTCTCCAGCAGCGCCAACCACTGGTCAAGTGACCGTTTCTGCATTCTCCGCTTCTTCATTCAGGGCGTGGCCGGTCAACTTGCTCAACAGGCGCGCCACCGTGTCGCGCATATCCTTGCGATGCACGATCATATCAATGGCACCGTGCTCGAGTAGGAATTCGCTGCGCTGGAAGCCCTTGGGCAACTTCTGCCGAATGGTCTGTTCGATGATATTGGGCCCGGCAAAGCCGGCCCGGGCACCCGGCTCGGCAATATTAATATCACCGAGCATTGCCAGACTCGCCGAAACGCCGCCATAGACGGGATCGGTCATTACCGAAACATAGGGTATACCCTCGGCTTTGAGGCGCTCCAGAATGGCGCTGGTCTTGGCCATCTGCATGAGGGAAATCAGCGCCTCCTGCATGCGCGCTCCGCCAGTGGCGGAAAAACAGATCAGGGGGATCCGGTGTTCGAGAGACACCCTGGCTGCCCGGGTAAAACGTTCACCCACCGCGTAGCCCATGGAACCACCGTGGAAGGCAAACTCGAAAACCGTCGCCACCAGCGGCAGGCCCCTGACGCTGCCGCGCATGGCAATCAGGGCATCCTTTTCGCCGGTTTGTTTCTGGGCGGAACTGAGCCTGTCTTTGTACTTCTTGACATCCTTGAATTTGAGGCGGTCCACGGGAACCACGTCCGAAGCGATCTCCTCGCGATCACCGGGATCCAGAAAAATATCGAGACGGCGACGGGCGCCAATGCGGATATGGTGATCGCACTTGGGACAAACATCCGCATTTTTCTCCAGCTCGGGCCGGTAGAGGGGCGAACTGCACCGCGGGCACTTGTGCCAGAGACCTTCTGGCACAGTGGTGGATTTCCTGGTTCTGATCCCAGGACCTTTTCTGATTCTATCGAGCCAACTCATTGAAAGTCCCGTATTGGTTTTTTCGGAAGTCTATCATCGATGCCCGTCGCTCTCAGCCCCTGCCGGCGGCGCCAATGAAGCGCTGCATCCTGCCCGCATCCTTGATGCCGGGTGAGGTCTCGACACCACCGCTCACGTCGACGGCGTAGGGGGCCAGGCGCCGTATCGCGTCACCGACATTATCCTCATTCAGGCCACCGGCAAGGATCCAGGGCACGTCGACCAGATTGTTCAGAAGCGACCAATCGAACGACTGGCCGGTACCCCCGTATAAATCCGGGTGCCAGGCGTCGAAAAGAAAGCCGGCGGCACGGGGATAACGGCGCATCTGAGCGCCCAGGTCCAGGTCCTCCCGGACCCGGATAGCCTTGATATAAGGGCGCCTGAAACTTTCGCAAAAATCGCCGTCCTCGTCGCCGTGAAACTGCAGTAACTGTGGTCGCACGCGGTCCAGAACCTCATCGATGGCCGATTTCCCGGCATTGACAAAGAGCGCGACCGTGGTCACGAAAGGCCCGACTGCGGCTGCGATAGACACCGCGGTCTCGGTATCGATACAGCGGGGGCTGCTCCCGTAAAAGACCATACCGATGGCATCGGCACCTGCCCGGGACGCGGCGACGGCATCCTCGACACGGGTAATACCGCATATTTTAACTCTGGTTCTGGTCACGACTCTCCACAGACCGGACTTACGATGGGGGCGGATTTTAGCAGAAAGTGGCGCCCTGCAACGGTTCCGGGACAAAATAGGGGCCGGGAATCTGGGCGGGCAGGCCGAGCTCGTGGGCATACCCGACAGAAACCAGGTACAGGCCGGCGGCCGGCGCGGTCACCTCCGCCTTTGTCCGGTCTCTGGCCTCGACAAGCCGGGCCAGCCAGTCGCCGGAGCGCTCACCGGCGCCAACGGCTATCAGTGCGCCGGCAATGTTGCGCACCATATGGTGTAGAAAGGCATTAGCCGTAATCTCTATGATCACCAGGCTCTGCCGCCGCCAGACGGTGACGGCGTCGACCCGGCGGAAAGGGGAAACGGACTGGCATCCCGCCGCCCGGAAGGAGGAGAAATCCTGTTCGCCGAGCAGGACCTGAGCCGCCCTGTGCATGGCGTCGGCATCCAGAGACTTGCGCCGCCAGGTTACCAGACCGGAAAAGAGCGCCGGCCGGGCCGGCTCGTTGGCGATGACATACCGGTACGTCCGGGTCCGTGCGGAAAAACGGGCATGAAAATCGTCGCCTACCCGACACACCCAGTGCAAGCGGATCCCGTCGGGCAGGTTGGCATTGGCGCCGAGACGCCAGTTTCGGGGTTCCCGCAGGGCGCGGCTATCGAAATGGATGATCTGGTTGGTGGCGTGGACGCCGGTATCGGTGCGACCGGCGCAGGCAACCTGGACTGTCTCGTTGGCGACCTGCGACAGGGCCGCCTCCACGGGAGTCTGGACATCCGGGCTATGGGGTTGACGCTGCCAGCCGCAGTAAAGGCCGCCGTGGTATTCAACGGCGGCGGCAAAGCGCCCGACGCCCTCGGGCAGGGACCTGTCCGGAGGAATCAGGCAATTGGGTTGATATTGCCACTGGTCCCTGTCCGGCAAGCTCACTCCAGCGTATCGAGAAGTTTCCGGGCCTTTTCCTGTTGCTCGTCGCTGCCCTTTTCGGCCACTTCGGAAAGAATCTCCCGGGCCCCCTCGGCGTCCCCCATATCGATATAGGCTTCCGCCAGTTCAAGCTGGGTGGAGAATTCGTCGGTGTCCCCGAGCAGGTCCAGTTCGTCGTCCAGGTCCAGGGAATCGCCGGAACTTCCGGTTTCGACAACCGCCGAGCCGTCTTCGAGGTTCTGTTCGAGCCAGTCTTCGCTGTCGCCCCCGGTCGAGGCTTCGACACTCTCGCCGGTGGAAATCGAGTCGTCCAACTCGAACTCCGACAGGTCGATATCGAATTCTTCACCCGGGTCTTCGGAAAGGTCCTGGTCCGCAACACCTTCAAAACCGGCAAGGAGGTCGTCGTCAGCCTCCGTATCGGAAGAACCCGCTCCGACATCCGGGCTGCCCGGGACCTGTAATTTCTCCAGGGCATCGTCTTCCTCGATGGCCTCTTCCACAGACTCCGCGTCAGGCTCCGTGGCGTGCTCCTCGATTTCCCGGAGATCGGCCGCGAGACCGAGACTCTCATCGGTCGGCTCCTCTGTCTGTTCCTCAGTGCCCGGCAGTTCGCTGGCCGGGGCCTGAAGGTTTTCCCGTTCGATATCGTCTTCCGGCCCCCCGGGCAGCGAAGCTTCGTCATCCTCCTCAGTCGTGTCGGCCGCGAGACTCTCGGTCATTTCGTCACCGACAACCGTCTCGTCACCTTCCTCGACTGCCTCAACGGCGGCGGGTTCCTGCTCGCCGGCGCTGGCCGTCAGTTCCGCCCGAAACTCGTCCGCCCGCCGTTCGGCTTCGTCGTCGCCCAGCGCGCTGAGGGCAGGACGATGCTCATCGAACGCATCGAGATTGTCCTGGGCCACGAACAATTCGAGCTTTTTGAGGTGCAGATCGACATTGCCCGGTTCCTTCTCCAGGGCGTTGTCCAGCAGCCGCCTGGCTTCGTCATAGTTGCCGAGCGAGATGTAAATATCCGCCTCGTTAAGGGCATCGACCTGCTCCTCTTCGCTCAGTTCCAGTTCCGGGCTCGCGGATTCACTTTCGTCCCTATCGATATCGAAAAGATGATCGTCCTCGGCCAGTTCGATTTCGTCCAGTGATTCGACCCGCTGGCCACTGTCCCGCGGCGGCTCGAACTCGTCGGGCATGGGAGCTTCATCGCCGACCGGCTCCACGGCTTCGGAAAACAACTGCTCACCAGCCTCGTCCCTTTTGCGCTTCCAGATCAGCGCACCGGCCACGACAGCCGCCAGCAACACCAAAAACCCCAGCCCGTAGAGCAAAAGGCCCCAGGGCCCTCCGCCACGATCGTCCTGCGCCGGCCGGGTTTCCTCGGGAGCCGCCTGGGCTGCAGTGGATTCGGCATCCTGTTCCTGGGGGCCTGGCGCGGGTTCTTCTTTCCCGCCCTCATCGGCCGGTGCTGTTTCGGCCTCGCTCCGGGCCGCGCCCTGTGCTGCCAGCTGGCTGGCCCGCAAGCCTTCGTCATTGAGTTCCACCAGGCGCTGCATGGTGCTCAACTGTTCCTCAAGCTTGCCCAGGCGCTCCTTCAACTCGGCGTTTTCGCGCTGCGTTTTTTCCAGTTCCTCCTGAATCTGATCGATTTCACCGGCCATGCGGGCGCCGCCGCCACCGCCGGTACCGGTGCCGACCGCGGCACCGCCTGAAGCCGTACCACTGTCATCGGCAGCCGACAATTGCAGCCGACCTTCGGCCGGCGCTTCGGTGCCGGTGGGCGCCGGGCTTCGGGGCGAAGCACTGAGCGGCTGGCCCGTGGCGGGGGTATCCTCGCCGGTGTCGCGGCGGGCGAGCATACGTTCCCTGACCCGCCGGGCATCGGCTTCCGCGATCCGGGTGTTTTCGGGCAGGCGGAGCACATGGCCCCGGCGAAGCATGTTGAGGTCGCCGTTGATAAAGGCGTTGGGGTTGAGCCGCTCGATAGCCGCCATCTTCTGGTAGACGGTGGCATCGGTGCCATTCAGGTTACTCGCGATCTTCCAGAGGGTATCGCCGGCTCTGACACGATATTCCGCACCGGCGGTTGACCTTGCGCCCGGATCAGCCGTTTTAGCCGCAGCCCGGCCCGAGGCTTGACGCTCAGGGCCCGTCGCTGCGGCTTCGACCTTTCCCTCGTCTTCTCCGGCGAAGAGGGGTAGATCCAGAAGAACCGTATACTCGCGCAGCAGACGTCCCGACGGCCACTGGGCCTCGACCAGGAAGTCCAGATAGGGTTCCCGGATCGGGTCCCGGCTGGTGACACGAATCACCGGCCCCCCAGGCGCGTTGAAGTCAATGTTGAAGTTCAGGGCGGTCAGCAGAAATTCCCGCGCCACCCCGGCGCGCTGGAAATCTTCCGGCGACGCCAGTCCCACGAGCAGTTCCCCCTGGCTGAGATCGCCCGGGTTGAGAATTTCGATTTCCGCGTCCAGGGGTTCGTTGAGGGCGGAATTGAGTTCGATTTCACCCAATCCCAGAGCCGACACCCAGCCGGAAAAAACCAGTGCCAGGCCGCCAACCAGCCGTGGAAAATAGCGCAAAGCCATAATTCGTTCCCTTTTATTGTCCTTGCGGAGCGAGGGGGATGCTGCCCTGCCTTTGTTTTCTTGACTACGCATCCAGTCGCCAGGTCGCACAAGTATTTCTGATTAATAACGGCATGGCAACCACCGGCACGGAATTTGGCTCCACTGCCGGTGGGTTTTTGCCCTTATTTCATGATGTTGCGCACACTTCCCGGAACTGACCCGGGGAATCAGCCTTCCAGGAGGATATTCAGCATCCGCCGCAGGGGTTCGGCGGCGCCCCAGAGCAGCTGATCCCCGACGGTAAAGGCCGAGAGGTACTCCGGCCCCATGTGCATCTTGCGCAGACGACCCACGGGAATTTCCAGCTTGCCGGTCACCGCCGCCGGCGTCAGAGCCGTCAGGGTGTCGTCCTTACGGTTGGGCACAACCTTGACCCAGTCGTTGGCTTCGCCGACGATCGCTTCGATCTCGTCCATGGGCACGTCTTGGGTGAGCTTCAGCGTCAGGGCCTGGCTGTGGCTGCGCATGGCGCCGACACGCACGCAGATGCCGTCCAGGGGGATGGGTTTGTCGGCTCGGCCGAGAATCTTGTTGGTCTCGGCATAGGCTTTCCACTCCTCGCGGCTCTGGCCCTTTTCCACTTCGGTGTCGATCCAGGGCAGGAGGCTGCCGGCCAGCGGATACCCGAAATGTTCGGTGGGAAAGGCCCCGTCGCGCATGGTGGTGGTGACCTGATGATCAATGTCCAGGATGGCACTGGCCGGGTCGTCCAGAAGGCCGGAGACGCCGCCCTGCAGGGCTCCCATCTGGTTGAGCAGCTCGCGCATATGCTGGGCACCGGAACCGGAGGCCGCCTGGTAGGTCATGGCGGAGCCCCACTCCACCAGACCGGCATTGAACAGGCCGCCCAGGCCCATCAACATCAGGCTGACAGTGCAGTTGCCGCCGACGAAATTCTTGATGCCCCTTGCCAGCCCGTCGCGAATAACATTGAGGTTGACCGGGTCCAGGACGATAAGGGAGTCCTCGTCCATCCGCAGGCTGGAGGCAGCGTCAATCCAGTAGCCGTCCCACCCGGACTTGCGCAGTTCCGGGTAGACCTTCTTTGTATAGTCGCCCCCCTGGCAGGTCAGGATGACGTCCATTTTCGCCAGTTCTTCGATACTGTGGGCATCCTTCAGCACCGGCAACTCCATGCCGATATCCGGCGAGGCCTGGCCCACCTGGGAGGTGGTGAAAAACTGCGGCTCGATCTTGAGCTCCCGGAAATCTTTCTCGGCCTGCATGCGCTCCATCAGCACGGATCCCACCATGCCACGCCAGCCGATAAAACCTACTTTTTTCAATCTGATCACCTTGTTGCGTTGATGAATTCCTGACTTATTGTAACCGACCCGGGGCCCTAATGTATGGCGTTGAACACCCAGGGACACTCCGCCTCGCGCTTTTTCTCGTACGCGCGAATGGCATCGGCGCGCTTTAAAGTCAGGCCTATCTCGTCGAGACCTTCCAGCAGGCAATGGCGGCGGAAGCCGTCGATATTGAAATGCAGCACCTCGCCATCCGGCCCGGTGATGGTCTGCGCCTCGAGATCCACATCGAGGCGGTAACCCGGTGATGCCTGCACTTCCCGGAACAGCCGGTCGACGACCGCCTTGTCCAGGGTGATGGGCAGCAGGCCGTTCTTGAAACAGTTGTTATAGAAAATATCCGCGAAACTGGGGGCAATAATCACCCGGATCCCGAAATCGTCCAGGGCCCAGGGAGCGTGTTCGCGACTGGAACCACAACCGAAATTTTCCCGGGCCAGCAGGATCGATGCTCCCCGGTACCGGGACTGGTTGAGGGGAAAGTCCTCGTTAAGGGGGCGCCGGCTGCAGTCCTTGCCGTACCAGCCCTCGTCTTTGTAACGGAGTTCATCAAACAAATAAGGCCCGAAGCCGGTGCGCTTGATGGACTTCAGGAACTGCTTGGGGATGANNGATCATGTCGGTATCGACATTGGCGATATCCAGCGGTACCACCAGCCCCTCATGTTTCTGCAAAGCTCTCATGGTCGGTCCTCAGGCGAGTTTTCGAACGTCGGTAATATGACCGGTCACCGCCGCGGCCACGGCCATGGCAGGACTCATCAGGTGAGTGCGCCCGCCAGGCCCCTGCCGGCCCTCGAAATTGCGGTTGGAGGTGGATGCGCAGTGCTCGCCCCGGCCCAGCAGGTCCGAGTTCATGCCCAGGCACATGGAGCAGCCCGGTTCGCGCCATTCCATCCCGGCCTCCAGGAAGACTTTATCGAGCCCCTCTTCCTCGGCCTGTCGCTTGACCAGTTGGGAGCCGGGCACAATCAGCACCTGTTTGACGCCATCGGCCTTGTGGCGCCCCCTGGCAACGGCCGCGGCCTCGCGCAGGTCCTCGANNAACCGATAAAGACCTTGTCGATCCTGATGTCCCCCACCGCCATACCGCCTTCGAGCCCCATGTACTCCAGGGCCCGCTGGTAACTGTTCCGGCGCACCGGGTCCGCCGCCTCTTCCGGCGTGGGAACGCGCCCACCCACCGGCACCACCATTTCAGGGGAGGTGCCCCAGCTCACATAGGGCTCAATGTCGGCGGCATCCAGACGGACCACCTGGTCGAACTTCGCATCCTCGTCGCTGCGCAGGGTCTGCCAGTAGTCGACGGCCCGATCCCACATCTCGCCGACGGGCGCGAACCGGCGGCCACGCACATAGTCGATGGTTTTGTCGTCCACCGCCACCAGTCCCACGCGGGCGCCGGCCTCAATGGCCATGTTGCAGATGGTCATCCGGCCCTCGACGGACAGGTCACGGATGGCGCTGCCGCCAAACTCGATGGCGTAGCCGGTACCACCGGCGGTGCCGATCCTGCCGATGATGGCGAGAACGATGTCCTTGGCGCCGACGCCCGGACCCAGCCTGCCATCCACCCGGACCAGCATGTTCTTCATCTTGGCTGACACCAGGCACTGGGTGGCGAGCACGTGCTCCACCTCGGAAGTGCCGATACCGTGGGCCAGGCAGCCAAAGGCCCCGTGGGTTGCCGTATGGGAATCACCGCAGACGACCGTGGTGCCAGGCAGCGTCACCCCCAGTTCGGGGCCGATGACGTGGACGATGCCCTGCCCCGTTTCGTTGATATGGAATTCCTTGATGCCAAATTCCGCACAATTGCTGTCCAGCGTCTTGACCTGGATCTTCGAAACCTCGTCACGGATGCTGTCGACACCGCCCCGCCGCTCGTCGATGGCGGTGGGCACATTGTGATCCGGCGTGGCAATGTTGGTGTCGGTGCGCCACGGCCTGCGGCCCGCCATGCGCAGCCCCTCGAAGGCCTGGGGCGAGGTAACTTCGTGAATAATGTGGCGATCGATATAGAGCAGCGCCGTGCCGTCGTCCCGGGACTCCACCACATGGTCGTCCCAGAGTTTGTCGTAAAGGGTCCTACCCGTCATGACTGTTCCTCGGTTTGATACAGGAACCATGATAAGGGCGCATTTTCAATAAAACAAATTCATATTTTTTATAGTTTTGATTCCAAAAAGGAATCCAGTATCCTGTCATCCATGGATACCCAATTGCTGAAGGCCTTCCTGGCGGTAGCGGAAACCGGTTCGTTCTCGGCGGCGGCGGAGCGTGTCCACCTCACCCAGCCGGCGGTGAGCAAGCGTATCGCCCATCTGGAGGACCACCTGGAGTGCCGGCTCTTCGACCGTATCTCCCGCACCGTCTACCTGACCGAAGCGGGCAAGGCCCTGTTGCCCCGGGCCGAGCGCATTGTCCGGGAACTGGAGGAAACGCGCCAGGCCATCCACGATCTTTCCGGCAGCATTTCCGGCAGCCTGCGCCTGGCCATCAGCCACCATATCGGCCTGCACCGGCTACCGCCGATTCTCAAACAGTTTGCGGGCTTCAACCCCGAGGTGAGCCTGGAAGTGGAATTCATGGATTCCGAGGCGGCCTATGACGCGGTACTCCACGGCCGCTTCGAAATTGCCGTGATCACCCTGGCGCCGGAGCCTCATCCCCGAATCCATGCCCGCACCCTGTGGCGCGACCCCCTGGAGCCGGTCATCGCGGTCGACCACAGTCTGGCCGCACGGTCCCGCATCGAACCGACCGATCTGCGCCGGTTTTCCGCCATCCTTCCCGGCCCGGAGACCTATACCGGCCGTATGATCAAAAAACGCTGTCTGGCCGAAGGTCTCGATTTCGAGGTGTCCATGGCAACCAATTACCTGGAAACCATCAAAATGCTGGTTTCCGTCGGCCTGGGCTGGAGCATCCTGCCTTCGACCATGATCGACTCGACCATTAAACCACTGCCCTGCCGGCCACTGGGTATCACCCGGGAACTGGGCTGCATCCACCACCGGGACAAGACCCTGTCAAATGCCGCCCACGCCTTTATCGACCTGCTGGCCCGAGAGGGGAGCTAGAATTCCTCGTCGGGAAGCGTCATCAACGCTTCCTCGCCGGCAACCACGGCAGCAAACCAGGCTTCAGTTCTGGGCAGGACCTGCTCGGCGAAGACCCGGGCCCAGAGAATCCGGCTATTGTGGAAATCCGGGGAGTCGCCATTCCCGCCCATCAGGTGGGCGCTCCGGGCCGCGCCCTTGGCCAGCCAGGCGGCGGCAAAGGTGGTGCCCAGCAACATCAACATGGAAAAAGCCACCGCCCCGGCAAACGCCGGCGACCGCCCGGTCTCTCCCAGGCAGTGGAACAGGGCCTTGCGGCTCCTCGTCAGCGCCGCCTCCACATGTTCCGCCAAATCGTCCAGGCCCTGAGCGCGGCAGGCCAGGGGAATTTCCGCCATTTCATCGAGCACCGCATCGGCCACCTCGCCCCGATCGGCCAGCAATTTTCGCCCCATAAGGTCCATTGCCTGGATACCGTTGGTGCCCTCATAGATGGCGGCAATACGGGCATCCCTGTAGTGCTGGGCAGCGCCGGTTTCCTCGATATAGCCCGTCCCGCCGTGGACCTGGATGCCCAGGGAGGTGACCTCGTTGGCCATTTCCGTACACCAGCCCTTGACCAGGGGCGTCAGCAGGTCGACCCGATCCTGGTGGTAGGGCCGCTCCACATCGGTTTCACCGTGGACGGCATGGTCGAAATGATACATGGCCACCGACGTTAGGGCCCTGCCCCCCTGGGTCAGCACTTTCATCACGCCGAGCATTCGGCGCACATCGGGGTGGCGGATGATGGCCGCTCCCTGGTCGCATTCCGGGGGCCTGCCCTGGACGCGCTCCCGGGCGTAGGCAGCCGCCTGCTGTCGGGCCCGCTCGGCAATGGCAACGCCCTGGAGGCCAACAGCCAGCCGGGCGTGGTTCATCATTGCGAACATATACTTCAGGCCCTGG
>DGNJ01000072.1:77343-100471 GCA_002388905.1 Cellvibrionales bacterium UBA4495
TGGGGCTGGCGTGGATGCCCAGTTTGTGTTCAACCCCCACCGGATAGACGTCATTGCGCCGACCCGGCGTTCCCGAGTCGTCCACCAGGAATTTGGGCACGATAAACAGGGAAATACCCCGGGTGCCGGCCGGCGCATCCGGCGTACGGGCCAGCACCAGGTGAACGATATTGTCGGTATAGGGTTGATCGCCCCAGGTGATGAAAATCTTCTGCCCCCGCAGCAGGTAGTGATCGCCCTGGGGAGAGGCGGAGGTCTTGACCGCTGCCAGGTCGCTGCCGGCGTCGGGCTCGGTGAGGTTCATGGTACCCGCCCACTCACCGCTGATCAGGCGGGGCAGGTAGAGCGCTTTCTGGCTGTCCGAACCGTAGCGCCCCAGGGCGGTGATTACCCCCTGGGTGAGCAGCGGCAGAAGGGAAAAAGCCATATTGGCGCTCTGCATCATTTCGTCCACGGCAAAACCGAGCATGTGCGGCAGTCCCTGTCCGCCATATTCGGGGTTGCCGGTGAGGCTGGGCCAGCCACCCTCCCGGTAGGCCTGGTAGATACCGTCAAGAGCCGGGGGCGGCACCACGGCGCGATTCTCCAGAGAGGCTCCCTGACGGTCCGCTGCACGGTTGCCGGGCGCCACCACCTCCGCATAGAACCGACCGGCCTCCTCGAGGATGGCATCCACCAGATCGTCGGAAAGTTCGCTAAACGCCGGCAACTCGCGCAGTTCCCCGATTTCAGCGATCTGGCGCAGAGCAAACTTCAGTTCATCGATCGGTGCCCGGTAAGTCGTCATGTCGTCCTCCTGAAAATCCCTGGCGCCAGTCTACGACAACGAAAACGGGACGGCGACGGCTTAGCTTATATTCCAGTTCTGGCCGGGCAAGCCCTGGCTGGCCGCATAGAATTTGAAAAAGGAGTCGCCGCTCATGGGCTTGGCGTAGAGAAAACCCTGACCATAGTGGCAACCGATCGATTCCAGCGTCTCTTCCTGACCGGGACGCTCGATACCCACGGCGACGACCCGGATATCGAGTAGAGCGGCGATGGTGACAAGGGCCCGCACCATACCCTGATCTTCCCGGCCAGACTTGATCGACGCCACCAGGCGCCGATCAAGCTTGACGGTCTTCAGGGGCAGGTGCTGGAGGTAGGTGTAGTTCGGGGCCACCGAGCCCAGCTCATCCACAGAGCACGAAATTCCGAGCTGGTGCGCGGAACGGATGAAAAGCCGGGCACGTTCCAGGTGGTCGACAACCACCCCCTCGGGAATTTCCACCGTGAGCACGCCCGGTGGAATATTGTTCCTGTCCATGGCCTGGCGCAGATTTTCCAGAAAATCGATATCATCCAGCTGCAGGGCGGCTATGTTCAGGGTCAGCTGCTCGAGTTCAACGCCCCGGGAGTGCCATTGGCGGTATTGTGCGCAGGCCTCGCTGGCTGCCCATGCGCCGATTCGGGAAATGATGCCCTTCTCCTCGGCCATGGCCAGGAAGTCCCCGGGCATAAGCTGCCCGCGGCAGTGATGATTCCAGCGCAACAGGGTTTCGCAGCCGATAATATCGCCGGAGGCCAGATCAATCTGGGGCTGGAAAACCAGCGACATCTGCTCCCGCTTCAGTGCCAGGCGCAACTCGGACGGAAAGAAAACCTTATCCGGCAACTGACCGCTGCCATCCTCGGCCAGGTAGAAATAACCGTTGCGGCCACGGGCCTTGGCCTTATACATGGCCATGTCGGCGTTTTCCATCAGGGCCACCATCTCGTCGCCATCGTCCGGGTAGACTCCGATGCCGACGCTGGCCGTACCCTCCATTTCCTGGTCGAAGGCGACAAAGGGCTCCTCGAAGCAACTGAGGATCTTTCGGGCAATAGATGTCACTTCGGCATTGTCCCGGACATTCTCTGCGATCACTGTAAACTCGTCACCGGCCAGGCGGGCCACGGTATCGCTCTCGCGCACCATCTCGCGCAGCCGCCGGGCCACGGACTTGAGCAGCTCGTCACCAAAGTTATGTCCCAGGGAGTCGTTGATGAGCTTGAAATTGTCGAGATCGATATAAAAGATGGCCATACGGTTATTGAGCCGCTTGGCACGCTTGATGGCCTGGTCGAGGCGGTCGAGGAAGAGTCGCCGGTTGGGCAGGCCGGTGAGGTTGTCATGGTTGGCGAGGTATTTTAACTCTTCCTCGGTACGCTTGATGTCGGTGACGTCGCTGAAGAAACAGACATAGTGGATACTCCCGGCCCGGGTGCGGATGCGCGTAATGGTCATCCTCGCCGAATAGGCCTCGCCCGATTTTCGCCGGCCCCAGACCTCACCATGCCAGGAACCGCCGCTGTGGATCCGTTTCACCACCTTGCGGTAGAAGGCGAAATTCTGTTCCCTGGCCCGGGGCAAGCCGGCTTTTTTGCCCAGCACCTCCACCTCCGAATAACCGGTTATGCGGGTAAAGGCATTGTTGACCGAGGTAATTCGCCGATGGGCGTCCCCGATAACGATGGCGTCGGTGGTGTTTTCGAACACCTGCCGGGACAATTGCAACTGGGCGTCCAGCTCACGCTCCCGCGACAGGTCCAGGGAGACGCAGTTAAAGCCGTCGCACTGGCCCGAGCGGGTAAAAAGCGGGTAATAATGATGCCGGTAATATCTGTCCTTGATGGGCTTGAAGGACATGAACTGCTCACCGTCGAGCGCGGACCGGATATCCTCGACCATGGGGGAATCGCCTCCCAGGACCATGGCCATGTTCCTGCCGATCAGATCGGCCGGGGACCAACCCGCCTTGTCCAGGGCGCCGCCCCTGACATCGCGGATCACACCCGCGGCGTCAACGGTCCAGAGAATCACCGGCGATGCGCTGGAAAGCGTTTCCAGCAGGAACTTGCGCTGCAGTTCCTCCGAGGACGTGCGGGAGAAATAGCGCAGGTGGTGGGCGAGCAAAGCCGTCAGCCAGAGGGCGATAATCAGCGAATACCACTGCCAGCCGTGATTGAGATCGAAATCCGTCAATCCGTACAGCAGCAGTGCACCGGCAACGAAGAGGCCGGTAATAAGGCACTGCTGGGCAAAATGATTCCGTGCAATCATCGATGCGACCGACATTCAGACCTCCCTGTCCTTAGCTCCGTTGACTTTCCTGACCGGAGTCGTGAGTGAAGGCCCGAGTATATTGGCTAACGGAGTCGAACAATAATCATTACCGACTGAAAAGTGCAAGCGGTTGATTTTCCAGACAAACAGAGCAGCCACTTGACCGCGTTCCGAACAATCGCCACGACTCCTCGCTTTGCCAATAGCTCAGCAGCGCTATACCGTTGTCCGCCGCGGTAACGGCAGCGCTGACTGTATTCGCCCGGTGAGACCGATAAAAAATCGGACCACAAGCCTCTTTGCCACAAGACCCGATGCTGCGCTGGGAAAACCGCCATGAGCCTGGGCGTCCGGAATTCCAGCTCGTCCACCCGCGTGGTCAACACCAAGTGGTACCGCATGGTACCAGCCCGGCCATGACGGAACGGCATTTAACCCGGAAATTGCACCAGATTATTGGCTATTTGTTCTATCATAGGCTCATTGTGCAGCGCAACGGGGAGAGACAGCTTGACAACCCGCACGGCCCGCCAGAGACAAAACGACGATTATATCCAGATCGATAACTTGCACTTTCGCTACCGGGACCGGACCGTTTTCAGGGGCATTGACATGCGCATCCCCCGGGGCGGGATTACCGCGATCATGGGTCCCAGCGGCTCCGGCAAGACATCCCTGTTGCGCCTTATAGCCGGCCAGCTTAAACCGGGAGCCGGAACCGTCCGGGTCGGCGGCACCGACATCCACCGATTGTCGCGCTCGGCCCTGTTTCGGGAGCGCCGCAAAATGGGTTTCCTGTTCCAGAGTGGTGCTCTTTTTACCGACCTGTCGGTCTATGAGAATGTGGCCTTCCCCCTGCGCGCCCATACCCGCCTGCCGGATACCATGATCCGCGACCTCGTATTGATGAAGCTGGAAGCGGTGGGACTGCGCGGAGCCAGGCACCTGATGCCCGCAACTCTGTCCGGGGGCATGGCCCGGCGCGTGGCTCTTGCGCGCGCAATTGTTCTGGACCCCGAACTAATTCTCTATGATGAACCCTTTGCCGGCCAGGACCCCATTTCCACCGGCATGCTCGCCGCCCTGATAAAACGTCTCAACGATACCCTCAACCTGACCAGCATCATCATTTCCCACGACGTACCCGAAACCGCCAGTATCGCCCGCCATGCCTATGTCCTGGCCGACGGCCAGGTGGCCGGCCAGGGTCCCATCCAGGAAATACTGGAAAGCAGGGCTCCGGAAGTCCGCCAATTCGTAAAGGGACTGCCCGACGGCCCCGTGCCCTTTCATTACCCGGCACCCGATTACCGTGACGATCTGGACCTGGGTGAAACATGCTGAACGCCATCGCCCTCCTGGGCCGCTACGGGCTCAATCGACTCGCGACCCTGGGCCGCGCCGGGGTATTGTTCGTGGCCGCGCTCTGGGGCAGACCGACACTGCGGCCCGGGCTGTCATTGCTGGTGCGCCAGCTTTTCAACGCCGGTGTCCTGTCCCTGGTGATCATCGTCATGTCCGGCCTGTTCGTGGGCATGGTCCTGGCCCTCCAGGGTTATACGGTGCTGGTGCGCTTCGGCGCCGTCGAGGCCCTGGGCCAGGCGGTGTCCCTGTCGCTGGTCCGGGAACTGGGGCCGGTGGTGGCCGCGCTGCTGTTCGCCGGCCGGGCGGGATCGGCCATGACCGCCGAGATCGGCCTGATGAAAGCAACGGAGCAATTAGTGGCCATGGATATGATCGGTGTCGATGCCGTGCGCCGGGTTGTCCGCCCCCGGCTGCTTGCGGGAATTATCACCATGCCCCTGCTGGCCCAGATCTTCAACGCCGTGGCCATCGGTGGCGCGGTACTGGTGGGTGTAAAATGGCTGGGCGTGGACAGCAACGCCTTCTGGGTGAATATGCGCGAGAGCCTCAGCTTTGGAGAGGATATTCTCAACGGCATTATCAAGTCCCTGGTATTCGGTGTTATTGTCAGCTGGATCGCGGTTTTCCAGGGCTACGATTCGGAACCCACCTCCCGCGGCATCGGCGAGGCAACCACCCGGACCGTGGTTTATTCCTCCCTGGCGGTATTGGGCATGGATTTCCTGTTGACCGCCATGATGTTCGGAGTCGATTAATGAGCAGAACCGTCGAAATTGTCGTGGGCCTCTTCCTGATCGCCGGGTTTGCCGCTTTCGCTTTTCTCGCCATCCAGGTAAGCGGTCTCAACCCCACCGCCACGCAGGGGGACACCTATACGCTGGTTGCCCGCTTCAACAATGTCGCCGGCCTGAACCAGGGTGCCAGGGTAACTGTGGCCGGTGTCCAGGTTGGGCGGGTTGCCGCCATTCGACTGGACCCCCTCTCCGTCCGCGCCGAGGTTGAAATGCACATAAACGACCGCATCGACTACCTGACGGACGACAGTATCGCCGCCATCCAGACGTCCGGGATACTGGGGGAAAAATATATCGCCATTTCCATTGGCGGTTCCCCGGACATCCTCGGCAACGGCGACAGAATCCGCGAGACACAATCGGCTCTCGTACTCGAGGAACTGGTGGGCAAATTTCTTTCCAACATGGTGAACAAATGACAACGCTCTCTCGATACGTATTTTCTGCCATTATCGCCATGCTTATTGCCTGGCCGTCCCTGGCCGGAGAGGAGGAAACGGCAGAAACCGGGCAGATAGATGCACGGGACCCCCACGCCCTGATCGTTCAGTCCACCGACAACCTGCTGGCAAAAGCCCGGGAAGCAAAAGACTATTTCGCCGAGGACCCGGATCGCTATTACCGGGAGATCGGTCGGTTCGTCGAGCAGGTTGTCGATATCGAGCGCTTCACCCGGGGCGTCATGGCCTCCTATGCCAGCGCCAGGCGTTACCGGGCCCTGGACACCGACGAGGAAAGGAAGGCCTTTCGCGAGCGTGTGGACCGCTTCGCGGAAATCCTCAAGGACAGCCTGATTACCACTTATTCAAAGGCACTGATCAACGCCGGGGGCGTGCGCATCGAAACCAAACCGCCGCCGGCAGGTGTTACAGACGATGCCGATTACGCCGCGGTCGAACAGGTCATTTACAGTGACGACGGCACCCCCTACCACGCCCAGTATTCGCTGCGCCGGGACGACAGCGGAGACTGGAAGCTCTACAACATTTCCGTGGAAGGCATCAATATCGGCATGGTTTTTCGCAGCCAGTTCGCCTCCCTGGTGGAAAAACACGGTGGCGACGTGGATGCGGCCATCGAGCAGTGGCGGGACGAACAACACCCTATTCCCATCAACCACAAGGGCGATTCCCAGTGAGGAAGAGGACCCCCGCCGGGGACGCCACGGTGCGCTTTGACGGCAATACCATAGCTGTAGCGGGAAAGCTTGATTTCGAATCGGTGCCCGGTATCGAGGGTATCGGGGCCGACCGGCTGGCGGACCGGGACGGAGGAGACACCTGGTTTCTGGACCTGTCCGGCGTCGACTACAGCGACAGCGCCGGTGTTGCCCTGATTCTCGCCTGGCAGCGCGCGGCCAATACTGCCGGGCGGGAACTGGTTCTTCGCGGCGCCCCCGACAATGTACTCTCCATGATCCACCTGGCGGGCCTGGAAGACCTGTTGGATATCGAAGAAACGATGGCAGCCGACCCTGCGGAACAATAAGTCGCTGCCGTGAATGTCTCTGCGAACCGTTCGGAGAAGCTTTAATCCGTATCTTCGAAATCGATGCCTAATCGCCGGCCCACAATCTCGTAGGACTCGACGACATTACCCAGATCCTGACGGAAACGGTCCTTGTCGAGTTTTTCCCGGGTCTCGCTGTCCCAGATGCGGCAACCATCCGGGCTGAACTCATCCCCCAGCACCACTTCGCCACCGGCCACCCCGAATTCCAGCTTGTAATCCACCAGCAACATGCCTGCGTCGGCAAAGAGTGCCTTGAGCACGTCGTTGACCTGATAAGTCAAAGTCTTCATCCGGACAAGCTGATCGGCGCTGGCCCAGCCGAAGGCCAGGGCGTGGGATTCATTGATCATGGGGTCGTGGAGGGCATCGTTTTTGAGAAACAGCTCGAAAGTGGGCGGTTCGATCTCAATGCCCTCCTCGATTCCCAGCCGACGACACAGGCTGCCGGCAGCAAGATTGCGTACCACGCATTCGACGGGAATCATCTGAAGGCTCTTTACCAGTGACTCCCGGGCCGACAACAATTGCTGAAAGTGAGTGGGAATGCCCGCAGACTCGAGCCGGTCCATAATAAAGGCGTTGAACCTGTTGTTGACCATACCCTTGCGATCAAGCTGGGCGACCTTTCCACCATCAAACGCGGAGGTGTCGTTGCGAAACTCCATGATCATGAAATCGGGATTGTCGGTCCGATACAATGACTTGGCCTTGCCTGTGTTGACAATGTCGCGCTTTTCCATGGAATTACACCTTTCTCCAATTCATAACAGGGTCTGCCAGGGAAATCCTTGTGCCTGGCAAGCATAGGTCAGGTTGCCCACGGCGGCCGTATGGGGTGCCACCGCTGCCGAAACGAGCTCCCTGGCGTTGTTCTTCTCACTGATATGGGCCAGCACAAGCGACTGAATACGCTCCGGCCCAAGCGCCGCAAGCAGGGCTGCGGCCTGATCATTGCTGAGGTGTCCCCAGCGCCCGCCCACCCGGCGCTTGAGCGAGGGCGGATAGGGTCCATTGGCAAGCATCCCGACATCATGGTTGGCTTCCAGCAGGAGGCCGTCGCACTCGCGATAGGCGTCGATCACATGGGGCGTAATGCAACCCAGGTCGGTGAGAATGCCCAGGCTATTGCCGCCTGCGCGGAAGATATACTGAACCGGTTCCCGGGCATCATGGGGCACCGCTACCGGGATAATATCGAATCCGGCCAGGGACAGGGAACGGTGGGGGTTCACCTCGTGGGCAATGACATCCCGGCAGGAAGACACCGCTTTCGCCGTACCTGCCGTCATAAAAACCGGCAGCCCGTACTTGCGGGCCAGGGGCACGACCCCGCGAATGTGGTCACTGTGTTCGTGGGTGACGAGGATGGCGTCGAGGTCCTCGGGGTTACAGCGGAGCCGGGCCAGGCGCCGGACGGTTTCCCGGACCGAGAACCCGCAATCCACAAGAACAACCCCGTTGTCCGTGGCCACCAGCGTGGCATTGCCCTTGCTGCCACTGCCCAGCGAAGCATACCGCATGTGGGGCTCCCGCAATCGCCTGGTCGATCAGGACAGGTTCGAGCGAAGGTCCTTGAGCAACCGGATGGCGAGATTTCTCTCGACGCTGGTCTGCTCCTTGTCCACCACGCGCACCTCGACACCATCCTCCCCTTCGGTAACCAGCACCTGGAAGTTGACGGCGAGTTTTTCCTCGTCCTTACCGCCGAACCAGCGGCTGAAGAAGCCGTCTTTCTCGCCCTCATCCTTGTCCGGGGTGTAGTTCACGTAATAGATTCCCTCCGAGCGGTTCTGGTCGATAAGGGTGTAATTGCCCCGCTGCACGGAATAGCCTACCGAAGCCCAGGCCCGCTCGAAATCCAGTTTCATGAGGACATAGGGAT
The DNA here is from genome assembly GCA_002388905.1 of Cellvibrionales bacterium UBA4495. Taxonomy (GTDB): domain Bacteria; phylum Pseudomonadota; class Gammaproteobacteria; order Pseudomonadales; family Porticoccaceae; genus DGNJ01. The sequence continues at coordinate 85,982 of DGNJ01000072.1, forward strand.
CGGCAACACTGGGTGTGACTATCTCCACCTTTTTCTCGCCGCCGATGGTCTGGGCGAGCAATGACACGGTGCCACTGGAAACGTCGCCGGCCAGGGATTCCGCCAGCAACCGGGTCATGTGGGCCTCGCGGTCGTCGCTTTCGGATTCCACCGGCCAGGCGGAATCTGTCACCTCTTCATCGTCCCGGGGGGCCTGGTCGTGGAGCACCTTGATTTCGGTACTGTTCACCTGGACGCCGGGCTGGATATAAAAGCGGAACCGGTGCTTGTTCTCGGCGTCGTCCTGGAATTTCAGCCACACTGTCTCGATAACCCCTTCAGACGCTTCGGCCCGCGCCGTGGGAATTCGACTGCGATTGAGGATATTGCGCACCCGCGGCCAGACTTCGCTGGGGCCCCTGTTGGTAAGGATCCAGCGTTCATCGCCCAGGGACTGGATTTTGACCTTCTCTTCCAGGACATTTTCGGACAGGGGCTGAGGGCGCGGTACGTCCAGGTCCTCCTCCAGTACCGCCGTATCGGAGATGGGGGGAATCGGGTAAAGCTGGCCGATCGCTTCCTTGTCCAGCTTGCCGGGCACGACGATCACCGGCAATTCCTCGGCACGCCTGTAGTCCTGACTCCGGTTACGGAACAGGCCCTCGTCATCGGTCAGGCCACAGCCCCCTAGCAGCATTGCAGTAGCGGAAAAAGCGGCTATGGCCAGTTTCGCACCCAGGAATCGTTGTCTCATTGGTCCGGGTTCTCCGTTGTTGTCCGGATGGGAATATCGGCGGCGGCCATGGCGTCCCGCACTGCCTGGTGGTAACCCGCCGAAAGGGGGGTGAGAGGCAGGCGAATGGCATTATGCCGGGTCAGCCCCATTTCCGCGCAGGCCCACTTGACGGGAATGGGGTTCGATTCCAGGAAAAGCGCCTTGTTAAGAGCACTGAGCCTGGCATCGATCTGTCCCGCGCGTTCGGTGTCCCCCGCCATGGCGGCGACACAGAGTTCGTGCATGGCCGCGGCGGCGACATTGGCGGTGACGGAAACATTACCCTTGCCCCCCAGCAGGATAAGGTCCAGCGCCGTGGCATCATCACCGGAATAGACAGCGAAATCTTCGGGACAGGTTTCGACCAGTTCGCGAGCCCTGTCCATGTCGCCGGTGGCCTCCTTGATGCCCACAATGTTGGGTATCCGGGCCAGGCGCCTGACCGTCTCCGGGAGCATGTCACACGCGGTCCGCCCCGGCACGTTGTAGAGAATAATGGGTATGTCCACCGCCTCGGCGATGGTTTTGAAATGCAGGTACATGCCCTCCTGGGTGGGCTTGTTATAGTAGGGAACCACCTGCAGGGAAGCGGCGGCCCCCACGTCCTTCGCGCCCCTGGTCAGGGCGATGGCTTCCCAGGTGCTGTTGCCGCCGGTGCCGGCCACCACGGGAATACGGCCCGCCGCCTGGTCGACACAGACCTCGATCACCTCCAGGTGCTCGCCCATGTCCAGGGTGGCGGATTCCCCGGTAGTACCCACCGCGCCGATGGCATCGGTACCCTGTTCGATGTGCCAGTCAACCAGCTTGCGCAACGCCTCCCAGTCCACGGTCATGGTGCCGGGCACCATGGGGGTGATCATTGCTACGATACTGCCGGTGATCATGCTCTGCTCCGCGCGAAAAAGCGTAATGGTACTGGCGCGTCCGCGACGGCACAAGCGGCGGCAGTTCAAGCACTCTATTTATTTTTTCGCCGGGCCCGGTATAGCGAAGGCTCCCCCGGTGGACGGGTCTTGAAGCGGCGGTGGGCCCAGAGATACTGCTCGGGCGCGTCGCGGATAAATTGTTCCACCAGACGATTGATCCTGGCGGCATCGGCCAGGTCGTCACCTTCGGGAAAATTCGCCAGGGGCGGATGGACCACCACCCGATACCCGGTACCGTCGTCGAGCCGCACGTGAGTAAAGGGCAGCACCGCGGCCCGCCCTCCCTGGGCGAACCGGGCCGTGGCGGTAACCGAAGCGGCGGTAACGCCAAAAAAAGGCGCGAAAACACTCTGTTTGGGGCCGTAGTCCTGATCCGGTGCGTACCAGATCACGCGCCCGGCACGCAGGGCGCGCATGACACCGCGCACGTCCTTGCGCGGATAAACCCGCGAATCCGCGTTGCGGGAAACCCGGCCCCGGCGTTGCAGGTAATCGTAGACCGGATTTTTGTGGGGCCGATACATGCCGTCGATAGGACGCTCCATGTTCAGCGCCTGGCCCCCCACTTCCAGGGTGGTGTAGTGAATGGCCATCAGCAGTGCGCCCTGCCCCGCCAGATTATCGATATTCTCAAGGCCTTCCACGACAACCCAGCGACGAAGCCGCCGTTCCGGCCACCACCAGGCCATGGCCACCTCAAAAAGGCTTTTGCCGTAGCTGTCAAAATTGCGCCGTGCCAGAACCCTGCGCTCCTGGTCGCTCCAATCCGGTAAACAAAGCGCCAGGTTGCGCTCAACGATGCGCCGGCGCTCACCGGCCAGCCGGTAAAAAAGCCCGCCCAGGCGCCCTCCCAGCCACATCAATACCGGATAGGGCAGCTGTACCATCAGCCACCACAGGGCCATGCCCAGCCAGGTGGGCCAGTAGCGGGGGTGCCAGAGGGAATTCCGGGTTCGTGACTTAGCCATGATCAGCGTATCGGGTGTCGCGCATTCAGGCCGGTTTCCAGTGCTCTTCCCCGAACGCCCAGTGCTTTTCGATCGTTCTCACGGCCCGGCCCTCCCGCTCCAGTTTAAGCAGGTGGGCCCAGAGTGAGTAGCGCGCCACTTTGTGGAGCTCCGGGTCGACGTCGTCATAGGCCAGGGGCAGCAAGCTGTCGAGACTGCCCTCGCCCAGCTTCTCCAGGGCCTCGAGCACTTTGTTTTCCCGATAACGCCGGTGACGGGCCAGTTTGTCGAACTCGGCAACGGGGTCCTCGATCAGGTGGCCATGTCCCGGCGCGATGGCATCGATGGAATAATTACGGAGCCGCGTCAGGGAATCCAGGAAATCCTTGAGGTCGCCGCTGGGGGGCACGATTACCACGCTGACCCCTTCCATTATGTGATCGCCGGCAAAGAGCATATTGTCACCGGCCAGCAGGTAGCAGAAATGGTTGCCGATATGCCCGGGCGTATGAATGGCCTGCAGCCGGTACCCGCCACCCTCGATGATCTCGCCATGGCTAATTTCGCGATTCACATGCAGGCTCTCGTCCTGGTGACCGTCGCTGGGGCGCAACGGACAACCGAGCACCTCGGCGCCGGTGGCGTCCACCAGCGGCCCTGCGGCGGGAGAGTGATCGGCATGGGTGTGGGTCACCAGCACTCGCCGGATGCGCCCATCGGTGGCATTGAGGATGGCCTCCACATGGCTCTCGATGGCGGGCCCCGGATCGATGACCGCAAGCTCGTCGCCATCTCCCACCAGGTAGGTATTGGTGCCAGGGCCGGTCATACGACCGCCGTTGGGGGCCGTGATGCGTCGCACCCGGGGCGAGAGCTGATAGGTTTTACCCGGCGCAATGGTCATGGAGACATCCCAGCGGTCAGATGAGGTTCTTTATGGGGACGGCCGGGTCCACATCGGCGTCGTAATCCACCCCATCCACCTCGAACCCGAAAAGACGCAGGAACTCCTTCTTGTAGCCCCGGAAATCCGTCAGCTCGTACAGGTTCTCCGTGGTCACTTTGGACCAGGCTTCGGCCACGGCCTCCTGCACTTCGGGCTTCAGTTCCAGGTTGTCGACGCGCAGCCGCCCTTCCTCATCCAGGCGCGGGGAATCGTTGTACAGGCATTCGCTGAACAACCGGTAAAGCTGCTCGACGCACCCCTCGTGAGTTCCCTCCTCCTTCATCACCTTGAATAGCAGGGACAGATACAGGGGCATAATGGGAATGGCGGAACTGGCCTGGGTCACCACCGCCTTGAGCACCGATACCCGGGCGTCGCCGTCCTTATCCGCCAGCTTTTCGCGGATATTAACCACCCGGCGGTCGAGGTCCTGTTTGGCCTGGCCGATGGTGCCGTGCCAGTAAATGTCCCAGGTGATCTTGTCGCCGATATAGGTGAACGCCGTGGTCTTGGCGCCCTCGGCCAGGACACCGGCCTTGTCCAGGGCGTCGATCCACATCTGCCAGTCCTCGCCGCCCATGACCGCCACGGTGTTGTCGATATCTTCCTGGCTGGCCGCTTCCAGGGTGAATTCCTGAATCTCTTCCTTGTCGGTATTGATGCCGCGCTGGGTCACCGACTTGCCGATGGGTTTGAGTGTGGAGTTGTGAACCTCCCCGGTCCTGGGGTGTTGCCGGCGCGGTGCGGCGAGGCTGTAAACCACCAGGTCCACCTGCCCGAGATCCGCCTTGATGGCATCGATGGCCTTGTCCTTGATCTCGTCGGAAAACGCGTCGCCATTAATGCTCCTGGCGTAAAGCTTTTCCTCCTGCGCGAACTTGTGGAATGCCGCGGAGTTGTACCAGCCCGCGCTGGCCGGCTTCTTCTCCGTGCCCTCTTTTTCGAAGAAAATACCCAGCGTATCGGCTCCCGAGCCGAAAGCCGCCGTGATGCGCGCAGCCAGGCCGTAGCCGGTGGATGAGCCAATCACCAGGACCCGTCTGGGACCCCTTTCGATGGCCGGGCGGGACTTCACGTATTCGATCTGCCGCCTGACGTTTTCCTCGCACCCGACGGGATGGGCGGTGATGCACATGAAACCGCGCACTTTGGGTTTGATGATCATAATGGCTCCATCAGCACTGATTTTGTTGGTTTTCGGCGGTCGCCGTCGACAGCGGCATGATACCGCGAAGGCCGGCACGACTCCATGCCGGGGCGGGCTGGAAAACCTCAGGCCGGGGCGGCGAGTTCCCCGCGCGCGGAGACGATCACCCGGATCGCGGAGCGCATGAGGAACAGCAGCAGGCCCATCGCCACCAGGAGGTCGGGCCAACCCGAGGCGGTAAGCCAGACACCGCCGGCGGCGGCGAACACGGAAAGATTGGCGACAATATCGTTGCGGGAACACTCCCACACCGAACTCATGTTCACATCCTCTTCCCGATGGCGCCAGAGCAGGAACAGGCAGAATCCGTTGGCGGCGAGCCCCAGCAGGCTGAAAAGGCCCATGACCTCGAATACCGGCACCGTCGGCTCAACCAGCTTCATGGCGATCTGAACGCCCACGGCGCAGGCCGCCAGAAAGATCAGCGCGCCCTTGAACAGGGCCACCCTGGCCTTCGTTTTCGCCCCCCGTGAAACCGCGTAGAGGCTGAGGCCGTAGGTCAGGGCGTCACCGAGGTTATCGAGACTGTCGGACATCAGGGCGGCGGAGGCGCTGTAAAGCGCAGCGGCAATCATTACCGCGAACATCACGGCATTGATAACCAGCACCGCCTTCAGGGTGGCAGCCTGGCGCGCGTGCCGTGCATCCAGGGAACAGTCGCTCTCACAACAGCCGGCCATGGGCAATTACCTCTCGACGGTTATCGTGGCGCGCCAGGGCTCAGTTGCCGGGATAATGGTTGTAAACCCGGCTCTTACCGTCCCCGGTGAAAGCCAGTACGGCATAGGGGTCGCGACGATCGCCCATTTCCATACCGGGACTGCCTACCGGCATCTGCGGCACGGCGATGCCGGCGACCGCGGGGCGTTCTTCCAGCAGTCGGCGGATATCGGCGGCCGGCACATGGCCTTCCACAACGTAGCCATCGACCAGCGCCGTGTGGCAGGAGGCCATCGCCGGCGGTACGCCTTCGCGCTGCTTGATATGCTGCATATCGGCAACAGCCTCGGCCTGCACCGCGAACCCTTCGTCGCGCAGGTGTTCCATCCAGTCCTTGCAGCAACCGCAGGTGGGGCTGTGATAGACAGTGATTGTTGCCACTTTCTCGCCAGGCGCCGCCGGCTCCCGGGATGACCAGAACGCCATGGCGGCAACGGCCACGACCACCACCGAAACCAGTATCAGGAGCACAATGTTTTTCATGGCGACTCTCCGTTTTTCAGGGCGACTTTCCAGGCCAAAAGAAATTAACGCCGCGGCGCCGGGCGCGCACGGGCCGGGCGGAGGCCGCCCGGACAAAGCGACGCCATTGTAAAGGGAGGGCGGGAGTAAGAACAGGGCCGGAACCCCGGGACGGGAAACCGATCAACCGCCGGTGGCGTTCATGAAGCGGACAATATCGGTACGCTCGGGATCGAAGTGGTGGCGTTCCGGCTTGCGGGCGATNNTGGCGTTGCGCAGGCGTTCATCCTCGCCGGGGTAACGGCGGACAACCTCCTTGAGATCCAGGGAGTGGTCGTTGCCCAGGCACAGCAACAGGCGTCCCTCCACCGTCAGGCGCACGCGATTGCAACTGGCGCAGAAATTGTCGGTCATGGGCGAAATAAAACCGATCCTGGTGTCGGCCCCCTCGACCCGGTGGTAGCGGGAGGGGCCACCGGTATTCTCGGCACTGGCCACAAGCTGGAAATTATCGTTCAGCCGTTCCCGGATACGCTGGCTGGCCACCTGGGTTTGCCGGCGTTCGTGGGAGGAAATGTGGCCCAGGGGCATCTCCTCGATAAAGGAGATATCCAGTCCTTCATCGACGGCGAACCGCGCCAGATCCACCACCTCGTCGTCGTTAACGCCTGCCAGTATCACGGCATTGAGCTTTATCCTGCCGAAATCCAGCTGCTGGGCGGCGCGGATACCGGCCAGGGCATCCTCCAGTTCGCCGACGCGGGTCATGGCCCGGTAGCGATCCGGGTCCAGGGTATCGAGACTGATATTGAGCCGGCCCATGCCGGCGTCCTTGAGTGCACGGGCATGGCGGGGCAGCATGATGCCGTTGGTGGTCATCACCAGTTCATCCAGCCCGTCCAGGCGCGCCAGGGCATCCACCAGCTTGACGATACCGTTGCGGGCCAGGGGCTCGCCGCCGGTGAGCCGGATCTTGCGAATGCCCAACTCCACAAACGCACCGGCAATGGTCTCCATTTCCTCCAGGCTGAGGATCTGCTGGCGGGGCAGAAAAGTCATGTTCTCCGCCATGCAGTAGGTGCAGCGGAGGTTACAACGATCCGTCACCGACAGCCGCAGGTAGGTAATGTCGCGCTGAAAGGGGTCAATTAACCGGCGACCGCCGCCCCCGGCGCTCTCGCTGTTGTTATCAGTCACTGTGGCTGTCATTGGTATTGGACGTTAACTTTTGAGTGTCAGGATAGCAGGTCACCATAAGAATAGAACATGACCTGCTCCCCTGCCCGTACCGGTGTGTCCGGAGGCTGCATGACAAGGCCGTCGCCCCAGCAGGCCGAGGACAGCACACCGCTACTCTGGTTGGGGAACAGTTCCGCCCCCTTTTCCGTCAACCGGGCTCGCAGGTACTCCTCCCGCTTGCCCCCCCGGCGGTCGAACAGCGCCGGCACCCAACGCGGCGTCGGCTCCCGGAAGCGCGCCCCCTGCTGTGCCAGCAAAAAGGGTCGCACCAGGATCAGGCCCACCACGAACACCGAGGCCGGATTGCCGGGCAACCCCAGGAAAGGCTTGCCGCCAACGCTACCGAAGGCCAGGGGCTTGCCGGGCTTGATGGCGGTCTTCCAGAAATCGACCTTTCCCAGTTTTGCCACCGACGCCTTAACGTGATCCTCTTCGCCCACGGAGACCCCCCCGGAGGAAACCACCACGTCCGCTTCCGCTGCCGCCTTGAACAAAACCTTTTCCGTGGCCCTGGCGGTATCCGGAACATTGCCCAGATCCAATGCCTCCATACCCAGGGCGGTAACGATCCCGGTCAGGGTTGCCCGGTTGGAATTGTAGATCTGGCCCGGTTTCAAAGGTTTGCCGGGTTCCACCAGTTCATCACCGGTGGAAAATATCGCCACCCGCAGGGGCCGGTAGACCGCCACCCGGGCGATGCCCACGGAACTCAACAGTCCCAGCTCCTGGGGTCGCAGCCGGGTGCCTACGGCCAGGATGCGCTCGCCGCTGCCAATATCCTGGCCCCGGGGGCGGATATTGGCTCCCTCGGACACGCCCGGGTCGATCTGCACACGCGCGCCATCGGCGAGTAGCCGGCAGTCTTCCTGCATGGCCACGGTGTCGGCTCCCTCGGGAATTTCCCCACCGGTGAATATTCGCGCGGCAGAGCCGGCCGCCAGGGGCGAGGGACTGTGTCCGGCGGCAATACGCTGGCTCACCGGCAAGTCAAAACCGGCCCGCCGCGCATCGCCATGGCAAAACGCATAACCGTCCATGGCGCTGTTGTTGGCGGGAGGCACGTCCACTTCCGAGAACACATCCCCGGCAAGCACGAGATTCAAGGCCTGCGAAACCGGCACATGGCGCCTGCCACTGGGCGGTGTCGCGGCCTCTATCAGGCGGCGTCTGGCTTCATCGACGCTTAGCATGGTGCCGGGATGCCGTGAAAGTCCGCGCCGGGCAAAAATAGCGAAATCACGGTTTTTCCGCCCCCACATGCTGGACGAAATTGCACGGCCGGGTGCGACTGTCCAGTTGGCTGGCGAGAATCTGCTCCCAGCCCAGCCGGCAGGCTCCCGTGGACCCGGGAAGGCAGAAAATGGCCGTGCGGTTGGCCAACCCCGCCAGACACCGGGACTGCACCGTGGCGGTACCGATATCGTCGTAAGACAATTGCCGGAACAGTTCCCCAAAACCCTCGATCCGCTTGTCGAATAAGGGTGCCAGCGCTTCGGGCGTACTGTCGCGGCCGGTGAAACCGGTACCCCCGGTGGTGACGATGACCTCCACACCGGGGTCGGCAATCCAGGCGGAGACGGTGGCGCGCATCCGATAAATATCATCCTTAAGCAACCGGCGCTCCACCAACCGGTGCCCGGCGCTCTCGACGGCGTCCTGCAAATAGTCCCCGGACGTGTCGTTTTCGCGGGTCCGCGTGTCCGAGACGGTGAGCAGGGCGACATTGAGCGGTCGCAGGGATTCCGACGCATGTTGGCTCAAAACGGTGTCTCCTTCCTAATTAGTTTTTCGACTCGGAGGCGGCGCACACGGGACAGTCGACCCGTGCCCGGATGGAAAGGTCCAGCCAACGACCCGATGTGCCATCGTAACGCTGTAAACGGCCGTGGGAAACCGGCTTGCCCAGCAGCATGCGCAGCGCCGCGATGGCCTGCAGACTGCCCATGGCGCCCAGCACGGGCCCCACCACCCCGCTGTTGCCACAGTTCATCAGGGGCTCGTCGCTGCCCTCGGGGATGGCACAGGCCAGGCAGGGCCCCGCACGGCTGCGAAAATCCAGCGTTAGCAGCTGCCCTTCCCAGCCCATGGCCGCCGCGCTCACCAGCGCCACCCCGGCGGGACTGCAGGCCCGGTTGAGCCGGTGCCGTGCCGCCAGATTGTCGGTGCAATCCACCACCACATCGAACTGCCCGGATGCCACCTGCGCCAGCAGTTCGTCGTCCGCCTCCCGGGCATAGGGAATCAGCTCGACCCCCGGGTTCAGCGCCGTCAGCTCGCGCCGGGCGGCGTCAACCTTAAGGCTGCCGCAGTCGGCTTCCCGGTACAGTATCTGCCGCTGCAGGTTGGTCCGGTCCACCTTGTCGGGATCGCACAGCGTCAGTTGCCCGACCCCGGCCGCCGCCAGGTATAAAGTCACCGGACAACCGAGACCGCCCAGGCCCACCACCAATACCCGGGATCGGAGCAATCGCTCCTGGCCAGACTCCCCGATATCGGCCATCAGCAGTTGCCGGCTGTAGCGCAGGAAGTTTTCCCCACTCAGTGCCACTTCAGGCCTCCGATCCTTGCCGGGCCCGTCGCAGATCCTCGGGGGTGTTGATATTGAAAAAGGGGTTCACCCCCGACGGCGGCCAATCCACCGCCGAGGTCCGGAGTTTTGCCAGGAGCGGCCGGAAGCCGCCGTGTTTTTCCGACAATAGCTGGTCCGCCACAGCGGTCGCCGTCCGCCGGTGCCAGAGGGAGAAAGTGGGTTGCCACTCGCCGTCGTAGCGCACACAGGCCACGTCGGCCCGGTGCTTATTCATGGCAGCGGCGAGAACGGCCACCAGGTCCAGGGGAACGAAGGGGCCGTCGCAGGGGACCAGTGCCACTTTTTCGCGGTTTTCGGCAACACCGTCGCGGTGGCAAAAGAACGCGTGCAGCCCCGCCAGTGGCCCCGGATAATCGGCGACGGCATCGCCGATAACGGGCAGCGAATAGCCTGCCAGCCAGTGAGTGTCACCGTTGGCGTTAAGGTAGAGTCGCTCCACCTGGGGACCGAAGCGCTCGATCACGTGCTCGAGCAGTGGCTTCCCCAGAAACGGTTCGGCCGCCTTGGCACCGCCGCCCATGCGCGAAGACCGTCCCCCGGCCAGTATCAGGCCGTCGATCCCGCTGGCGGTCACTGCTGTCCCCCGCCATCGCGCCCGGGCTGTTTTCCTTCGCGCTGCCAGCGACTGGCGGCCATCCGGTCGCTGTCTTTCATATCCAGCCATTCGTTCCGCCCGCCACGACGTACCCGCTTCCAGAACGCGGCCCGGGTCTTGAGGTAGTCCATAAGGAATTCCGCCGCCGCGAACGCCTCGGCCCGGTGCGCGGCGGCGGTGCCCACGAATACGATCTGGTCCCCGGGCTTGAGTTCGCCGATACGATGAATGACGGTCACACCGCTCAATTGCCAGCGATCACGGGCTTCCCGGATGATATCCTCGAGCAGGCGCTCGGTCATGCCGGGATAATGCTCGAGGAAAAGCGTTTCCACCGACGCGCCCTGTCGCTCGGCGATATTATTGAAATCGCGAACCAGGCCCGTAAAGGTGACGATTGCACCAACGCCGGCGCCGCCCTGGCGCAGCTGCTGGTATTCTTCGGCAAGGTCGAAATCCTCCGGCTGGATCCGGATCATCTCAGCCCCCCGTCACCGGCGGCAGGAAAGCGACTTCGTCGCCATCGTGGATGGGACTGTCCCAGTCCACCACTTCCTGATTGACGGCCACCATCACCTGGGGTTCCGCCAGCGCCTTTCCGAGCCCGGCATCCACTGCGCCCAGGTGATCGCGCAGGGCAGCCGCCGTACCGGGGGCCGGCGGACTGGTTAACTCCATCCGGCCATTCTCGGCATACTCTCCCAGCCGACCGAAAAACAGCACCCGGATCATGCCGGCACCTCCCCGGCGCGCCAGTCGCCGGATTTGCCACCCGTTTTTTCCAAAAGCCGGACTTCCTCGATGATCATGCCCTTATCGATGCCCTTGCACATGTCGTAGATCGTCAGTGCGCCAACGGAGGCGCCGGTCAGCGCTTCCATTTCCACACCGGTGCGGCCGGCCGTTTTGCAGGTCACTTCCAGGGTCAACCGCGGCGCCCCGGCATCCAGTTCGATATCGACACCGACCTTGCTCAGGGACAGCGGGTGACAAAGGGGAATCAGTTCGGCACAACGCTTGGTGGCCTGAATCGCCGCGATGCGTACCGTGGCATATAAGTCGCCCTTGGGCAGGGTTTCCGAAGAAAGCGCCTTCACAATAGCGGGGGTCAGCCGCACCGATGCGCGGGCAATGGCCGTGCGGGCGGTCTCCGGCTTGTCGGAGACATCGACCATATGCACCTCGCCGCGTGTATTCAGGTGGGTAAAGTCAGACATAGCACATTCCGTCGTAAACAGCGTTCAATCTTGAACCAAAGATATGCGCTATTCAATCCGGGGTAACCGGCATCATGTTTGCCGCCCCTTCGGTGCTAGATTTCCGGATGCTTTTCCATCCAGGGCTGGATCCGGGCGAACGACTGCGCGGCGCGCATGACGCGGGTATCCGCAAAACGGGGACCTACGATCTGCATACCGGCGGGGAGTCCGTCGACAAAACCACAGGGAACGGACGCCGCGGGCAGTCCCAGTATATTGGCGAAATAGGTATAGCAGGTACTGATGTGCCCGGCGTAATAAGGATCACTGTAAGGCTGCTGCCATTCGCCGTCGGGAACCGGCGGCGCCGTCAACCCCAGAACCGGCGTACAAATCAGGTCGTATCTTGCAAAGATCGCATCCACCCAGGCCTGGACTTCCGCTCGCTTTTCGAGCGCTCTCACCTCGTCTTCGGCACCGGGCAATGGACTGGTACGAACCCGCTCCAGCATGGCCCTGGTGGGCGGTGTCAACTTCGCCTGCTGGGCCCGGGTGAGCTCGAGCAAGCGACTCCCCCGGTGCATCGATGTCTCGTTGAGGACCATAAAGACTTCCCAGGCCGCTTCGTCGGGAAAGTACAGATCCGGGGAATCCACATGGGCACCGGCTTCGGCAAAGCGCTTGGTACCCGCCTCGATTTTGTCCACGACCCGGCGATCGACTATGGGAATGCGGCCCAGATCAGGCGACCAGGCAATCTTGTAGCCCTCGACACCCTTGTCCAGGTCCTCGAGGAAAGACGGAGAAGCGCATTCGATGGCGCTGGGATCCCGCGGGTCGCTACCCGACATAACCTGGATAAGATTGGCCGCATCCCGCACATGCAGGGTCATGGGGCCGGCGGAAGCCATCTGGACACTGCGCGGGGCTCTCATGGGAATGCGACCGGCGCTGGGGTGGAAGCCAAACACGCCATTGAAACACGCAGGGATCCGCGTGGAACCCCCGCCGTCGCTGCCGATGGAGAAGGCGGTCATGCCCGCGGCCACGGCGGCGCCGGACCCTCCGCTGGAAGCGCCGGTGATCCGGTTGAGGTTCCAGGGGTTACGGCACTCTCCCGCCAGAAACGTCTTGGTCCGGGGAAAGGTGGCAAATTCGGGGGTATGGGTCTTGCCGATAATAATGGCACCGGCCCGGCGAAGTCGTTCGACGAGGATTTCGTCCCGGTCGGGAACGGTATCGGCGAATGCCGCCGAACCCTGGGTGGTGCGCAGCCCGCGCGTGTCGTAGAGATCCTTGATGGATACCGGGAGACCATGGAGCGGCCCCAGCCTGGCTCCCGACATTATGGCTTTTTCGGCGTTTCTGGCCTGTTCGAGCGCTCCCTCGTAATCGACGGTGATATAGGCGTGGATCAGAGGATCCAGCCTGTCGATGCGGCGCAGAAAAGACGCCACCACTTCAACCGGCGAAAGTTCCTTGCGTGCAATCCGTCCGGTCAGTTGCCACCCGGGCATCCAGGCAAGCTCATTCCCCGCGATCGATTCCGGTGTGGTTGCCCCGCCAGTCACGGTCCCCGACACCGCCGTCGCGGCGCCCGCAACGGCAACCTTGAGGAAATCTCTACGGTCCAGGGAACGCTTTCGTTCTTCTTTCATGATATCTCGCCCCAAACGCGGATTTATAAATTCTTCCACAACTCACTCAACGCCCCGAACCGGTTCCGGTTACAACAGTTGCCCGAATATCAATCCCTCAATCTCGGTATCACTAACCCGGCAGTAGGGATATCTGGCTGATCCGCGAACGATAAAACACAGGTATTTCTCGCCTTTGGCAACTTTATGCCAGAACGTCAAAAGTCCGCCATCCGCTGCACCAGCCAGAAACTGGCGAGACTACCGATAATGTAGCTGCCGGCCAGGCCCGTCCATCGGCGATCGAGCAATTGCTGTCGCGTACGGCGCAACAGGCGTGCCCCAAGGGTTACGATCAGGGCAATGGCGGCGATAAACAGAATCTGGCCGACTTCCACCCCGACGTTGAAAAACAAAAGAGCCGCCGGCAGTTCCGTCTGGGGCAGGCCGATATCCCCCAGCACGGCGGCAAACCCGAAGCCGTGGAGCAGGCCAAAGGAGCCTGATACCAGAATCGGGTACCGCCAGGTCCAGGATCGGGGGTTCGCCACCGCGATCTCGTGGGCGAGAAAAACGATGCTCAGGGCAATCACCGCCTCCACCGCGGCCACCGGAAGGGCGACGATACCGAGTGTCGCCAGAGCCAGGGTCAGGGAGTGGGCCAGGGTAAAGCCGGTGACGGTCACCAGGATGCGCCGGGGCGTGCGGGCGATAAAGATCAGGCAGGCAACAAACAGCAGGTGATCGATGCCGGCGAAAATATGCTCGATGCCGAGCCCTGCGTACTGTTTGCTCACCTGCCAGACATTTTCGTCCTCCGGCACGGTCCAGCTTTCCTCACCCGGGTCCAGTACCCGGGTGTGCGTCTCTCCGCTCAGCAGGCCGACCCGGATCAGCGTGCTGAGTCCCGGGTTGCTGCCCGGGTAGTCCAGGGACAAAGTCTGCCCCGACAGACCGCCGGGGCAACTGTAGCGCCCGTGCACGGTGTAGGCGTCGCCGGTATGGCCCGATACGGCGTCCTCGTTCTGCCGGCACGAGGCGGGCATCCTCAGTGACGGCAGGGCCCGGGCGGGCAGGGAGACCGGCGCTTTCCAGTGGACGACAAAGTGCCCGGCCCCGCTTTCCCGGATATCCACATAGACGGGGCGGGAATCATGGCCGTAGGCACCGCCAATACAAAAGAACAGGAGAAGAAGAGAAAGTGTTCCGGCACGGTACCGGAGGTTGATCGACATAACGGCTAACCCTGGATATCGTCCTGCTGC
>DGNJ01000094.1:0-16803 GCA_002388905.1 Cellvibrionales bacterium UBA4495
TCCCTCCCTCACCGCCAAATAATAGAGCCCTGGACGCCAGACCGGATCCACCCGTCCGAGCATTTCTTCGCTCAATGAGCCCCGGTCTCCGCGCTTTTCCCGGGTGGTATCGCGCGGGGTAAATCAAATTTTATGCTCCATCACTGCGCGTTGCCGGTATTTGCACGATTCAAGTTATGGTGAGAGGCGTGGCGGGGTAGTCCTCTCCTGGACTGCTATAAAAAGCTCCCTGTACCCCAGGGCATTCGCGACCTGTGTAGCCCGGACAAGGACTGCCCTAATCCCGGGTGTTGAGAATGTTGATAACTTTCCTGCCCACCCCCGACACCAAGTCCTGACAACTTGCTCGCGCTCTCATCGAGCAATTACCACGAAAATTCCAACTACCCTAAAGTTCTCCCTGGGTCCGCCGATTTGCAGATATACCACCTATGCCTCCGGCGTGGAGGTCGGGTTTCATTGCTCGCGGAACTAATCGGGGCCTAGCCTTGAGCCGGAGTGAAACGAATGCCGGGCAAGATACCAGGCGAAACGTCCATGATATGTATGTTTAACCAGTGATATGAACAGAGACCAGGGATCTGTCGGGCAAGATGGGGGTGTGCAGACCTTTCAGCTTACGTTGGCGGGTTGTTCCGCGAACGCAATCGATGTTGTCAATGACGCGCTGAGCGGAAGCGATTGCCATATTCAACATGTGGAGGACTTATCTTCGCTGGCTCGCAAATCACCAGCCGGCGAGGACGGGTTGCACTCCATGATTCTGGCTTTTCTCCCGGGTGGGCTGGATAGCCGGGAAATTGATGTTCATGTCGAGATACTGGCCTGCCTGGCGAGGGAAGGTAAGGTGGTTGCCATTTCGGCGAACAAAGATGATGCCGCCCTGTCAGTTGCCCTGAGAGCGGGTATTCCCCTGATACCCGAGGAAAGCCTCAATGCCGGCGTTGTACGCAGGTTGGTGGCAGAGTTGGGCTCCATGCCACCGCCGGCACCCGACACTGAACTGTGGAACAGGCGCGTAGCCTACCGTCCGGAACATGAGCACCTGGCGCTGGACCGGCACGCCATCGTCAGTGTCGCCGATGGGAAAGGAAAAATAATCTACGTCAATGATCTTTTTTGCGAGATAAGCGGATACGCCCGTAACGAACTCCTCGGGCGCACGCACAATATTGTCAAATCCGGGTATCACGGCAAGGGCTTCTACAGGGATATGTGGCAAACCATCGCCGGTGGTCAGACCTGGAAAGGTGAAATATGCAACCGCCGGAAGAACGGCGGTTTGTATTGGGTGGAATCCACCATTGTCCCTTTCCTCGATAAGGGGGGGAATCCGTACCAGTACGTCTCCATTCGGACGGATATTACCGATCTGGTGATCGCGGAGGAAAGGCTTCGCCGCGGTTAGGTCTTTGCCAATATCGGCACCTGGGAGTGGGATGTTACCAGCGGGAGGCTGTTCTGGTCCGAGCGAATCCCCGTGCTTTTTGGTTTTCCCGAGGGAAATATCGAAACCTCTTATGAGAGCGTTTTGAAGGCTGTTCATCCCGACGATCGCCGGACGGTTGTCGGGGCAGTGGATGCGGCGCTTGAAAGCGGGGCGTCCTACGAGGTCGAACACCGGGTAGTATGGCCCGACGGCACGGTGCGCTGGTTGCTTGAGAAAGGTGCCGTAGTAAGGGATGGTCCGGGGGACGCCGTGCGGATGCTCGGTGTCGTGCAGGATATCGACGAGCGAAAACGTATCGAACTGGTACTGTCGGAGCGCGAGCGACAGTTAAACGAAGCCCAGTCCATTGCTCGACTGGGAAGCTGGCGATCCGATTGCAAAACAGGTGAAGTGTCCTGGTCCGACGAGACCTACCGTCTGCTCGGCCATAAACCTCAATCCTTTTTACCGACATTCTCGGCGTTTTCCAGTCATGCTCATCCCGAAGACAGGCAACTGACCCTTGACGGCGAGGAAGAAGCGGCAAGGACCGGTAGCCACGATTTTGTCCACCGTATTGTCAGAGTCGATGGTTCGGTCCGGCATATTCACCAGAAAGTCCAGGCCACCTGCGATCAAGACGGCAACCTGGTCAGTATGAAAGGTACGGTACAGGATGTCACGGAACGGGTGAAAGCGGAGGCCCAGCTTCGCGAAACCGAGGCCCGTTTTGCCTATGCCGTGCAGAGTGCCGGAGACGCTGTCTGGGATTGGGATATAGAGGCACAAACCATCAAGCACTCCAGTCTGTTCGCGAAAATGCTCGACCGGCGGGAGGCACAAATTCCAACCGATGTCGACGAACTGCTGGCGGATATCCACCCCGATGAATTACCACGTGTCAGACAATTGGCAGCGGAATTCATTAACGGGGAGAGGGATGAGATCGATCAGGAATTCCGGATTATCTGCGGTAATGGTCAATTCAAATGGTTCCATTGCCGCGGCAGGGCCGTGACGCGGGACGGTAAAGGAAAGCCAAAACGGCTGTTGGGCGTTGTCACCGACATCAACGAACGCAAGCGCACGGAGCGGGCCCTGGTCGAAACCATGGAGGAAGCGGAGCGCGCCAATCGCGCAAAAACCGAATTCTTTTCCAGTATAAGCCACGAGCTGCGGACGCCCCTGAATGCCATCCTGGGCTTTGGGCAGTTGGTGGCTGCCGATGAAGCCCTGCCCGCCACACACCGGGACAGTGTTGGTGAAATTGTCGCGGCCGGACGTCACCTGCTCAACCTGATCAACGAAGTTCTCGACCTGGCCAGGGTAGATTCGGGTCGTGTGACCCTGTCGTTGGAATCGATCCCGGTCAACCGTGTGCTGCAGGAGTGTATCGGCCTGGTGCGTCCGTTGGCTCAAGAGCGTGGCATCACGATAAAACTGGAAGGCGTCGAAAACCTCTGCGTTCGGGCCGACAAAACCCGGTTCAAGCAAATACTCCTCAATCTGCTTTCCAACGCCATCAAATACAACCGGGCCAATGGCAATGTGTATGTTCTCGTTCGAGTAATTGATGCCTTTCGCGCGAGGATAAGTATCGAGGATACCGGCCATGGCATTCCCCAAAATCAGTTGCCACAGCTGTTCCAGCCGTTCAACCGCCTGGGCGCCGAGGACAGTTCTGTGGAAGGTTCCGGTATCGGTCTGGCATTGACGCAGCGGTTGGCGCAGATGATGAATGGTGCCTTAGGCGTTGCCAGCACAATGGAAAAGGGCAGTACATTCTGGTTGGACCTGCCAATTGGCATCGATGGAGGAAAGCTGATGCCGAAGACCCGTTCCGCCAGTACAACACTTTCGGTCGATTTTGAAGCGGAAAAGAATGTGTATACGGTGCTCTATGTGGACGACAATCCCTCCAATCTGAAACTGATGAGTCAGGTCTTCAGCAACCGGCAGCATATAAGGCTCGTGAGTGCGCAGAGCGCAAAACATGGTCTGGATTTGATGCTGTCCGAAATACCCGACATTGTGCTGCTGGACATCAATATGCCCGATATTAACGGCTATGAATTTATCCGTATCGTTCGACGGCGCCATCCGGCGAAGAGCGTTCCGGTCGTTGCCGTTACTGCGAATACCCAGGCCGGGGATAGTCCCGGGCCAATGACTTCGGGGTTCGACGATTACCTCGCCAAACCCCTGGATCCCACACAGTTGATACAAACGGTGGAGACATGGCTGCTGAATGATCGGGAGAGTGCATGATGGCGCCGTTGGAACTGGACAAGAATGCACGCATTCTTATTGTCGATGATGAACCGGTGAACCTGAAGCTCCTGGACCGGATTCTCACCGCCGAGGGTTATAAAAACCTGGTCCTGGTGCAGGATCCACAGCAGGCGGAGCGTCGTTATCGGGAAGAACGCACGGATCTCATTCTGCTCGATATCAAAATGCCTGTTGTCGACGGCTTCCAGCTTCTGGATCGTTTTCGGGAAATGGATGATCCTCTCTTTCCCCCTATCATTGTCCTGACAGCCCAAAACGACAAAAGCCATTTGATGCAGGCGTTGATGAGAGGCGCCCGGGATTTTATCGGGAAACCGTTTGATCGCTACGAACTGTTGATGCGCGTAAAGAACCAGATAGAGGCACAGATGTCCCACCGTCTGGTCCATAACCGTAAAGCAGTCCTCGAGGATATGGTCAGACACCGCACCGAGGAGCTCCACCGCACCCGTCTTCAGGTGGTCCAGCGTCTGGGTATGGCGGCAGAGTACCGGGACGAGGAAACCGGGAACCATATCCTGCGTGTCAGCCACAGCTCGAAACTATTGGCGGAGGCTATAGGATGGGAAGATGCCCTTTGCGACCTGATACTCAATGCCGCACCCATGCACGACATTGGCAAGATCGGCATTCCCGACGCCATCCTGTGCAAGCCCGGTAAGCTGGACCCCGGCGAATGGGAAATCATGAAAACCCATGCTGAAATCGGGGGGCGACTCTTGAATGGCGACGATTCGGACCTGATGCGTATGGCCCGGGACATTGCCATGACTCACCATGAGAAATGGGACGGAAGTGGCTATCCCCGTGGACTGGCGGGAAAGGAGATTCCGATGGCCGGGCGCATCGTTGCGCTGCTGGATGTGTTCGATGCGCTGACGTCCGAAAGACCCTACAAGAAAGCGTGGCCGGTCGATGATGCGGTGGAACTGGTCAGGAAAAACCGGGGAAAGCATTTTGATCCCATGCTGGTGGATGTGTTTCTTCAACGTCTGCCGGATATACTCGACGTCCGTGCCCGCTATGCGGAACCGCCGGCTGATGTCGGGGTTCGCGGCATGCAGGCTCTATCCCGGCCCAACGCCATAGGAACCCATAACCTCTTCGCCTGACACCTCTACCGTAAAAAAACATCGCCCGGGCAATGCATGGGCTATACCCGCTATTCTGTTCTACACTTTGGAACGCCATTCCGTAAAAATGAACGATTCCAGAGAGGTGACCTATGAATGCATTGACAGCGCCTGTCAGACAGAGCACAACCATCCTGGCCATGGTGGGGCTACTTGTGATTTCGGCGTTATCGGCCCCGGCGGCTGTGGCCGGGGAACACAAGGGCGAGAAGAAGCAGGAGCGCGAGCGCCATTGCCTTTCCATTGCCCGGGTCAACCGCATTGAAGTGGTTGACGACCAGACTATGCTCTTTCACATGAATGGGGGTAAGAAATATATCAACAAGCTGCCCTATAAATGTCACGGGCTGAAGCACAACGCGTTCATCCACGAGACATCCATACAGTCCTATTGTGACCTGGACACCATCACCGTGTACGACGCTTCCCTGGGAATGCGCCTTGGTGCCTGTCCGCTGGGGGAGTTCGAACCTTACGAGGAACTGGATAAGCCGGGAGAATAGTGACTTCGACGCGGGTGGCGGGGCTTAACCCCGACCACCCGGTATGGGAGAGGGGCACTGCCCCGCCACCTCGAACTCCAGGGTCGAGTGCGCCACATCGAACTCGTCCCCCAGTATTGTTTTTACCTCTCCCTTGATTCTCTCTATAGCGTGCAGGTTACATCTGTCCACCGCTACATGGGCTTCCAGGGCGTAGCGGTGTTCGTCCAGATACCAAAGGTGCACGTGATGGACATTCTCCACGTGGGGAACAGCCTCCATTCGCCGGATAATTTGGCCCACCGAGAGATGCTCCGGCACGCCCTGCATCAGGAAGTGGACAATGGCTGGCAGCATGGAAAAAGCCTGCCAGAGCACGTAACCGGCGATCAGCAGCGTCAGTACCGTATCCGTCCAGTACCACTGGTTGAGCAGGATAAGCGTGCCCGAGGCAATAACCCCCACGGAAGCCAGGGCGTCGGATACGTTGTGAACAAAGGCTGCCCGTATATTGACACTGGTTCGGCTCAGTCTATAGGTCATAACCGCCGTGGCCAGGTCGACCATCAGCGCGACGCCGGCCACTGCCACGACGATCCAGCCATCGATCACGGCCGGACGAAACAGCCGTAAAACAGCCTCGAAGATAAGGTAAAAACCCACCACGACCAGGATAACCAGGTTGATCAGGGCCGCAATATTCTCGGCTCGTTTATAACCGAATGTCTTGAATTCATCCGGCGGCTTGCGGCCGACCTTGCGCGCCACATAAGCGATTACCAGGGAGGCGGCGTCGCTCAGGTTGTGCAGGGCATCGGCGATTAACGAAAGGCTCGCGGAAAGTATGCCGCCAATAACCTGGGCGACGGTAAGCAGGACGTTTCCGACGATGGCCAGCAACAGGCGGTTGTCGCCCATGCTTTCCGTATCATGCCTGTGATCGTGGGCCATAACCCGCCCATCCGGTCTTGTTGAGCGTGTCGCTACCTATATGCCACTAACGGCTAGCCGTTTCGACTGGTATCACCAGAATGGCTGCCTGTATGCTGGCGATTGAGTGTCAGCCATTTCATCAGGTCCTCCCGCCGAATCATTCCTTCCAGGCGGCCTCCTTCCACTACCGGAAGCTGGTTGATATTACGCCCAGAGATCGTAAAAAGGGCCTCGGCGGCATCCTCGCCGGGTTCCACGGTCCAGAGGCGATCGGCGGGGGTCATAAGTTCCCGCACGGCCAGTTCAGGCCAGCGGTTCCTGTCGATTTTGCGTATGTCGTCCAGGCATATAAGGCCATCCAGGCGCTCGCCGCTGGTGACAGGGTAGGCGCGCTGATCACTGCGCATCAGGTGCTCGTCAACGAACCGGTCGACCGCAAGGTCACCCGATACGGTTTCGACATGGCGCTGCATCAGACGGGAGACAGGCAAGCCCTGAAGCGATTCCCGGACCTCCAGTTGCCGATAACTCATCAGGGCTGCATTGTGCAGGAACCAGCCGATAAGCATCAGCCAGAGGCCGCCCGGTCCCGTGCCAAAGAACGGTACCTGGATGCCGAAAAGCATGGCAAAACCGCTGGCGATCAACAGCCATGCGAAGCCGCGACCGCCGCGGGAGGCCCACAGGGTGGCTTTCTGCAGGTTGCCGGTGGCACCCCAGAGCGCGGCCCGGAGCACACGCCCGCCATCCAGCGGGAACCCCGGTACCAGGTTAAAAATGGCCAGGATGATATTCACATTTCCCAGCCATATCAGCAGGGAAGCCACCGGCCCCAGATCGGAAAAAAATTCCCCCGGGTTGGCCGGATCCATTTCCCCGGGTCCCATGGCGGCGCCGGCCAGGAATAAAAAGCCGATCCCCAGCGCCAGGCTGGTGATGGGACCGACGATGGCCATCCACAGTTCCGACCGCCATTCCCGGGGTTCGTGTTCCAGATGAGCCATACCGCCGAAGATGAACAAAGTGATCCGGTTGATGCTCATGCCGTGCCTGCGTCCCACCACGGCGTGGGAAAGCTCATGGATAAGAACGGAAAGCAGGAACAGGGCCGCGGCCGCCAGGGATGTGCCCCAGCGCAGACCCGGGCCCCAGTCCGGGTGCCATTGTGGGAACAGTCCTGCGGCCAGGCTGAAGGCGATAAGAAAGAAAATGATCAGCAGGCTCCAGTCCATAACGATCTCGATACCTGCGATTCTGCCTAGCCGTATTCCTGCCATAATTCGCTCCCGGACAACGATGAATTGGGTTTCAGTATAGAAAGTTTTGGAAAGCTTCAACAATATACAACCGCCGCGCCATTGGGTGCGGGGCCCATTGAGATTGTCAGTTTGCCGGGCTGGTTGTTGGCTGAAGTCTAAAAAAAGACACTAGAGAAAGGGCCCGAGAGGCGCGAGGTTAATAACATTTGCCTCCGGCATAGCAATAAAAGCATGCCCCGGCATTACCAGCGCATGCTTTTTGCTTGCGAATGAGCTTAATTTGTGGCTTCTTCGATTTCGTCGCCTGCTTGTTCTACATCTTCACCGAAACCCTCCATGGTGTTGCAGCCGGCAAGCAACATAAGAGAGAAAAACAGGCTTGTAAAAACTACCAGTATTCGTCGAAACATATAACTTACTCCTGTCGGTTTCGTGAAATAGCCTTTACTTCACAACTTTGGCCCTCGCCTCCCGGCAATAAAGAAAATGACCGCGAGGATGATTCCGATAATAAACAGAATCCAGGCGATATCCGCAGACAGGGCGGCGACACCCGGTAAGCCGAGTACTCCCGCCACGATTGCCACTATCAGGAAAACTAACGCCCAATAAAGCATAGAACCTCCCCTTTTTCCGAAAAAATGCTCAAGTCAGGCGGCGTCCGACCCTTGTATGGGATTGTTTCGTATATCCTGCCGCATCGGTATGAAGCATAGACGGCCTGATGGTGGATAGCCAGTCGCGTTTATGAAAAACTCTGTCGCTTCGTGGGGCCGGTTTTGTGTCGTGAACATTAATGACTACTCTTTATATTGGAAGAACCATTACGGCGTTATTGTGGAGGCAGCGATGAAAAGCTTTTTGGCGGCGTCCCCGGCCATTCTCCTTTGGATGGCCATTGCAAGTATGGTCCCTTTTGCTTTTGCCCAGGAAGAAGTCGCGAGGATGCTAGACGACAGCTGGGTTCGGGTGGAGGGCACCGTCGTCCTGGCAAGGGAAGGCGGTTTTGTGCTCGATTACGGCGACAACACGATCAAGGTGGAAATGGACGACAGGATCTCGGAACGCGAGGGAAAATGGATCCGCAAGGGAGATAATGTGGCAGTCTATGGCCGTATCGATAATGATTTGTTCGAGGAACGAAAAATCGAGGCCTCCAGTGTCTATGTAAAGAACATTAATACTTACTTCCACGCCAGGGGCACGGATGAAGAAATGGTGGGAAGCCTCTCACTGCAAAGTGCGCCGTCAAATAACTGGATTACCGTTAGCGGACGGATCGTCTCCATCTCCGGTCAGCAATTTTCCCTGGCGACCAAGCCGTTCAATGTCGATACCGCCCATATGGCCGATAATCCACTGGACAATGTGGGCAGCCCGAAACTGGATGTGGGCGACAGGGTAACGGTATCCGGTCAACTGGAAAACACCTTCTTTGAAGACAGGCTCCTGGTGGCCAGCGACATCACCCTCCTGAGCGGCGAGCACTAGACCGGGCGCGGTTTCGCGCCAGGGAAAAGATGGCTGCGATAGCCGAGATGCCCAGTGCGTAATCCTGCGGTACCTCGAGCAGGTAGGCAGCTGAGGTACCAATGACCGCCCATAGTAATGGCAGCAGCCAGAGGGGTTCCGGACAGTCTTCCATCGCCCACAAAAGGAGGCCCAGAGTGTAGATGGTGGTCGGACAGGGCGCCACGCCAAACAAGGGCAGGGCCGGATAACGTTGCCCTGAGGCCAGGCCGGCCAGGGGATAGAGCAACAGTGCGAAAGCCAGCATCAATGCGCCCGCCACGTGGCGCGACTGGTTTCCGTAATAAAATAGCAGGCGTCCCCGTAACACACCGTAGTGGAGAATAAGCACGCCCTCCGCCACAAACAAAGCGGCAAAGAGGAGCGCGGCGTCGTTGATTTGAAGGAAATAGAACCCGTGGTAGATAACGCCATCCCAGAACCAGAGTAGCGCCAGGATCGCGGCTGTTACCCGGCTGCGTACCGGACCTGGACGAAGGGCATACAATACGCCGGCCACGCCCAGTAACCAGGCAACGGCGGGCGCCGCGCCGATGGCGCTGTTGTAGGTGGCAAAAATCTCATGGAATTGTTCCGAGTCAAAGGGCAATGTCATAGCGGCATTTGCTTTCCGGGCAAAGGGCGGTCCAGTCGAGTGTGGGGGTTCTGTTTGACAAAGGTACAGGCACTGGCGAGGGTTGCAAGTGGCACAAACGCTCCCATATTCTCCTTTGTAGAGCGTCATCCTGCTCCCACGCATAATGTTGGCAAGGTACACGGGTTATGGAATTCAAGGACTACTATCAGGTTCTGGGTGTTGACCGGGATGCCAGTCAGGACGATATCAAGCGGGCCTACCGCAAGCTGGCCCGAAAGTATCACCCGGATGTCAGTAAGGAAGCGGATGCCGAAGAGCGGTTCAAGGAAGCCGGCGAGGCCTATGAGGTACTCAAGGACCCCGAGAAGCGGGCCGCCTACGATCAACTGGGCAGCCGCTGGCAATCAGGGCAGGACTTCCGGCCGCCGCCGGACTGGGATGCGGGATTCGAGTTCAGCGGCGGTGGGTTCACCGACCGGGATGCCGGCGCCTTCAGCGATTTCTTCGAGGAATTATTTGGAGGGCGCGGGCGCCGATCCAGTCATTTTCACACCCATCGCGGCGCCCGGGGCGAGGACCACCATGCCAAGATACTTATTGATATCGAGGATGCTTACCGCGGCGCCAGCCGGGTCATCACCCTGCAGGTGCCTGAAGTGGATTCCCAGGGGCGGGTCAGGACCCGGGATCACTCACTGCGGGTAAACATACCCAAGGGTATCGCTCCCGGACAGCAAATCCGCCTGGCCGGCCAGGGAGGCCGTGGACTCGGCCAGGGTGAGGCGGGCGACCTCTATCTGGAAGTCCATTTCCGGCCCCATTCTTTCTATCGCCTGGAAGGCCGCGACATCTACCTGGACCTGCCGGTGGCTCCCTGGGAGGCTGCGCTCGGCGAAACGGTGAAGGTACCGACACCGGACGGAATGGTCGATTTGAAGATTCCGGCGGGATCGTCATCCGGCAAACAGCTTCGCTTGAAGGGCCGGGGCCTGCCTGGCAAATCGCCGGGCGATATGTATGTGGTTGTCCAGGTGGCTCTGCCGCCGGCGGACACCGACGAGGCCCGGGAGCTTTATCGCAAGATGTCCCAAAAAATGGCCTTCAATCCACGGGCAAAACTGGGAGTCTGAAGGATGCCACAGGAAAACACATTTTACGGCTATGTGATCGATGAGGAAGTGGAACTCTCCCTGGGCGAGCTTTCCCGGGCCTGCGCCGTTCGTGCCGACTGGCTCCTGGAGCTGGTGGAAGAGGGGATTATCGAGCCCCGCAGTGGGGACGACACGCCCTTGCGTTTCAGCGGCGCCAGCCTGCGGCGGGTTCGCATTGTCAGGCGACTGCAGGCAGACCTGGGCGTCAACCTGGCCGGTGCGGCCCTGGCGGTGGAACTGCTGGAAGAACTGGAGGATCTGAGGCGCCGGGTCGATACCGAGAGTCGTTAAACCTGAAAGCCAGGTAGTCAGGCCGCTTCGACAGAGCCCCCTTGATTTTGCGTTCTCTCGTCGCGGCTGGGGCCAAGCTGTCTGCCCTTGAAAAGGAGCAGCAGGGGCATCATGGCGAGCGTGATCAGGAATACCAACTGGAAGCCGTCCACATAGGCAACCATCTGGCTCTGTTTCTCCAGTTCCATGCCGACAATGCGCCAGGTTTCCGGTGCGTTCTGGTCGAGCCCCGCCGCATCGAGCCAGTCACGCAGCACGGTAGACGATTCCTGAACACCGCCCCGCAGCTGACCCCAGGCGAGTTGGGCATGACGTGCCGTAAAGGCGGAGATAACCGCGATTCCGATACTGCCCCCCACGGAGCGCACCAGCCCGAATACCCCGGTTGCTTCCGACACCAGCCGGCTTTCCAGGGAGGTATAGGCCATGGCCGAAATGGGTACGAAAACAAGACCCATCCCCAGGCCCTGTATCACGCCCGCGGTAATGATCAGCCCGGGTGGTGTCGACAGGTTGAACAGCGTCATCACGTAATTGCCGAGGATGAGCAGAATGATTCCCGCCGCCACCACGGTTCTACCGTCGTAATAGCTGACCAGCCGCCCGGCGAGCAGCGTGGAAAAGATCGTGGCCACCCCTCGCGGCGCCAGTATCAGGCCCGTGGTGAAGGCGTTGAAGCCGAGTGAGCCCACCATCATCAGTGGCATCAGTAGCGTGGCGCCATAAAAACCCAGGGTCATGGTGGTGATGATCAATAGGCCAGCGGTGAAGTTGCGGTCCTTGAAAATATGCAGGTCGAAAATGGGATCTTCATTGCGGTGCAGGCCGTGCCAGATGAAGCCGCCCAGGCTCACCAGGCAGACCACCGCCAGGTTGCGGATCAGGTCGGAGTCGAACCAACTCTGGCGATGCCCAAGGTCGAGAATCAATTGGAGACTCGCTACCGCCACGGCCATCAGGGCAAAGCCCGACCAGTCCATGCGCCGGGCGCGCGAAGAACTGGATGGCATCGTGATCAGGGCCAATACCAGCAAAAGGGCACCGATGGGGACATTGATGAAAAAGGTCCAGTGCCAGCTCCAGCGTTCCGTCAACCAGCCCCCCACAGTGGGACCCAGGATGGGACCGGCCATGATGCCCACACCCCAGAGTGACATGGCCCGCCCCCTCTCCTCAGGCGGATAGATTCGCAGCAGGATAACCTGGGACAATGGCACCAGCGCCGCGCCGAAAACGCCCTGCAGGATGCGAAAAAGGACGATCTGGGTCAGGGTCGTGGCAAGCCCGCACAGGGCTGAAGCGATGGTAAAGCCGGCGATGGTGATGAGCAGGAAGTTACGGGTACCTATCCTGTCGCTGAAAAAACCCGTCAACGGCATCAGGATGCTGGAGGCCACCACATAGCTGGTCAGTACCCAGCTGATCTGCTCCGGTGTGGCGCTCAACTGGCCCTTCATGTGGGGCAGTGCCACGTTGACGATGGTGGTATCCAGTAGCTGCATCAGGGTGCTGATCATCACCACGAAGGTAATGATGGCTCGCTGACGCGGCGTGACATCTTCCAGGGACCTGGCCCGAATGGGGTTCACGACGGGTTCGACTGCCGCGTTGTGTCGATACGCACCTGAGTGCTGGCGCCGACACGGAGGGGATAATCCTCGTCACGATCCAGAACGTGGATCCTGACCGGTATGCGTTGCGTGGTTTTTACCCAGTTACCGGTGGCATTTTCCGGTGGCAGCAGCGAGAAAGCAGTGCCGCTGGCGGGACTGATACTCTGCACGACCCCGCGAAAAACATGGTCGGGATACATGTCAACTTCGATTTCCACGGGCTGGCCGGGCCGGATGCGTTCCAGCTGGGTTTCCTTGAAATTGGCATTAATCCAGTACCTGTTGGTACAGACCAGCAGCATGAGTGAGTTGTGGGCCCGGACAGTTTCCCCCGGATTGATATCGACACTCTCGAGAATCCCGTCACAGGGGGCCTTCACCGTGGTTTGCGACAGGGCCCAGCGGGCGTGTTCCAGGTTGGCCCGGGCCTCGGCCACCAGTAGGTCTTCCCCCGCTTCGTTGGGTGTCAGGCGGACCCGGGCCTTCTCCAGCCGGGCCTCGCTCACTTCGAGTTGTGCCCGGGCACGGCGGTACAGGGCTTCGGCATCGTCGGTTTGCTGGATGGACGAGTAGGATTTCTCCTTAAGGTTTTCCAGACGCCTCAACTGGTCGCCGGCATTCTCCAGGTGTATGCGGGCGTCCCGGACAGTCGCCTCGGCGGTGGCCAGCTCGGCACGGTTTTCCTGAACCTGACGTTGGGCCAATGCCAGCCGGGCGCGTGCAGCCGCCAACTCGCTGCGGTACGGGGTGGTATCGATCTCGAAGAGCACGTCGCCCCTGGCCACGGTTTCCAGACTATTGACCGGGACCCGGGTCACGGGCCCGTCGATCTGGCTGGAAACATGGATGGCGGTGGCGTCGATATAGGCGTTGTCCGTGGCGCGATACAGTCGCTCGAAGTGGCTGTAAAGAGCCACACCGCCGATGCCGGCGGCGCCGATTACCAATAGCAGTAACCACTTCCAGGCTTTCATGAAAGCTTCAATCCTTGATGGTCGTCGGTTGCTGGCGGGTGCGTCTTTTCCAGCGCGTCGCGCAATTGCAGCAGGTTTTGCTGTATCTGGCAGTAGGTTTCGGGGGTGAGGTTGGCGAAGACTTCACTTTCAACCTGGCGCGATACGGCCATTATTTCCTCCCGGATGGTGCGGGCCTTGTCGGTTGCCCGGGTGCGCTTGCTCCGGCGGTCCGTTTTATCCGTGCTTCGAACGACCCAACCTTCCTGCTCCATACGCTCGAGCAGATAGGCAATGGAAGGCGGTTCCACGCTGCAGGCACGGGCCAGGTCCCGCTGCAGCAACCCACTGTTGCCGGCCTCCTCGAGGGCAAGCAGAACATGCCATTTGGCTCGGCTGAGGCCGTACATGTGGAGGCTGCTGTCGATACGGGCGCGCCAGATGCGGGCAATCTCGTAGAGCAGGCGCCCGAGGGTAATGTCGTCGGGGGTTGAGGACATTTTCCGCCATCATGAATAAAGATAGATGACTAATTATAAGTCCTCTAACTAAATATGTCGAACCCTGGTCTGCCGTAGGTGCCGGGAAGAGGAAACGCCGGCCCTGTGGCAGCAACTGCCACCACACCTGACTCACAAGGCCGAGTACACTTAGTGCGCGATCCAGTCTAATCACCGACACGTGATTTCAGTTGAATTTCAGATCCCCTGACCTTGGCGACTATAAAAAGATGCTCTGCTATGACCGTTTAATCTTTATATCGAACCGTTTGTCTTGACCTGTTCGACCGATAGAGACGAGTTACATTTCAGACACTATCAGAAATCTTCCTTCGCACCACTTCATCAATTAGAGCTCGAATTATAACTATCCGATAATTAATGGATTTTTGGCAGGGGTTCGCTTCCGTTGCAGGAATGCCTGGCCCGGTTAGCTTTGTTAGAAAAAATTCGACGGTTAATCTTGCCGGGATCGCGTTTTCTTAATGGTCTGCTAAACGTAGTGACCAAAAAAATTTGACTATATTAAAGATTGCCTTGGCCGTTTTTCTGATTATCGAACGAACCTTGATCGTGACTTGCTGTATGCGGCCTTTTTTCCTGATCAACCTGGAGGTTGATATGAATCTGACAAAGCGAAACCTTCTCTCAGCCCTGGCAGCATTGTCTGTGTTTTTTCTGTTTTCCCCGGGAGCTGTCGAGGCAAAAAACCTGTATACCGATACCGTCGACTTTGACACAGTCGGATTCAGTGATTCCACAAATATCGATAACGCTTATTGGCCCTTAACCGGGGACATGCTATTTCCCGATAAGACATTGGTTTACATTATCCCTGCTGAAGAGGAAGAAGGGGAGGAGTGCACCATCAACTACATCAATACCACGGGCGGTACGAAAATTGTGGATGGGGTGGAAGCGGTGGTCGTTCGGGATCAGGAATGGCTTGATTACGATTGTGATGGCAGCCTCGACTTCCTGGAAGAGGATACTTTCGACTGGTATGCACAGGATGATCTCGGCAATATCTGGTACCTGGGTGAAGATACCGAGTCCTTTTGTGACGCCGCAAACGATGAATGTGAAGAGGGCCCTGGCCCCTTTGACGATGGTTCATGGGAAGCCGGAAAGGACATTGCCGGTGTTGGCAGTGACGCCGAAGCGGGCATTGTTATGTTGGCTCATCCAATCGATAAAACGCTGTCCGGAGTTTCATACCGGCAGGAGTACTATGAGGACGAAGCAGAGGATATGGGCAAGATCCTTCGTTTGAATGTACCCATGATGATGATGGGCGGAGACGACAATAATGGCGGGGCGCTGTCCTGCCTGAAAACCAAGGAGTGGACGCCTCTCGAACGTGGCGAGGTTGAGCACAAGTTTTATTGCCCCGGCTCCTACGGACTTGTGAAGATAGAGGAGCTGAAAGGAAAGACAGTGATAGTAATTCTGAGTGCAATCCTTGATGCCAATCTTGGCGATTCCGGGCCCGAGGCTCCTTAAAATTTAAGCAATCGGGTGAGCGTCAAATCCGGTCAGGGAGCGCCGGAAAGGACCCAAAGGCCAAACTTGGGCTGAACAGCGCGTACAACGTTGTCAGCTTGCTTTACAGCTTGCGATTTCACGATTCTCAACTTATTGATTGCAATAGCTAAAAACAATGGCATTGGTTGTGCATATTTATAATTTCAATACAACAATGTTGTGAATATCAAAATGAGCCATAATTGAGGAATGAGACCATGGGCAATATTCGGCGTTTATCGGCATTTATTGTCTTTGTTGCAATGAGTTTTACTGGCAGTTTCGCATATGCCAGCTTAATCACTTATAAAATTACGGGAGAGGTAGTAAACGGCAGCGGAAGTGCACTTTCTCTAAGCGACGGGACAGTACTGACAGGTTCTTTTACTTATAACAATTCACTTTCGCCTTCAGTGAGTAACCTGGATGGCGGGATTATCAGTCCGAACCTGGCTAACTATGGGCTGTTCAGTATTTATTTTGGCGCGATCGAAAATTTCTCCGCATCGATCGATGGAAATTCTTTTTCTGCAAGTAGTGTCGGTGTTTTGGTGGGTGATGGTAACGGTGATCCCTTTTCAGGCTTTTTCGGGAATGCTGGCGTTGCCGCTCCCGGTTGGAGTGGATTCAGCATCGGCGATTATGACCTTGCATTGTTTTCTCTATTTACCGCAGGTACTAGCAGTATGCTTGCAGATCAATCTCTGCCGGGTGAATGGTTCCATTATTCCGAGTTAATTGGCGGGTTAAATTCGGGGATCAATATGGTTTTTACGAATAGTAATACTGGTGGCCAGGAATTTCTAAACGTTTGGAACCTTTCTCTTCAAAAAGTACCCGCCCCGAGCACGGTCAGTTTGTTTCTGTTGGGCTTCCTTTGTCTGGCATGGCGGTGGCGGAAGGAATCAAAATCACCTGCTAATTCGATCGAAAAATCCATCCTGAGCCCGGCCAAGCGCCGGGCTTTGCTTTCTCTCCACTATTTTCGAAATAACGGACCCTCAGGTCAGTCCGAAGGGCCGAGCGCACGGTGTGCGCGAGTCAATCTAACCGCCGACAAAAGAGCGGTTCGATCCCGGAGCGGCCACCGGGGTTTGATGAGGCGGTTGGCGTGAGGAAAAATATGTGGTGCCCAG
>DGNJ01000094.1:16956-18126 GCA_002388905.1 Cellvibrionales bacterium UBA4495
CTGCTCTACCGACTGAGCTATCTGGGCCCTGAGACGCATCCCGTCGGGATGGCTGCGGCAAGAGGCGCGTATTAAACCGTTTCGGCTCGGTCCCGTCAAGGGCCCCGCCGGATTTACTCGGAGGGCGGGACGTACCCTTCGGCCTTGTCGTAGCTCTCTTCTCCGGACAGGAACTTGTCCCTCTGTTCGTTGAGGTAGGTGCGGGCGGTCATGTCCATCATATTGAGCCGCTGCTCGTTGATGAGCATGGTCTGGTGCGCCAGCCAGTCCTCCCAGGCCTGCTTGGAGACGTTGTTGAAAATGTCCTCGCCCTTGGGGCCGGGAAAGGGGGGTGCGTCGAGCCCGGGCAGCTCCTCTTTGTATTTCCGGCAATAGACTGTGCGTGCCATAACTTTCTCTCCGATTACGGCGGGTCAGGATACGAGCAGAGTCGCCCTCCCGCAACAGGTGGGGATCAGGACAGGGTTTTCAGGTCTTCATCGAGCACTTTCTTGACCGGGGCGGGGAGGCCGATGGCGCCGGGCCGGTCTGGGTTTACCCAGCGACTGGATGCGCTTTCACTGATTTTCCGGCCCTTGGCTTCGGCCCGGATGTGCACGGGCGTAAAATCCAGATGGAAGTGACTGAAGGTATGCCGGCGCGGGGAACCCAGAGAAACCGACTTTGGTATCAGCCCATGGTGGGTACAAACCGTCGATATCTCGTCCTTGCTTTGCGCCTCGGGAAAGCTCCATAGACCGCCCCAGATCCCGCTGGGCGGGCGCCGGGCCAGGAGGACCTCGCCACGGCCGTTGTCGATAACCAGGAACAGGGCGGTTCTAACCGGCAGGGTCTTTTTGGGTTTTTTGCCGGGATAGGCCTCGGGGTTGTCCTGGCGCCGGGCGATACAGTCGTCCGCCACCGGGCAGGCGGCACAGGCGGGCCTGCTGCGCGTGCACAGGGTGGCCCCCAGATCCATGATCGCCTGGGTATAGTCGGGAATGCGTTTATCGGGCGTCAGGGTATCGGCGATTTCCCACAATTCCCGGGCCACGGCGGTGGTTCCCGGCCAGCCCGGCACGGCCCGGTGACGGGCCAGGACCCGCTTGACATTGCCGTCGAGAATCACGGCGCGTTTGCCGTAGGCGATGCTGACGATGGCGCCGGCAGTGGAGCGGCCGATACCGGGCA
>DGNJ01000094.1:18181-25896 GCA_002388905.1 Cellvibrionales bacterium UBA4495
GGTTGCGGGCGCGGGCGTAGTAACCCAGGCCGGTCCAAAGGTGCAGGACATCATCCACGGGCGCGGCTGCCAGATCCTCCACCCGGGGGTAGGCGGCGGTAAAACGCTCGAAGTAGGGGATAACGGTGCTCACCTGGGTTTGCTGGAGCATAATCTCCGACAACCAGACCCGGTAGGGGGTAATGGCCCGCTGCCAGGGCAGATCCTTGCGGCCGTGCTCGTCGAACCAGTGTAGCAGACAGTCCGCGAAGCCCCGGCCGCCCTTGTGATCGGGTGCAGCCACTTAGTCGCCGCCGTTTTTATCGCCGCCGCCCAGGAAGCCCCGCAACAGGCCCTCCAGCGCCTTGGACGAGTCCTCGTCCATGCCGGTTTTTTCCCTGATTTTGTCCATGACCTCGTCCTGGAGAACTTTGTTGACGAACGCCTGGTCCGGCTTGCAGCTGCCGGCGCCGGCGTCCGCGAAGCTGTCCTTGCAGCGGATGGGAATATCCCGGTTGCGAATGCGCTTGCTCTTGACGATACAACCGTTCTCGCTGGTGCGATCTCCCTGGAGATTGGAGACCAGCAGCAAGTCGAAGGCCTGGTCGTCGAGGTCGATGGTGCCGTCGCCCTTGAGTTTCAGGTTGCCGACACCGGTATTGTAGGTATCCAGGTGGAGCACGCTGTCGTCGATATGGAAGGAGCCGGTCAGGTTGTTCAGTTGGGTGCCCTGTGGCCAGGGCTCCGTGCGTTCGGGCCGTTGTTCCACCAGTGCCGCCAGTTCGCAGTAACTGCGCTCGACATTGATGGTGGCCAGCCTTGGATCGGCCACCTGGAAGTCACCCCGGGCCCTCAGGTTGGCGATCAGTGTATCGGTGCTCGAGCCGGCGGTATTGCCCCGGGCGTTGAGGGTCAGGATGCCTGAGAAATCCACCTGGTCGGCGAACTGGGCTACCGCTTGCTGAATGCGGATATCGGTCAACTGCTGGCTGAAGTTCAATGCGGGCGTCTTTGCGGCCAGGTCGAGTTTTCCGGTCGTCGCCAACTGCCCGCCGTAGACCGAGGCCGTCAGGTCCTTGATCTCCAAAGTCTGGCCCCGGGCCGCCAGGGCCAGATGCAGATCAGTGACGGCGGTCTTGTCGTAGACGAGCTTATCCAGGGTCACGTCCACCTGGCCGGTGCCGCCCTCGAGCATGGCCAAAGGCCCGGCGATGGGCGCAAAAAGGGCGGCGGCCTGCTTGCCGGCCTGGGTTTTGTCGCCGTTATCGGGCGCCAGGTAGCCATCTATACCCAGGGCGTTGCCGCGCAGGGCCATCTGCAGCGTCCGCGGAGCCGCCAGGCCGAAGCGCAGGTTGCCGTTAAAGACCGTGTCGTCGAGCCGCAATTGCAGGTTGTCCAGAATGACCTTGGCCGATGTGCCGGCAAAGTCGGTGCTGAATCCGACGCGGGTCAGTGCATCGGCGTCGGCGGTTTTCAGGCCGGCATCGAACCACTGGTTTAGCAGGGATTTGACATCGAATGCGGGAACCTCCAGGGAGCCGCTGAACGCCGGCTGGTCGCTGTAGCCGTTGACCGCGATCTCACCGGTGAATGCCGCCGGCCCCGCATCGCCGCGCAGGTTGTCGAGGGTAATGCTTTCCGATTCCATATCCACCGATAACCCGAAGCGTATCTCGAGGGGCTCCGGCACCAGTCCCGTGAGGGTCAGGCGGTTATCTGCGACCTGGATCGC
This sequence comes from Cellvibrionales bacterium UBA4495, assembly GCA_002388905.1. Classification (GTDB taxonomy): domain Bacteria; phylum Pseudomonadota; class Gammaproteobacteria; order Pseudomonadales; family Porticoccaceae; genus DGNJ01. Next base: position 19,893 of record DGNJ01000094.1, read on the forward strand.
GCCGTCTTTCTCCGAGAAGCTGGCTTCGCCCTCGTAGGTCAGGTTAATCGGCGCTTCGCTCAGGGGCCCTTCGTAGTCGAACGCCAGAGTGATGGGAAAGGTTTCGCCCTCCAGGTTCAAACGGCGACTGTCGAGATTCAGGTTACGAAGCACCGTCGGTTCTTCCTCGCCGGGCAGGGTAATCCGGCTGTTGGTGAGCTTCAGTTGTTCCACCGCCAGGCTGAAGGCCGGATCACCGCCCTGGGTTGCCGGAGTGCTCCCCGCCGCCGGCGATGCCGCCAGGGCCACGCCCTGGCCCGGCTCCCGGAGCCTGAGATCGGCGCCGTCGATAATGAGCGCCTCGACGGCAATTTTTTGCTGAAAAAGTGCCAGCCAGCCAAGCACCAGGTGGGCCTCGCGGAAAGAGGACTCCGGGATGCCATGGCTGTCGCTGCTGAAGTGGGTCTCGCCCATGCGGATGGCCAGATTGGGGAACAGGTTCCATTCCAGGTCGCCGCGTATTTCAAGGCTCACACCCTGACGGGCGGCGGCATCCTGTATCTGCCCCTTATAGCTGTTGGGGTCCACTACCAGCAGGGCATAAGCCAGGGCAAGGACGGCGACGATGATCAGCAGGGTGACGACACCGAGCAGGGCTTTGACCGGTTTTTTCATGGAATGCTTCCTTTTCAGGGGCGGCCGGCCCGCTTTGGCCCCGCCGCCGGAAAAACTAGAGGGTAGTAAAGGGTAATGAGTCGGCGCGGGAATAGCCAGTGAAGACGGCGGTCCCCGGACCGGAAGGCGCGACTGTCAGCGGTCCGCCGGTGCCGGTTGCTCGCCGGTGGCGGACAGGTAGGCGATATAGCGGTCGCGGATTTCCCGCACATAGCGTACCGGCTCCGATCCACGCACATAGCCGAACCGGGCCTGGCTGGCGTATTCGCGCCGGGAGAGCAGCAGCATGGCTTCCTCCACTTCGCCGAACCAGCGGTCCGGATCCTTGCCCAGCCGGGCCGCCAGGCGGCGGGCATCCTGGACGTGACCGGCGCCGGCATTGTAGGCGGCCAGGGTGAAGTAAATATGTTCCTGCAGTTCCAGGTCATCCGGGAAGCGCTCCCAGAGCCAGTCCAGGTAGGTGAGGCCGGCCTCGATATTCCGTTCCGGCTTGAACAGGCTGGAATAACCGAATTCTTCGGCGGTGCGGGGCAGCAGCTGCATGAGGCCCCGGGCCCCGGCGAAGGATTNNAACCGGCTTTCCTGGAAGACCTGGGCGGTGATCATGCGCCAGTCGTAGCCGTATTCCGCCGCGTGCTTGCGAATCAGTTCGTCGAAGGGGGAAATATCCCTGCCCTCCAGTACCCGCTCCTCCCGGTGGCGGCGGATATTTTTGGGCTCCTTGAAATAGCGGTTGAAAATGACGTTGTAGATCAGTCCCCGGTAGTTGGTGGCGATCCAGCCGTCCAGTGTTTTTTTCAGCGCCGTCTGATCGGGCCGCAGCACCCAGGCCACGTCCCGTTTGTCCGAGATATCGATGCCCACCCGGATATTGTCGCGGTAGGTGGCTTCCAGGGCAGCCAGGTGACTGTCCGACAGGGTGTAGTCGAATCGTCCTTCCGCCACGGCGTCGATCAGTTGTTCGGTGGTGGCCCCGGGTACCTGTTCGATAACCAGGTCGATACCCTTTTCCCGGAGGCGTTTCAGGGTGCCGTAAAAGCTGCTTGAGGGGTTCACCGCGACAGTTTTGCCGGCCAGTTGATGGGGCGTCCCGATGGCCGGGGCATCGGGGTTGGCGATCAGCTTCTCAGTGACCTTCAGGTAGCGGCGGGAGAAGACCAGGCCCGCGTCCCGTCGGTCGCGGGTGTCGGTCAAAGAGGCCGCAATGAGGTCGCCCTCGCCTTCCTTGAGCGCCTTGAACATGGCTTCGGGCGTGTCGCGTACCAGAATGCTGATGCGCAGCCCGTTCTTGTCGGCGAAGGTCTTGATCAGTTCGTAGTCGAAACCCATAAGCTCGCCGCGCCAGAGGAAATAACTGGCCGGATTATTGGAGGTGATCACCCGCAGCGTGCCGGCTTCCCGGATGGCGGGCCAGTCCCGGCGAATCTTTTCGGTCCTGGAGGCCAGCACTTTATGACTGATCATGTATTCATTGAGCTTTAGCAGCAGTTCGTTATTGTCGGCTCGCGCGCCCCAGGCAATGGTGCGGTTTTCCTTGACCACCGGGCCCCGGCGAATGGCGGCCCGACCTGCCAGCAGTAATTCGGTCATATCGGAATCGACGATCACGGCCGGCCAGTCGCCCCTGGCGACGCCATCCAGGAGATCCTCATCGCTCGGGTTGCCGGGCAGTTCCCGGACCTTGATGCCGTCATGGGTTTCCGCGAGGTGTTGGGCCGTTTCCAGATAGGCGGTTCCCGCCGGAGCGGCAATGGTGAGATTTTCAGCCTGTTCGATTTCTTTCAGGGGATTGTCGACGGCCACCACCAGTATTTCATCCACTTTGGCCACCGGCAGGCTGAAATCGATGAGTTGTTCCCGCTCCCGGGTCTGGGTGAGGTTGGTGGCGATCAGGTCCCCCCGGCCCTCGCGCAGGGCCGGAATCAGGTCGGCAAAGCGGTCCACGTAAACCCAGACGGGGGTCAGGGACAGGGAGCGGGCAAAGGCCTCCGCCGTTTCCCGGTACTCCTCCTGGGGCACGCCGTCCCGGGGCAGGCTGGCGTCCTCGCGGAAGCGTGGAGCCAGCAGACGCAGGTAGCCATGACTGCGAATACGGTCGAGATCGCCGGTTTCCCGGTAGTTTTCAAAGCCGGACTCCGGGGGAGGGGATGCGGGGGTGGACGGACCGCTTTCGCCACAGGCGGCGATCAGAATGGGGAGGAGCAATAACAGTATACGGGCCATGGCGCCTTTCCTCGTCCGTTTCAGGGAACATGGAGCTTTTTGGCCGGTTTGTCAAAAAAATGAGGGTTGTCAGAGTCTTGTCGAACTTTTCTGCCAGGCATGGGGACGGCATTGCCGTCCCCCGCGGGGTCGGTTATTGACCTGGTATTCAAATAGATATCCCTGTCTATTTGAGTGCGCGCCCCGAAGCTGGCCCCGTGAAACGCTTTGGGTCCGAGCGAAGCGAGTGTCGTGGGTACATCCTTGTACCTAAAACCGATAATTGGCGCCGATCACCAGGCTGCGGCCCGGCTCCGGAGCCAGATCGCGCAGAAAGCTGGTGGCGTTGCGGATCTCGTTGTCGGTGAGGTTGGTTCCCTTGAGGAACACCGACCAGTGGTCCGCGCCATAGTTCAGGTAGGCGTCCAGCCTTGTGTAATCATCGGTTTCCGGCTGGTTTTCCCCCGGGCGATCCTGGCGGAATCCGTGGGTCAGGCTCAGTTGCAGGGCCCAGGGGCCCGAGTTGAGGTTCCAGGCGCCACCCAGGCGGGCGGCGGGAAGCCGGGGCACCTCCATGCCATCGTCGAACTCGGCCCGCACCACGTCGCCCCACAGCCGCACCGATTGGCTTGCCGTGATGGCAACCGTGGCTTCCAGCTCGGCGCCGGTGAATCTGGCATCGTCCTGACTGTGGCGGAAGCAGGTTACCGCTTCCTCGAACTCCCCGATGTCGTTGTCGAAGTCCGCCAGTCGGGAGGAACAGGCGGCGAGGCCGGTGGCACCGGCTTCTTCCAGGTCGTGGCTGAACCGGCTCCCCGTGTCCCGGAGATAGAGGAAGTCGCGGAAGCGGCGGTGATAAAGGGCGGCGTGCAGATCGACGGCGCCCTGGTAACGCCAGGTCAACTCCAGGTTCAGGGCCGATTCCGTGTCGAGACTCGCATCGCCCACCTCGTAGGTGTTGGTGGCCACGTGGAGGCCGTCCGAGAGCAGTTCCTCGGCGGTGGGCGCTCTTTCCGTGCGCGAGAGGGTCACGCCCACCTGTTGGCTGTCCGTCACCGGGTAGAGCAGGCTGGCGCTGGCATTGATGCTGGTGTGATCGATATCCGCCAGACCGGAACTGTCCACGGTCTGGCGGTCATGGCGCAGGCCCAGTTCCAGGGTGGCGGCACCCAGGTCCCGTTCTTCCAGCAGGAAAAGGCCACGGTTGTCCGTGACCGAAGGCGGCACAAACGCCTCTTCGCCCACCGCGTCGAAATCCCGCTGGCTGAGGTGCAGGCCCAGGGTGCCGGTCCAGCCGGCGACCGGGATGTGGGTGAGTTCGGCCCGGCCTTCGCTTAAGTCGGTTTCGAAACGGGTGCCCACCGAAGCGATCCCCTCCTCGATTTCCAGTTCCCGGTGGCCGTAGTCCGTATGGCTCAGGTCCAGGTTGGCCGACTGGAGCCAGCCGCCCAGGTCGGAAAACGCCAGTTTGGCCTGATAGACGGTCTGGTCCATGTCGATGCGGGTGAACAGGGCGTCCCCGTGCTCCTCTTCTTCATGGCCTTCCCCCTCTTCCTCGTGTTCTTCGTGATGTTCGTGGGCTCCCGGCGGAATCCCGTACTCGTTGTTCAGCCGCTGGACACTGATACCGGCGCTCATGGTATCTGTGATCCGGGACAATCCCAGGCTCCAGGAGCGGGCCTCGGTGTCGGTGTTGTCGATAAAGCCGTCCGACGTTTCGTCGGGGGCAGCCAGCCGGTTGGCGCGACCCGGAATTTCCACGTCGCGGCTGTCCCGCATTACGCCGTCAAGGTGCGCGACAAAGTTGCCGGTCCCCGCGTCCAGCCGGCCCACCAGCACGTTGCCGTGCGTGTTGGTGTCGTGCCGGCCTTCCACGGCGCCATCGACCCCTTTGAAACGCTCCGTGTGAATCCGGTTGTCGATGACGTTGACCACGCCGCCGATAGCCCCCGGACCAAACCGCAGGGTGGCGGGCCCGCGCAGGATTTCGATACGGTCCGCGAGCAGGGCCTCCGTGGCCACCGCGTGGTCAGGGCTTGTGGCGGAGGCGTCTCCTATGGCATTGCTGTTTTGCAGGACCGCCACCCGTTTGCCCGACAGCCCGCGGATGACCGGCAGGCCGACGCCGGGGCCAAAGGAACTGGACACCACCCCGAGCTGGTTGTGCAGGGTTTCTCCCAGGGTGGCGGCCACTTCGCGTTTCAGGGTTTCCCGGTCGAGGATGTTCAATGAACCGGCGATTTCTTCGGCGCTTTTGCCGTGGGGGGAGGCCGTGATCACCAGTTCCTCGATGGCGCCGCTGTCGGCCCTCGCCAGTCCCGCGCAAAGGGTCATGGCGAGGCCCCAATTGTATTTGTGTTGCATAATATTTCCCGATTTCATAGGTTGCGATGATGAGCGCCAGAGGCTCACGGTCGAACGCAATCAGCCAACAACAGCTTTTGTTAACCCGGAATGAACTCTTGTCGGGAAAAACCGGTCGGATCTGGTGTCGACGGCCTTTGGCGCAAAAAAGTCGGCGGTAACTGAAATCAGGCCGGCGGGGCGCGGCTGTGGTAGGGAGTCCGGAAAAGAAGGGGTGGGGTTTCGGGAACCGGGTCTGAGCTGCGCCCGATTGCGGGGGAAGGCGGGAGCTGGATTTCCGGTTGGGCGATATTGCCGGCATGGGGCAGGACACAGATGTCGCAAAGGCCGTGATCGGGTTCCAGGTGCAGGTGGTCGGCCACGGTGGCGCCCCAGAGCGCGGTGCCGAGGACCAGCAGCCAGAGTAGGGCCGTTTGTCGTGCCGATTTAAGCATCCGGGGCGGGGAATCCTGAACCTGTGGGGCGATTTTACGCCAGTGTCATTGTCTATGGAAGACGGCGTGGCTGATCCGTATAATGGCCGCTTTTCGAAGGGCACCTGCCGCCCCGCGGCGGGCCCCGGGCGAAGTGGAGAATGCCATGGCGGAGCGCAAGGCCACAGTCAGCCGCGATACCCTGGAAACCCGGATCACGGTTTCGGTGAACCTGGATGGTACCGGCCGGTCGGGTTTCGAAACCGGGGTGCCCTTTCTCGAGCACATGATGGACCAGGTTGCCCGTCACGGCCTGGTGGATCTGGACATCAGGGCCGAAGGGGACATTCACATCGACGACCACCACACGG
>DGNJ01000094.1:25955-29747 GCA_002388905.1 Cellvibrionales bacterium UBA4495
CGAGGCCCTGTCCCGGGTGGTGATTGACTTCTCCGGTCGGCCCGGCCTGGAAATGCCCGTGCAGTTCACCCAGGCCCGGGTCGGCTCCTTCGACCTGGAGTTGACCTGGGAATTCTTCCAGGGCTTTGTCAACCACGCCGGAGTGACGCTGCACATCGACAATTTGCGTGGCGCCAATGCCCACCATCAGATCGAGACCATCTTCAAGGCCTTCGGTCGCGCCCTGCGGGCCGCCGTCGAGGTCGATCCCCGCATGGCGGGCGTCATGCCGTCCACCAAGGGAACACTCTAGGACCTTCCCAGGGTCCGCATCATCAGGTGATTTATGACTGATTTTTGTGTCCGCATTGCCGTAATCGATTACGGCATGGGCAATCTTCATTCCGTTTCCAAGGCCCTGGAGCAGGTGGCTCCCCGGGCCGAGGTGGTAGTGACCTCCGACAACCGCGAAATCGCCGAGGCCGATCGGGTGGTCTTCCCCGGTGTCGGCGCCATGCGTGACTGCATGGCGGAAATCGTTCGCGGCGGCTTCGACAGGGCCGTTAAAAAAGCCATCGACGAGAAACCGGTGCTGGGTATCTGCGTGGGCATGCAGGCCCTGTTGACTCGCAGCGAGGAAAACGGCGGCGTCGACTGCCTCGGAGTCTATCCCGGCGAGGTCAAATTCTTCGGCGAGGAACTCCACGACCCAGAGGGCAGGCGCCTGAAGGTTCCTCATATGGGCTGGAACCAGGTGCACCAGAGCCGGGACCACCCCATGTGGCGGGGCATCGACCAGGATGAACGCTTTTATTTCGTGCACAGCTATTATGTGGAAGCCGGTCTCGACGTGGCCGCCGCCACATGTGATTACGGGACAACCTTCTCGGCCGCCCTGGCCGAGGGTAATCTCTTTGCGGTCCAGTTCCACCCGGAAAAAAGCCATACCGCCGGCCTGCAACTGCTCAAAAATTTTGTCAATTGGCGGGGTGAGTAAAAAAATGCTGATTATTCCGGCCATCGACCTGAAAGACGGTCTCTGTGTGCGGCTTCGGCAGGGCCGCATGGAGGATTCCACGGTCTTTTCCGACAACCCGGTGGACGTGGCCCGCAAGTGGGTCGCCGCCGGCGCCCGCCGCCTGCACCTGGTGGATCTGAACGGCGCCTTTGCCGGCGAGCCGGTGAACGGCAACGTGGTGCGGGCCATAGCCCACGAATTTCCCGAACTGCCCATGCAGATCGGTGGGGGCATCCGCAGCCTCGACACCATGGAGGCCTACCTCGGCGCCGGGGTGGACTACGTGATCCTGGGCACCAGTGCGGTCAAGGACCCGACTCTGGTGGAAGAGGCCTGCCGCCACTTTCGCGGCCATGTGATCGTCGGCCTCGATGCCAGGGGCGGTATGGTCGCCACCGACGGCTGGGCCGAGGTCACCGATATCAGGGCCACCGACCTGGCCAGGCGCTTCGAGAGCGATGGCGTATCGGCCATTGTCTATACCGATATCGCCCGGGACGGCATGATGCAGGGAGTCAACGTCGACGCGACCCTGGCCATGGCCCGGGCTTCCCGGATTCCCGTGATCGCCTCCGGCGGCATTACCAACCTGGACGATATCAAGGCGCTACAGGCAGTGGCCCGCGAGGGCATACTCGGCGCCATCACCGGCCGGGCCATCTACGAAGGCACCCTGGACCTGGCGGCAGCCCAGCAGTATTGCGACGGGACTGGCGGCCAGTAGAAACCCCGCCTTACGGCACCGCGAAAACCCTCCCGTGAGGCAGGAGCGGTGCCGGGGCTATAGCCTGGTAATTTCCTGGTTCCCGACCTCCGACTCCAGCCCCAAGCATCATTACCGACTAAGATAGTAATGACCTCGTCGCCAAGCCTGTTGCCAAAAAAGGGGACGTTATGTGCGAATTTCAACCCCGGGGCCTTCTGGCCACGTTGCTGTCGAGCCTCTTGCTCCTGGACGGTTGTCAAATACAACCCCCGGCGGAGCGAACCCGGTCTACGCCGGCCGGGGAGTTGCCGCCGCTGGCGGTGGAGTCCGCCGAGCTGTACCGCGTGGTGCCCGAGCAATCCCGGGCGCGCTTCTATGTGTACCGGGGTGGTCCGCTGGCTGAATACGGCCATAGTCACGTCATTGTGGCCCGCAACATCACCGGTACCGTCCACCTGGCGCCGGAATTCCGGGATTCCGGGTTCGACCTGACGATTCCGGTGGACGGACTGACGGTGGACCCCCCGGCCGTGCGGCGCGAGGAGGGCGGGGAATTCGCAAGCGAGCTTCCCGATCAGGCCGCCGGCAGGACCCGGGAAAACATGTTGGGGCCCGGCGTGCTCGATGCCGGGGAGTATCCCCGCATCGAGTTGCGCTCCCGGTCACTGGCGGGCCCGGCCTGGCAGCCGGATATCACATTCCGCCTGAGGCTGCACGGCGTCGAAAGAGAACTGACCGTGCCGGTGGCCGTGATCCGGCAGAACGGCGGCCTCATTGCCATTGGCGAATTCAAGGTCCTGCAGAGCGAGTTCGGCATCGAGCCGTTTACTGCCCTGGGTGGCGGCCTCAGGGTGAAGGATGAAGTGCGGGTAAAGTTCCGGGTGGAGGCCAGCCGGGTCCGGGATTAGCGGGATTATCCGTGGACAAACAAATAGCTAGTGGCCGGGTAGCGGATCCGGTCGCTTGCCGCTGGCGGGTGAAGTCCGATCAGTTGTCGCCGTCCGGTTTTATGGGACAGCGAAATACCTTTACCACCTTGCCGTTTCGCACCGATTCCAGATAGACATCGAACCCCCAGAGTTGGTGCAGGTGCTTGAGCACTTCCCGGGCATCCTTCGGCTGCAGGGGCCGGCCATTGTGCATGTCGTGGCGCAGGGTCAGGGAGCGGTCGCCACGAACGTCGACACGCTGGATCTGGATGTTGGGTTGCATATCTCCCAGGTTATAGAGGCTGGCCAGTTCCTCGCGGATGCGCTGGTAGCCGTCGCCGTTGTGGATGGCGGTGACCTCCAGTTCCGGCAGGTCGGAGTCGTCCAGGACGGTAAACAGGCGCAGGTCCCGGATGACCTTTGGCGACAGGTACTGGAGCACAAAACTCTCGTCCTTGAAGTTCTCCATGGCGAAATGCACCGCCTCAAGCCAGTCGCTGCCGGCCAGGTCAGGGAACCAGAGCCTGTCCTCGTCGGTGGGGTGCTCGCAGACCCGGCGGATGTCCTGGAACATGGCGAAGCCCAGGGTGTAGGGGTTGATCCCCGAATACATGGGCGAGTCGTAGGGGGGCTGGTAGATGACGTTGGTGTGATGCTGGAGGAATTCCATCATGAAGCCGTCGGACACCAGGCCGTCCTTATACATCTCGTGCAGGATATTGAAGTGCCAGAAGGTGGCCCAGCCCTCGTTCATCACCTTGGTCTGGCGTTGCGGATAGAGGTACTGGGCGAACTTGCGCACGATCCGCACGATCTCCCGTTGCCAGGGCTCCATCAGGGGCGCGTGCTTCTCGATAAAATAGAGCAGGTTCTCCTGGGGCTCGGCGGGAAACTTGAACTCCGGTTCCGGTTCGGACGTCTCCCGCTCCGTGGGCGGGATGGTTCGCCACAGGTCGTTGACCTGGCGCTGAAGATATTCCTCGCGCTCGGCCTGTCGCTTTTCCTCCTCCTCCATGGAGATGGGGTAGGGCCGCTTGTAGCGGTCGACACCGTGGTCCATGACCGCGTGGCAGGCGTCCAGCACCGTTTCCACGGCCTTGACGCCGTGGCGCTCCTCGCAGCCGGTGATGAACTTCTTGGCGAACACCAGGTAATCGATG
>DGNJ01000095.1:0-262 GCA_002388905.1 Cellvibrionales bacterium UBA4495
ATGACCAAGGGCGGCAAGCTGACCGAAGGGCCGTTCAAGGGTGAGACCATCAACACCCCGTCCATGCTCTGTGTCGCCGATTACCTGGATGCCCTGGCCTGGGTCCGCGAAGAGGGCGGGGTCGAGGCCAGCATTGCCCGCTCGGAGGCCAACCTGGGCATCATCGAGCGCTTCGTGGCCGAACACGACTGGATCGAGTTCCTGGCCCGAGACAAGCGCATCCGGTCCAATACAAGTGTCTGCCTCAAGCTGGCCCTGAACG
>DGNJ01000095.1:305-39330 GCA_002388905.1 Cellvibrionales bacterium UBA4495
GTCTGCGGATCTGGTGTGGCGCCACAGTCACTGGCGAGGACCTGGAAAAGCTGATGCCCTGGATCGAGTGGGCCTACGGTGAAGTCAACCGTTGACGCAAACGGCCAGTTAGGCAACCGCAATTCATTGAAACCACTATCGGGATACACGCCAATGTTCAAAGTGCGCACCTACAACCAGATTTCGCCCCGCGGCCTGGACCGCTTCCCCCGGGACCGCTATGAGATTGCCAGCGAGTTTTCCAGTCCCGATGCCTTTATTCTGCGCAGCCACAAGCTGCACGGCGAGCCGGTGCCGGAAAGCGTGATGGCGGTGGCCCGGGCGGGAGCCGGCGTCAACAACATCCCCGTGCAGGAATACACCAAACAGGGCATCGTCGTATTCAACAGCCCCGGCGCCAACGCCAATGCCGTCAAGGAGCTGATTGCCGCGGCCCTGTTGCTCAGTTCCCGGGATATTTTCGGCGGCATGTCCTATGTCCAGACCCTGACAAATATCCGGGACGCCGGCGAAATGTCCAAGCTCCTGGAGAAGGAAAAGAAACGCTTTGCCGGCTCCGAGCTGTACGGCAAGACGCTGGGTGTCGTGGGCCTGGGCGCCATCGGCTCCATGGTGGCCAACATGGCCCTGGGCCTGGGCATGAAGGTGGTGGGTTTCGATCCGGCCATCTCCGTGGAAGCGGCCTGGCGGTTGTCCAGCCAGGTGGAGAAGATGGAAAACCTGTCGACGCTTCTGGGTCGCTCCGATTACGTGACCCTGCACGTGCCCGCCGTCGAGGCCACCCGTCACCTGATCAACAGCGAGACCCTGCGCAGCATGAAAGAAGGAGGTGTGCTGCTCAACTTCGCCCGGGAGGAGATCGTCGACAACGACGCGCTCGTGCAGGCCCTGGACGACGGTACCCTGGGGGGCTACACGGCGGATTTCCCCACCCCGGAACTGCTCGGCCGCAGGAACGTGCTGCTGATGCCTCATATCGGCGCCAGCACCCAGGAGGCCGAGGAAAACTGTGCCATCATGGCGGCCGACCAGCTCATGGATTTCCTGGAAAACGGCAACATCGCCAATGCCGTCAACTTCCCGCCCACCAGCATGGCCCGCAGCGAGGGGCACCGCATTACCATCAGCAACGACAATGTCCCCAAGGTGTTGGGCAATATCCTGGCGATCCTCTCCGAGAGCAACAACAATGTCATCGACCTGGTCAACAAGAGCCGGGACGATATCGCCTACAACATTATCGATGTCGAAGAGGCGCCCAGTGCCGCCACCGTCGACAAGATCCGCGCCGTGGAGGGTGTAATCCGGGTGCGGCTGCTTTAATCGTCCCCCGGAGGCTGGTCTAGCCCCGCTTCCAGGGCCTCCACCTCCGCCACCAGGGTTTCCATGGAGGCGGCGATGATTTCCTCGTCCGACTTCTTCGCCGCCGTATGTAACCCCCGGACCGCCCGTTCCAGGCCCGGTGCCTTGAAGACACCGGCCACGCCCAGCAACTGATGCAGGGCCTCCCGCAACAGGTCGTTGTCTCCACGATCCAGGGCCCGCCGGGCTTCCCGGGTCAGTTTTACCACCTCCCCGACGAAGGCTTCGCGCGGCAGTCTTGTCCTGGCTGCCGGCCTTGGGCCTTCTCCTGGTTCCAGGGTCTTGTGGGCGTGGCGAAGGATCAGTTTGTATAACCTGTCTTCCTCGATGGGCTTGAAGACAAGCTCATCGGCGCCCGCTTCGAACAGCGCCGTTTCTTCCTGCTGGAGGATGTCGGCGGTGAGCATGACAATGGGGGTTTTCCGGTTCACGCCTTCCTGCCGGAGTCCGCGGATGGCCTCCAGGCCGCTGACCTCGGGCATATGGACGTCCAGGAGGATCAGGTCGAAGTGCTGGCGCTGGCCGAGGGAGACAGCTTCCCGGCCGTTCTGTGTCAGGGTGCACCGACAGCCACAGCGCTCGAGGTAGGTGGTGAGCAGCAGGCGCATGAACTCGTTGTCCTCCGCCACCAGGATTCGGGCGTCCAGATCACGGGGGGTGCCGGCATTGGCATCGCCGCCCTCGCCCCGTTCTCCGCTGAGGACACCCGCCAGTTCCCCGATGGTGGGCGGCTTGTCGATAACCAGGGTGTCGTGGGGGTCGGCACCCTCGTAGTCCGCGTGACCGTGAAAATCCTGAAGCGGGGCGATCATGACAATGGGGCTACCCGGGAAGAGCCGTCTCAGGTATTGCAGGGTCAGGCGAATCCCCTCCTCGTTTTCCTCGACGTGGGGAGAATAAAAGACGATTTCCGGTAAAGCCGTCTCGCTGGAAAATTCCACCTCGGCGCGATTTTCGCAGGAGTCCACCTCCTCCACGAAGCGCGCCAGCAGGTGTTCCAGGGCCTGCCGGCTGCGGGGGTGGGCATCGTAGAGAAGAACTCGCCGATAGACGGCTCCCGGGTATCGGGGTTGGTCCGTGCTCTGGGCCAGGGGGATCGTCACGGAAAATATCGAGCCCCGCCCGGCGGTGCTTTCGATATCCACCGATCCGCCCATCAGGGAAACCAGGTTCTTGACGATGGAGAGGCCAAGGCCGGAGCCGCCGAACTGTCGCGAGACGGAAGTATCGGCCTGGGCGAAAGCCTCGAAGATCTGCTGGCGGTGTTTCTCGGGGATGCCGATACCGGTATCGATCACGTCGATGGTGAGAACCGGATTGTTGCCGCTTCCCACCTGGCGGATTTGCACGGTGATATCGCCCTTGTGGGTGAATTTGATAGCGTTGGCGACCAGATTGTAGACAATCTGGCGTATTCGCATGCTGTCCCCCACCAGCCCCAGGGGCACGTCCGGCGCGATGTCGAGAATCAGTTCCAGCCCCTTGCCCTGGGCGGTGGGTGCCATCAACGACAGTGGTGTTTCAAGGCACTCTGCAAGGTTGAAGGGCGCGTTCTCAATGGTGATTCCGTGGGACTGAAAGCGGGTGATGTCGAGAATGTCGTCAATCAACTGCAACAGTTGCAGGGATGCCTGGTGGATAATCAGGCAGTAGCGCTTTTCAGCGGCGGTCAGGTTCTTCGTGTTGCCCAGCAGGTTGACGAATCCCTGTATCGCGGTGACGGGCGTGCGTAACTCATGGCTCATCTGGGCCAGGAAATCCCCCTTGGCTTTGCTGCCGGCTTCCGCCTCCCGGCGGGCGACCTCCAGTTCCCGGTTCTTGCGGCGCAGGTCTTCCAGGGTCCACTGCAGCCGTTCGGTGGCTACCCGGATCTTGCCTTCCAGATCCTCGCGGCCTTCGGCGACGGAGCTTGCCAGGTGATTGATGCCGTTGGCGAGGGTGGCCAGTTCGTCGTCCGTGGAAGGCCGGGCCCGGGCTTCGAGGTCTCCCTCTTCCAGGCGCTTGACCGTCCGTGTCAGGTGCTTGATGGGAGAAAGCAGGGATGTGCTCAGGTAATAGGTGAACAGTGCCGCCCCCATAAAGACGAAGAAGCTGATCACCAGGTGCGTGACCAGGGTATTTTGCAACCGCTGTTGGAGAAGCCTCTTGTCCACGGCGACGATAACCCAGCCCAGCAGCGTTTTTTCCGCGGCTGCGGGCGGGTCTTCAAAATCCGTGACATCGGCGCCGGTGAGGTAAACGGCCTGTTCGACGAACAGGTAGTCATTATTTTGCGTGGGGTAATGACCGCGCTTCATGTCCGCATCGGAAATCAGTTCAGGCAGGTTACCGGCTACCAGGGGGCGGCGTTCGGGATCAAGGAAGCCGACACCGTAAATGGTGGGAATGCTGCTCGTTGAGGTGGCCAGGGACTGGAGCAGGTCCATGCGTCCGGCGTAAAGAGCGAAGTCGGCGATATTGGCCAGGTAATTGGCGGTCTGGTGACCGACTTCCTGGAGAGTATAGGCCATTTCTGCCCGCCGGCTGGCAACGGTCTGCCAGGTGAGCAAAATCGTGATCAGTATCAGGGGCAGCAGGCCCAGGATAAACAGGCGGTTATTGATGGAACGCGTGAAGAAAGTGGGCGATTTCATGGCTCGGCCGCCTCCTCCAGCTTTTCAATGGCCAGGCGCAAGGTTTCCGGCGTGGGCAGCTCCATATCCAGTGCTCGGGCCACGGCCGGATTGATTTCAATGGAAAAATAGGCCGGGTCGAACGACCGCCAGTGGAAGTCGGCCGGCGAGCGAAGATAGGACTCGGCCAGTTCCGCACCCTGTCGGCCAATATCTGCCGCCGAGGAATACAGGGAGGCCAGGGCGCCCGCCCGGGTGTAGGATTCGGAGAAACCGATAACCGGAATTTTGTTGCGGAAACTCAGGTAGAGTATCCACTTGGCAACATTGCGGTTGAAGAAAGCCCGATCCGGCAGCGCCAGGAAGAGGTCGCTGTTTTCGATGACCGGGGTCAGCCTGGCTACGGGATTGTCCTGGTGAGTGAGGTCGGCGGCGATCAACTGGTAATGGGTGCCCGCCATGGCGTCGCGCAAAGGCCTTTTGTAGGCCTGGGAAACGGGACCGAATACGGTACCGATGCGCCTGGCCTCGGGCTTGATAAGGGACGCCAGGTAAAAGAGTCGTCGGGGCGGGTTGTCCAGAAAAACCACCGCCCGGCGTCCATCGGCTCCAGCCTCCTCACTGAGGTTCCGCCAGGCGGACCGGGTCAGGAACAGGCTTAACAAGGGCTTTCCGGGATGCTCGGTGATGGCCCGCCGGGTGGCCTTGGTGCCCACCGCAATGATTAGTGTATCGCCATTGAGGGCGATCGGGGGGGTCCCCATCAACGTGCCGATGGCAACGCTGCCTTCAGCATGTTGTTGCTTCAGGGTATCCGCGATGGTGCGGGCGACCAGGGAATAGTGGCTGGAGACATCAGAAAGCAGGATGTAGACGTTCCTGTCCGGCTCGGGTTGTGCCAGCGGCGGGGCGCCCAGTAGCAGTGCCGCCAGTGTCGCACCAAGCCACATAATCAAGGGCTTACGCCCGGCGTGGGGGCAATGATGAGCTTTCCGTGCCTGAAACTTCATTGTTTTCGATCAATAGTCCATTATGCTGCCGGTATTCATCAGGGCAGGTTGACCCTGGCTTCCAGAAACAACCGGGTTTCAAAGCGGTTGTTGATATTGAATTCCGGGTAATCGCCGCCCAGATTCTGCGCCACCACGCGCAGATGTCCCCGACTACTGCCCAGAGAGAAACGGTAAGTGACCTGGGCGTCGACACGCGTGAAATCGTCGATGGTGTTGCCGTCTTCCCAGCGAACCTCCGACTGGTGGTAACTGAATACCGAAGCCGACCATGCGGGGGTGAAGGAGTGGCCGATAAGCAGCCCGCCGCTGTGGCGCACCATGCGCCGGTCTATGGTCCGGTAGTGTACCGGCATACGGTTGCGCAACAACCGGCTATCCGCCTCGGTGTTACTATAGTGCAAACGGATTAAAGTGCGTTGCCAGGGGCGGTAGCTGAGTTCGAATTCGGCGCCCTGGAGAGTCCAGGAGCCGACGTTTTCGTAGGTTTTCACTTCGTCGTCGAAATACAGGGTGGGTGGCGAGGTGGGCATTTCCACCTCGTCGATAACGTCTTCGATCTCCTCGCGGAATATGCGCACGTCCAGCTTGATTGCCGGATCGTTCCAATGGAGCAGGTAGCCCACTTCGTAGCTGTCTATCGTCTCCTCTTTCAGATCCGGGTCCGAAACCCGGAAAATGTTATAGATGAGGTCCCCGATTTCCTCGGTGGTGCGCTCGTTGGCCTCCTGGAGAGACGGCACCCGGTGGCCCCGGGCGATGCCGATGCGAAGGGTGTTGTGGTCGTCAAGGCGGAGATTGGCGCCGAACCGGGGGGAGGCGAAGCTGCCCACAAAGGTATCCTCGACCATGGCACCGACATTGACGGTCAGCCGGGGCAAAGCCTGCCATTCGGTGTGGCCAAAAAGGCGCAGGTAATGTTCTGTCGCTTCCTGGTCCGTGCTCTGGGGGTGGGCGTATTCCAGCTTGTCCCACCGGGAGCCGATCCCCCAAACGCCCTGAATCGTCCGGCCGGGCCTGACTTGGTGGCTGATCTCGATATCGTAGCGCTCGGATTGCAGGGTTCCGAAGCCGGAAATGAGCTGGTTGCTGATGTTGTCGAGAAGGGTTGCCGAAGTACCGCTGTCCAGGCCGCTGCGGGCGGCGAAATCCGCCACCAGTGCCGGAGGGACCGGGTCCAGGGCGGCAATCTGCTGGGCCGTTGTCGCATCGATACCAATAAACTGGTAGACCGGCCCGAGCGGAACGCGATTCCGGGCCCGCAGGCGGCTATGATAGGCCTGGACCCGGAGGGCGTCTTCGCCGGCCAGATCCCGGGACCAGTTCAGGGATTGGAACTGATAGTCGAACCGCGACTGGCTGAACTCGTCCGGCCGGTCCCCGTCACCCCAGCCCAGGCGCTGATAGGCATAGCCCAGGGACAGGTCAAGCGTGTCGGAAAGAGTGGGGGTCACGATACTGCGAAAGTTGGCATGATAACTCTCCACACCGTCTTCCATGGGGCCCTCCCCGTCCACTGCGGGAAAGCCGCTGTTGTGGTCGTAGCCCAGTGACAGCCGGTAGTGGGTGGTGCCCAGTTTGCCGCCGTAGCTGAGTGTGCCGTCGCGCGTACTCAGGTCGCCCATGGTCGCCTGGGCAGTCAGGCCCTGGTACTCGAACGGTTTGCGGGTGACGATATTGACCGCGCCCAGAAAGGCGTTGGAGCCCTGGGCAGGCGCGTTGGAGCCGCGCACCACCTCGATGTAGTCGATATCCGCCAGGTCGATGCCCAGAGTTCCCCAGTGGACGCTGGCAAACAGGGATTCATACACGGAGCGACCGTCGATGGTTACCTCCAACTGGTTGGGAAACTCCCGGCCGATGCCGTGGTAACTGACGCCGTAGCGGTTGTTGTTGATGTAATAGGAGCGCATGCCCGGCACCAGGCGGAAGATATCGGCGAATGTCCGTGCCCCGGAAAGTTCGATCAGTTCCCGGTCGATAACCGTGACACTCGCCGGCGCCGCTTCGAGTTGCTGTTCGAACCGGGAAACGGCGCTGACAACAGGGAGTTCCTGGAGCAGGTCTGTCTCGGTGGAATAGGGTTTCCCGCTCTGGGCCAGGCCGCTATCAGTAGCCAGTAGAAGCCAGATGGCACAAAGCGCGATGTCTGGATGGAGTCTTTTGCCACGCATTGGTGTCCCTTTATTATGCTTTGCGAGAGCGGTCAGTTTAACGACTGACAAGCGAAAAAACATGACGGGACTCCGCTTTTACCGTTCCGGATCTGCCGGTTGATCGAGATTGCACTATCGTCGCCGGCCTGTCATTTTCCAAAAGACAAGCCCACCAATAATGCCGATGAACGTCGAAAGCGGTTATCATGCCCCGCTCACTCCGGATTCTGGCAAGGTGGCGCTAATGAGCCTTGAGCAGCAGCGCAGGGAATACCGTTACGGTCGCTTGACACGGGAATCTCTCGACGATTCCCCGTTCGAGCAGTTCGATCGCTGGTTGCGGCAGGCCATTGATGGGCCCATTACCGACCCCACCGCCATGAGTCTGGCCACCGTGGACCGGGCGGGCCGTCCCTGGCAGCGCATCGTGCTGCTCAAGCACGCCGATTCCCGGGGGTTTGTTTTTTATACCAACCTGGGCAGTCGCAAGGCCGAGGATATCGCCCACAACCCGGAAGTGAGTCTCCACTTTCCGTGGCTGGCAATGGATCGTCAGGTGGTCATCGGCGGTCGCGCCGAGCGCTTGGGCTTCCGGGAAGTGGTCAGCTATTTCGCCAGCCGGCCCCGGGAAAGCCAGCTGGCCGCCTGGGCATCCCGCCAGAGTCGACGGATCGGTTCGCGCCAGGCCCTGGAAGCACAATTCACGGCCATGAAGGAAAAGTTCGGTCGCGGCGAGGTGCCGCTGCCGGATTTCTGGGGCGGTTACCGGGTGGTGCCCCGGGAGTTTGAATTCTGGCAGGGGGGCGAGCGGCGCCTCCACGACCGCTTCCAGTATCTGCGGGCTGACGACCAGTGGCAGATTGCACGGCTGGCCCCCTGAACGGCGAGGATGTGTCGAACATGATTTCAAAATGGATGAAAGTTTTTGCCGCCGGAGCCCTGGCCGGGCTGGCCAACAGCCTGGTGGTCTGGCTGTTCGGCCAGTACGGGATCAGCCAGGCCCTCGGGGTGGCGATTTCGCCAGCGCTGAGCCCCTCCTGGCTCTATCCCCGCATCGTCTGGGGCGGCCTGTGGGGCTTCCTCTTCCTGATACCGGTGCTTAACAGCCGGCCCTGGTCCAAGGGACTGCTCTTGAGTCTGTTCCCGACACTGGGACAACTCCTTGTCGTTTTCCCCTACCAGACCGGCCACGGTGTCGGCGGTCTGCAACTTGGGCTGCTGACCCCGGTCCTGGTTGTTTTCTTCAATGCCGTCTGGGGTGTGACGGCGGCCCTGGCGCTGCGCCTGGCCCGGTAACTCAGCCGGTGCCGATCAGCCCGCGCTGAAAAGCTTGGCCCGCACGGTTTCCCGGTACTTGCCGGGGGTGGTCTGGAAATGTCGCTGGAAAAGCCGGGTGAAGTAGGCGATATCCTGGTAGCCGCTCAAAGCCGCCACTTCCTGAATGCTCAGGTTGGTTTTCTGGAGCAGGTCCCGGGCGTTCTTGAGACGCAGTTCCTGCAGGTAGGCGATGGGTGTGGTGCCCAGCGCGGCCTTGAAACGGCGGCCTAGGGTGCGCACGCTCATGTCGAACTGCCGGGCCAGTTGGGGAATCGACACCTTGCGGGCGAAATTATCCTGCAACCAGATTTGAGCCTGGAGTATATCCTCGTCGGGATGGAACTCCACCTGCTCGGCAAAGTAGCGGCCGGGTTCGAACGTGCCCCGGATTTCGTGGAAAAAATTTCTTTCGACATTGTTGGCGACCGGCCGGCCGAACCATCGGTAGATAATGTGAACCATCAGTTCCGCCAATGTATTGACGCTGGCGGCGCAGTAGAGGCTGCCTGCCTGGGTAATGAAGTATTGCCGTTTCAGGTCGACAAGGGGGTAATCCTTCTGGAACTGGTCGAAATAGTGCCAGTGGGTGGTGGCGGGCTTGCCGTCCAGCAGGCCGGCGGCGGCGGGAAAGCAGACGCCGGTCCCCACGGCGGTGATGATGGCGCCGCCGCGATGCTGCCGGCGCAGCCAGTCGCGGTGGTCGGGGTTGCGGCGGATCGCCCGGCGGGGATTGCGCCACTGGCCCGGTACGTGCACCAGGTCCAGCTGCGGCGCTGTTTCCATGGCGGTCGAGGGTGTCAGTCTGAAACCGGAGGCGGAATCGACGGGCGTGGCTCCCCGGCTCAGGGTCATGATATCGAGGGCCGGCGCCTCTGCCCGGAGTCCCTGTGCAGTCGCTTCCGCCGTGCGCAGCATCTCGATGGGCAGGGTGGCGCTTGTTGAAAGCAGGTTGTCGCAAAGCAGGATGCCCACCCGCTTGATAGAGGTGTTCATGGGTCGCTGCCCTGATTTGGTGCCGGATAGGCGGGTATCAAGAAGCCATCCGCTTCAGCATCCCGGCAGGTGGCCGAATAATTAAAATATATGGCTGAATTGCCAATTATGCAACCCCCGCCTCTCCCATAGACTGGCTCGTCATGGACAAACCATAAGGGACGGGAGCATGACAGCACTACCGGTCATAGTCGGTTACGGCGGCATCAATGCCGCCGGACGAAGCTCGTTCGATCAGGGCTATCGGCGCATGGTCCTGGAAAGCCTGTCGGCCGCCGACCGGGACAAGACCCTGTCCGGCCTGGCTGCGCTGATGAACCTGGAAGGGGAATCCGCGGGGCTTGCGGAGCGCGTAACCCTGGGTACCCTGATCCGCCGGATCGAGGACAGCGCGTTCGATCCCGATGCGGCGCCCTGGAACAGTGCCCTGTCCGTATCGGCCGCGGACGGCGGCATGTCTTTCCGCCTACGACGGCGCAACCTGCCGGAGACGCTCCCCGACAACTGGCAGGTCCGTGAGCTGGATGGCGGCAAGGTGGAAGTGACCATTCACGGCCAGCAACGCATGTACGTGCCCGATTGCAAACCCTTTCCCGTCAAGGCCGCCGGCCAGCTGCCCACCGGCTTCGATCCGGGCGCCCTGTACAACTCCCGCTCCCAGCCCCGGGGCCTGCACATGGCGGTAATGGGTGCTTCCGATGCTCTCAACGCCATGGGTATCGACTGGCAGCACATCTGTCAGCAGGTGCGCCCCGATCAGGTGGGCATGTACGCCAGCAGCATTTTCGGCCAGTTGAGCGAGGAAGGGCTGGGCGGCATGCTCAAGGCCCGCTGGCTGGGTGCCCGGCCCACTTCCAAGCAGGTGCCCATGGGCCTCAATACCATGCCCGCGGACTTCATCAACGCCTATGTCTTGGGCAGCATCGGCCACACCGAGGCCGTTGCCGGCGCCTGCGCCACCTACCTGTACAATTTGCATGCGGCGGTCAGGGACATTACCGCCGGGCGGCGGCGGGTCGCCATTGTCGGCACCAGCGAAGCCCCGGTGACGGTGGAGCTCCTGGAGGGTTTCATGAACATGAGTGCTCTGGCCACCGACGAGGCCATGGCCAGGCTCGATGGTATCGACAATCCCGATCCCCGCCGCTACAGCCGCCCTTTCTGCGGCAATGCCGGCTTTGTCATGGGAGAATCGAGCCAGTACACCATCCTCATGGACGACAGCCTTGCCGTGTCGCTGGGCGCGGATATCCACGGCGCCGTGCCCGCTGTCCATATCAATGCCGACGGCATCAAGAAATCCATTTCCAGTCCGGGACCCGGCAATTACCTCACCTTTGCCAGATCCGTGGCCCTGGCCCGGTCCATACTGGGGTCCGAGGCGGTGCAGCGTCATAGTCTGGTCATGGCCCATGGCTCCAGTACGCCCCAGAACAGGGTGACGGAATCCCGGATTTTTGACCGGGTGGCCGAAGCCTTCGATATTACCGACTGGCCGGTTTGCGCCGTCAAAGCCTACCTCGGCCATACCATGGCCAGTGCCAGCGGCGACCAGCTGGTGGCCGCCATTGGTGCCATGCGTCACGGCCTGGTACCGGGCATCAAGACCGCCGACCGCCTCGCCGACGATATTTACGGCGACCGCCTGGCGATTCCCCTGGGCGACCTGGATCGGCGCGACCGCTCTCTGGAGGCCGCCTTCATCAACGCCAAGGGCTTCGGCGGCAACAATGCCACCGGGGTGCTGCTCTCGCCGGCGCGAACCGAAGCCATGCTCGAGCGCCGCCACAGCCATGTCTGGCGCGAGTACTGCGCCCGCCGGGAACATACCCGGGACACCGCCCTGACTTACGAAACAGCGGCGGACCGGGGCGATTTGCGCGTCAACTACCGTTTCGGCGACGGCCTGATCGATGAAGACAGCGTGACAATCGGCCGGGACAAAGTCGAGGTGCCGGGCTTTGGTCACCCCTTGTCTCTGGATCTGCCCAATCCCTACGACGATATGTGCTGACGGTCCCGGCCGATAAAAACCCTTTTATCTGTTTTTGGAAACAGCGAAAATAGCGCTCTCTCGATCGCTGCTCCGGCGCCGGGCGGTGTCCTTGACCCGGGCCCGGTCGCGTTCCGGCGGTGATCTGTCTTTCAGCACGCACAGCGCATTAAGGACAACGTCATTGACTGATTCGGCCGTTGACGACAACTGGACCTCCGAGGAATCGGCGGACTACTACGCGATTCGCGAATGGGGTGCGGGACTTTTCGATGTCTCGCCCCAGGGGGAGGTCACGGTAACGGTTGCCGGCAAGGACAAAGCCACCGCGGTATCGTTGCTCGATATCGCCGAGGGTCTCCAGCAGCGGGACTTGGCCATGCCGGTACTGCTGCGGGTGGAAAATCACCTGGATGCCGCTATCTCGCAGATCAATGAAACCTTCGCCAATGCCATCGGGGTAACCGGCTACCGCGGGGTTTACCGGGGCGTGTTTCCCATCAAGGTCAACCAGCAAAGCCACATCATCGAGGAGATCGCCCGCTTCGGCGAGCGCTATCACCATGGTCTCGAGGCGGGCAGCAAGGCGGAGCTGCTGGTGGCCATGTCCACCCTGCGGGACCGGGAAAGCCTCATTGTCTGTAACGGTTACAAGGATGCCGAGTTTATCGACCTGGGCCTGCGCGCCCGGCAGTTGGGCATGCCCTGTTTCTTCGTGGTGGAGACCCCCGAGGAAATGTCCCTGATCATCGAGCGCAGCCAGCTGCTGGATGTGGAGCCCCTGATAGGCGTGCGCCTGAAACTGGGCACCAAGGTGGACGGTCACTGGAGCGAGGACAGCGGCGACCGCAGCCTGTTCGGCCTTAACACCCAGCAACTGATCGAGGCGGTGGACCGGCTCAAGGGCGCGGGCATGCTCCACTGCCTGCGCCTGTTGCACTTCCACCTGGGCTCCCAGATTCCCAATATCCAGAATATCCGGGCCGGCATTCTCGAGGCCTGCCGCTACTACATCGACCTGATCGAGGAAGGGGCGCCCCTGGGATACCTGGACCTGGGCGGGGGCCTGGCGGTGGATTACGACGGCTCCCGGGGCGGCAGCATGCAGAGTCGCAACTACACCCTGGAGGAATACTGCGTCGACGTGGTGGAGGCCATTCAGGAGTGCCTCGATCCGGAACAGGTCCCCCACCCGACCATCATCACCGAGTCGGGTCGGGCCACCGTGGCCTACACCTCGGTGCTGCTTTTCAACATTCTCAACGTCAGCGATTTCGAGCCGGTCAGCCTGCCGGAAAAGCTGCCGGAGGGTGCACCCGAGCAGGTTCGCAACCTGGCCGCGCTATTCGACAACATCTCCCTGAAAAACCTCCAGGAGTGCTACAACGACGCCGTCTATTACCGGGAATCCCTGCGCGAACACTTTCGCCGGGGCGAGGTCAACCTGCGCATGCGCTCCGTGGGGGAAAACCTGTGCCTGGCGGTACTCCAGAAAATTTCCAGATTGATCCCCGAGCTGGATCGGGTGCCGGTTCGCCTCGAGAATCTCACCGAGCAACTGGCGGATATCTACTACGGCAATTTCAGCGTCTTCCAGTCCCTGCCGGATTTCTGGGCCATCGGCCAGAGCTTCCCGGTGATGCCCATTCACCGGCTCAATGAACGTCCCACCCGGGAGGCGGTGATCGCCGATCTGACCTGCGATTGCGACGGTAAAATCGACCGGTTCGCCCACCCGGAAGGTGAGAAGCGCACCCTGCTGCTGCATCCTCTCGAGAAAGACCGGGAGTATCTGCTGGCGGTCTTCCTCGTCGGTGCGTATCAGGAGACCCTGGGGGACCTGCACAATCTGTTCGGCGATACCAATGTTGCCAGTGTCCGCATCAATGGTGACGGCAACTTCGATTTCGTCCACGAACTGCACGGCGATACCATTGCCGATGTGCTCAGCTATGTGGAATACGAGCCGGATTACCTGTTCCGGCGCTTCCGGGAGACGGCGGAGGACGCGGTCCGCGACGGCCGGATCTCGGTGGCCGAACGCCAGAAGATGCTCGGCGCTTTCAACGAGAGCCTGCGCGGCTACACTTACTTCGAACGCTAAATCCTAAACCCGAGCGGGAGCTTAACCATGTCCAAAGTGGTCATTATCGGCGCCGGCGGTGTCGGCGGCGTGGTCACCCACAAGTGCGCCCAGTTGCCGGATGTCTTTCAGGAGATCGTGCTGGCCAGCCGCACCGAATCCAAGTGCCGTGCCATCGCCGAGCAGGTGCCCAGGGCCATTCGTACCGCGCCCATCGATGCCGACAATGTACCCGAACTCTCCGCCTTTCTCGCCTCGGAGAAGCCTGATCTGGTGATCAACGTGGCTCTGCCCTACCAGGACCTGCACATCATGGACGCCTGCCTCAATGCCGGCGTCCATTACCTGGATACCGCCAACTACGAACCGCCGGATACCGCCAGGTTCGAATACAGTTGGCAGTGGGCCTACCGGGAGAAGTTTGAAAAAGCCGGTCTCACGGCCCTTCTTGGTTCCGGCTTCGATCCCGGCGCCACCAACGTCTTTACCGCCTACCTGGCCAGGCACTATTTCGACGAGATCCATACCCTCGATATCATCGACGTCAATGGCGGCGAGCACGGCTATCCCTTTGCGACCAATTTCAATCCGGAGATCAATATCCGGGAAGTCACCGCCGAATGCCGGCATTGGGAAGACGGCCGGTTTGTTGCCACCCCGGCCATGTCCACAAGGCAATCCTTCGCCTGTCCGGAGGGCGTGGGCACATACAATATCTACCGCATGTATCACGAGGAACTGGAATCCCTGGCCCAGAACTTCCCCAGTCTCAAGAAGGCCCAGTTCTGGATGAGTTTCGGCGACAGTTACCTGAAACACCTCGAAGTGCTGCAGAACGTGGGCATGACCGGTATCGAGCCGGTGGCATTCGAGGGCCGGGAGATTGTCCCTATCCAGTTTCTGAAAGCCCTGCTGCCGGACCCCGCCACCCTGGGACCCCGCACCCGGGGAAAAACCTGCATCGGCTGCGTGGTCACCGGCGTCAAGGACGGCAAAGAGAAAACCGCCTATGTCTACAATATCAAGGATCATCAGGACTGTTATCAGGAGGTGAAGTCCCAGGCCATTTCCTACACCACCGGCGTTCCCGCCATGATCGGTGCCAAGCTGATACTGGAGGGGAAATGGCGGCGGCCGGGGGTCTGGAATATGGAGCAGATGGACCCGGATCCCTTCATGGAGGACATGAACAAACACGGGCTGCCCTGGACAGTGATTGAGGATCCTGGGTTCAATTTGCTTTAACCAGCATCCTCAGGCGGGGAAGTGGGCGCTCACTATGTAGCGCTTTGGCTAGTGATAGCGATGCCCTGCCGGGGCTTTCTCCCCTTCCTCGTCGGGTAGCAGGAAATCGAGCTGCTTGAGCTCGCCGGCGAGCTGGGTCATGGCTTCCTGGGCGGTGGCGGTGAAGAGGGCGAACTGGGCCTCGGTCATGCCGGCGCCGGTCAGGAAGGTGGCACCGGCGATCAGTTGCGGCATGGCATCGTCGACCACGTCCGGAAACAACTTGAGGATCGGGTAGTTTGCGTTCAGGTGGCCAAGGTCCGCCGCAATGGGCAACAGGGCCGTGGGACGGATAAGGTACTCGGTGCTGATCAGCAGGCCCCACTCCTCCACCAGCAGGCGGCTTTCCACCACGCCCTCCAGACCCTGGAGTTCACTCAGGTGCAGGCCGTGGCACTGCCCGCACAGGTAGTGATCGACGCCGGCGTTGTGCATCCAGCTTTTGATGGTTGCGGGGTCCAGGGGTGACTTTTCAATCATGGTGGCGATCCGTTTGGGGTGCTGACGATTCAGGCCGCGAATTTTACGCCTTTAGCGACCGCGGCCCAAATCTATTTGTGGCTAACTGCTATTTGCTTTAGCGGCGCAATGAGCCGTCTATAATGGCGGCGCTATTGCAGGGAGAGGTTGTCCACGGAGAGGACAATGGCTTCCATCCAATCGACAGCAGAGGTTTCCGTTTGAAAGCAATCAGTTTTCAAAATTTTGACCCCGCCCGTGTCCCTTCTCCGTGTTTTGTGGTGGATGTCGCCGCGGTGGAGGAAAACCTGAAAACCCTCAACCGGGTGCAGGAGGCCAGCGGTGCGAAAATACTGGCGGCCCTGAAGGCGTTTTCCCTCTGGCGGCTCGGGCCTCTCACGGGCCGGTACCTGTCCGGCACCTGTGCCAGCGGTTTGCATGAGGCCCGGCTGGGGCATGAGGAATACGGCGGCGAGGTGCATGTCTTTTCCGCTGCTTACAGTGAGGCGGATTTGCGTCGGCTTCTGGCGTTTGCTGACCACCTGGTGTTCAACTCCATCGAGCAATGGTTGCGTTTCCGGCCGTTGGCCCGAGAGGCAAAAGCGCGCCGTCCCGAACTGCACTTCGGCCTGCGCATCAACCCGGAGCATTCGGAGGGCACAGTGCCCCTTTACGACCCCTGCGCGCCGGGCTCGCGGCTGGGCATCCCCCTTTCGGAATTCCAGCGGCACGAGGGCAGCGACTTTCTCGACGGCATTACCGGCCTGCATTTCCACACGCTCTGTGAGCAGGATTTCCCGCCGCTGGAGAGAACCCTGAAAGCGGTGGAGGAAAAATTCGCGGACTACCTGGCGCGCATGGAGTGGGTGAATTTTGGCGGCGGCCACCATATCACCCGACCCGACTACCAGGTGGAGCGACTGATCGACGCTGTCCGTTCCTTCGCTTCCCGTTATGGCGTGCAGGTTTACCTGGAGCCCGGCGAGGCGGTGGCGATCCACACCGGCGTGCTGGTGGCGGAAGTGCTCGACACCCCGTTCAGCAGTGTGCACCAGGCGATTCTCGACACCTCGGCCACCTGCCATATGCCCGATACCCTGGAAATGCCCTACCGGCCCGATATCTTCGGTGCCGGGGAACCCGGCGAACAGGCCCATACCTATCGGCTGGGCGGCATGACCTGCCTGGCCGGTGACGTAATCGGCGACTACAGCTTTACCGAGCCCCTCCTTCCGGGCCGGCGCCTGATGTTCGACGACATGGCCCATTACACCATGGTCAAGACCAGTACTTTCAACGGCGTGGGCCTGCCCGCCATCGCCCTGTGGGATTCCCGTACCGGCGAGGTGGAAGTAATCCGGGAGTTCGGTTACGCCGACTTCCGCAATCGCCTCTCCTGAGCGTGGGGGCGCCCCAGGAATGACCGGGTATTGATTTGCATCAACATATAAAAAGTTGCATATGTTTCTATAATGCAACTATGCGACAGGTGAACTATTCGCTGATCAGAAAAAATTTTTATATGAAGAGTTTCCAGGAGGTCCCAGAATGAGCGCCGAAGCCCAAAACCAGCAGGATTTTGTCAAGTTCGATCCTTTTTCCACGGAGTTTCGCTCGGACCCAGCCGCTTATCATAAGCAGCTACTGAATCATTCGCCTGGCTTTATGGTCATGGAGGGCGATGTTCCTTCCGCCTATGTGGCCAAATTCGACCAGTGCCTCGAGGTGCTGGGTGACTGGCAGCGCTTTTCCAGCGTCAAGCCGCCCAACCTGCCGGGTATGCAGCGCGTGGATTTTTTCAACGGCCAGCCGGTGATGAACTACTCGGATCCCCCCGAGCACGATCGCCGCCGTCGTGTGGTGAATCCGGCGTTCTCGCCGGGCCGG
Organism: Cellvibrionales bacterium UBA4495; assembly: GCA_002388905.1. Taxonomy (GTDB): domain Bacteria; phylum Pseudomonadota; class Gammaproteobacteria; order Pseudomonadales; family Porticoccaceae; genus DGNJ01. The sequence goes on from DGNJ01000095.1 coordinate 17,462, forward strand.
GTCCGGCAGTTGTCCGAGGCGACGGATCGGATCATTGATCAGTTGCTGACGCCGATCGAGCGGGGGCAGGCTTTTGACGGCTTCAAGGAAGTGGCCAACCCGCTGGCGGTCAGGGTGCTGTTCGATGAATTCCTGGGAATCCCCCCGGAAGACCAGGGCATCTTTTTCGAATTCGCCTCGACTTTCTATATGCTCGACGATTTGAAGCCCGGCGACCCGAAGCCCCCGGAATACCTGGCGGCCTGGGCAAAGGGCGAACAAGTCTGCCGCCGGTTGCTGAACGAGGCCAGGGAAGGCGGGAAGAAGAATGTGCTGGGCCTGATTGCCGCGGCCTCCGAGAGCGGTGATCTCTCCGACGCCGAAATGATGGCGATGGTCTGCGTACTGTTTACCGGCGGGGTTCCCACGGTCAGCGCCATGTCGGCTTCCGCCCTGCATTACCTCGCGGCAAACCCGGATATTGCCGAGCGGATCCGCCAGGATGAATCACTGGCCAAGCCGTTTGTGGAAGAGACGTTCCGCATCGATGCGCCGGTGACCCTGGTCATGCGCTTCTGCACGGAGGATACGAAAATCGGCGACCAGGTGATCAACAAGGGGATGCCGGTTTATACCATGATCTCGGTGGCCAACCGGGATCCGGATCAATACGACAACCCGACGGAATTCAATATCGACCGGGAAAAGATGCAGCACCTGGCCTTCGGCAAGGGGACGCATGTCTGTGTCGGCAACTCCATCTCCCGCATGGTAATCCCCAAGCTGGTGGCCGTGGCGGTGAAGCGGTTCCCGGACCTCAAGGCAGATCCCTCGAAGGCAGGTTCCTGGTTGACCACGCCGCGCTCCCGGCACCGGGACGCCGTGCCACTGATCGCGTAGCGTTAAAGTCCCGGGCGCGGTGCCAGCCGATCATCCCGGCACTATAATGGCCGTTGATGCGGTGCGTTCTGCCGGCGGGATTTAACCGGGGGATGCCTGCCGCATGTCCCCCCTTTGCGCGACCCGGAAATTCCGGAGGCCGGTATGCGAGCAGTGATTCTGGATGCGGCGACCCTGGGAGACGACATCGACCTCTCGACGATTCGGGAGGCCGTCGGAAACCTTGCGGTCTACTCCAACAGTAGCGCCACCCAGGCGGTGGAGCGTCTTGGCGGCGCGCGGATAGCGCTGGTCAATAAGGTAGTGCTGGATGAAGCCGCTCTGTCCGCCCTGCCCGGGTTGGAATTGATCTGTGTGCTGGCCACCGGCACCAACAATATCGACCGGCGCGCGGCGCAACGGATGGGCATACGGGTGGCCAACGTCACCGGCTACGGAACCGCCAGTGTCGCCCAGCACACCCTCATGCTGATGCTGGCACTGGCCGCCCGGTTGCCCTGTTATCAGCGGGATGTCGCCGCCGGGGCTTGGCAGAACGCGGATATCTTCTGCCTCCTGGATCACCGTACCATGCAGCTCGAAGGCAAGCGCCTGGTGGTTGTCGGGCAGGGGACCATCGGCGCCCGGGTGGGCAGCCTGGCGCAGGGCCTGGGCATGGAGGTGGACTACGCCGCCCGGCCCGGCAATGAGCGAGGTGACCCGCGGCCTTCCCTCAACGAACTGGCCCGGAATGCGGACGTACTCAGCCTGCACTGTCCCCTCACCGAAGCCACCCGCCATCTGGTGAACGAAAGCCTGCTCGACCGGTTCCAACCCGGCGCGTTACTGATCAACTGTGCCCGCGGCGGCATCGTCGACGAAGAAGCAGCCCTCGCCGCCCTCAGGGAAGGGCGTCTTGGCGGCCTGGCCGTGGATGTCCTCCCGGAAGAGCCGCCCCGGCGGGGACACCCCTTGCTGGATGCCCTGCCCGAGCCACTCAACCTGATAGTCACCCCCCATAATGCCTGGATCGCACCCGAAGCCCGGCAACGCATTGTGGATCTGACGGCTGACACGATTCGGGCATTTCTCCATCAGCGTGGCTGAAAACCCCAAACCCGGTTCCTTTCCGGCCCAGGGTATTGAGGCCGATTGAGAATTTGCGATAAGCTGGATGGCTTATCATGCTCTGTCGCGGTAGCGGGAGATGGCTTTTTTCGTACCATGGATAAGAAAGCCGACCCAGGAAGCCACTCAGGAGCTGCCAGAATAATCGTGTCGCATTCGGGCCGCACCCCATAATCATTACAGTGAAACCGATATGTCCGAGAACCGTTTAAGTATGTGCAAAACCTGCCTGGCGTACTGCCCCGTCGAGGTGACGGTGGAGAACGGCCGGGCGGTGAAAGTGGTCGGGGACCGCCAGTCGCCGCTTTACAAGGGCTATACCTGCCCCAAGGGCCGGGCGCTGCCCGAGGCGCACAACCATCCGGACAGGCTCCTCCACAGTCGGAAGCGACGTGTCGACGGCACCTTCGAGCCCATCCCCACCGAACGGGCCATCGGGGAAGTGGCCGACAAGCTCAGGACCATTATCGACGAGCACGGCCCGGAGGCGGTGGCGGTCTACCCGGGTAACGGCGGCGTCAACAATCCCCTCAATATCAATATGGCCATGGCTTTCCTGCAGGCCATCGGCGCGGGCATGGAGCGGTTCTTCTCCGTGCAGACCATCGACCAGCCCGGCAAGGTGATTGCCCAGGCCCTGCACGGGCGCTGGATTGCCGGTCCGCAGCCCTTCCACAAGGCCGAAACCTGGGTACTGGTGGGCGCCAATCCGGTGATATCCAAAATGGGACTGGGTCAGAACCCGGGCCAGGTGATCAAGGAAGCGGTCAGGAATGGCATGAAGCTGATCGTGGTCGATCCCCGGGAGACGGAGTCGGCCCGCCACGCCCATATGCACCTGGCGGCCCAGCCGGGCCAGGATCCCACCCNNGCGGGTTTTCTGCACGTCATTCTCACCGAGGGGCTGTACGATCGGGCATTCGTCGCCGAGAACGCCCGGGGTCTCGAGGAACTGACGGAAGCCGTTGCCCCCTTTACCCCCGCCCATGTGGCATCGGTGGCCGGCGTCCCGGCCGAGCGGATCATCGAAGCCGCCCGCACTTTCGCCGGCGGCCGGGGCTGCGTGGTCACCGGCACCGGGCCCCACTTCGCTCTTCATGGAACCCTTCTGGAATACCTGGCCCTGTGTCTCAACACGCTCTGCGGCGGCTGGGTCCGGGCGGGCGAACAGAACGGCCAGCCCCATGTCCTGCTGCCCGATTACCAGCCCCGGGCCCAGCCCATGGCCCCCTACAAGCCCTGGGACGAGAGCCGGCCTGGCCGCCTGCACGGTCTGCCGGCAACCATTATGGGCGGTGCCACCGGCACGCTGGCCGACGAGATCCTCACGCCGGGCAGGGGGCAGGTCCGCGCCCTGATCTGCGCGGGCAGCAACCCCATGGTCTCCCTGCCCGACCAGGACCGGACCCTGAAGGCGTTTCGGGAACTGGATCTGCTGGTGTCCCTGGACGTGGAGATGTCCAACACCGCCCGGCTCGCCCACTACGTGATTCCCGACTACATGGGACTGGAAACGCCGGCGGTCACCCAGTTCACCGAGGCCTCCAAGTACTACGGACTCTGGACCCAGGGCTTTGAGTGGCCCTATGCCATGTATGCCCCGGCGGCGGTCGAGCCCCCCGCAGGCTCGGACGTTATCGAAATGTGGCAGTTCTTCTACGAACTGGCGAAACACCTGGACAGCGAACTGGTGATGTACGCCAACGCCGCCGGCGCCGGCGAGCACTGGGACAAACTGCCCGAAACGGTGCCCCTGGACATGGACCGCCGGCCCACAACCGAGGCACTGTACGAGGCCATGTGCACCGGATCCCGTGTGCCCCTGGCGGAGGTCAAGAAACATCCCCACGGCAGGATTTACGACGACCTGGACCACACCGTGCTGCCCCGGGACCCGGATTGCGATGCCCGGCTGGAGCTGGCCGATGCCACCATGCTGTCGGAGTTGGCCCGGGTCTACGAAAAGCGCGGCGACCTGCCCCAGCCGGACGGGGAGTACCCCCTGCTGCTCACGCCCCGGCGAACCAACGAAGTGCTCAATTCCATAGGCCGCACCAACCCCAGGCTGGGCGGCAAGCGCCCCTACAACCCCGCCTTCCTGAACCCGGGCGACCTGGAGAAGTTCGGCGTCAGCGACGGCGAAACCATCCGCATTCGCTCCCGCCACGGGGAGGTGGTCGGTATCGCCCGGGGCGAGGCCAGGCTGCGGCCGGGCACCCTGTCCATGTCCCACTGCTACGGCCTCAATCCCGACGAGGAGGAGCGGCCTTCCCGGGAGGGTGCCTGCACGGCCCGGCTGCTGGATGCCGGCGGCGACCTGGACCCGATATTCGGCCAGCCGCGCATGGGCGCCATCCCCGTGGCCATCGCTTCCGCGGATTAACCTTTTATCAATGACCCTACGGAGACAACGATAATCATGAACAGCACCTCACCGACCGGGACCGCCGATCAGGCGGCACAGGACGCCAAAGAGCGACAGGGCATCACAGAGTGGATTGAAGGCCATATCGGCGGCAAGGTCACCGGCATTCACCGCCAGCGGCGCTGGCGCCCCGTGTGGCGTGTCGACCTTGAAAAGGACGGGGGCAGCCGGCAAGTGCTGGTCAAGGGTGTTCGCGCCTGGGATTGCATTCCCTACCCGCTGGTGCACGAGATGCGCATGATGGAAGTGCTCGAGGCCAACGGCATCCCGGTACCCCATGTTTACGGCATGTGCGACTATCCGGAAGCTTTCGTGATGGACTGGATCGAGGGCGGGCGCGATCCCGGCCTGGTGATGGAAGCCATCGAGAGCGCCTCCACCATGAGTCCGGAGCGCTGGGCCGCCAGCCTCGAGTACATGGAAATCCTGGCCCGGATGCACAAGATCCCCGCGGAACAGTTCGAGAAGGCCGGTTGCCAGCGGCCCGAGGGTGCCCGGCAAGTGGCGCTCAATCATGTGGAGCGTTTCCACCGCATGTGCCGGGATCAGGAGATCGTCGATCCCTTCATGGAGTTCTGCATGGCCTGGCTGCGCCGCAATGTTCCGGAGCACCGCACCCGCTGCACCTTCGTGACCGGCGACTGCGGGCAGTTCCTCAACGACGGCGAGAAGGTAACCGCCGTGCTCGACGTGGAAATAGGGCATCTGGGCGACAATTTCCACGACCTTGCCTGTTTCCGGGGCCGTCACCCGGTGGAGAACATGGGCGATGTACCCGCGCTGTTCCGCCACTATGCCAATGCCATGGGTGAGGAACTGGACCTGCCGGTAATCGCCTACCACACCGTGGCCTTTCTGGCGGTGGGCTATTTCGGGCCGCTGTTCGCCCTGGCGGATCTTTCGCCGGGCGGCGACTGGGTGGAGAGCGCCATGCAGGTGGCCTTTATCGGGCGCCGCTGCGCCGAGGCGATGGCGGAGATCGTCGGTGTGGAGCTCGACGAGATAGACCTGCCCGAGGCCCATGTTACGCCCCTGGAGGATATGGCCCTGGACAAACTGATCTTCGAGATCAACCGTCTGCCCACCTCCGAACAGTTTGCCGACTGGCAGCGCAGCACCCTGGCGGCCATTCCCGAGAGCCTGCGCAACCAGGCCCATTACGGGCGCTGGGCGGAAGCGGAGGATCTTGACGAGATCGGCCAGGTACTTGGGCACCGGCCGGGCAACCTGGAGGAGGCGGACAGGGCCCTGAAGGATTTTGTCCTGCAGGCGGGGCCGGAGCACGATGCCACCCTGGTCCGGCTCTTCCATCGCCGTCTGCTGCGCCAGTGCCTGGTGTTCGCCGGCCCCGACGCGCCGGCGGATCACCTGTTGTTCAAGAAAGTGGAGCCGATCCTTGAGACCTGAAGACGTGTCCCGGCCGGGCACAAAAGAATACGCACGGCTGGTGTGCCGTCCCATTGATAACTTTACGGAGTGCGAGTCGGCACCCCTGGGCGGGACAGGCCGTGAATACGTCCCTGCGGCCGACGGTCCCGCACAGCGGCACCAACTCACCGTACCAATACAAAGTTATTTGTGGACATGACACCAGCCGGGCGTTTGGGGAATCGATAACAACAACCACGGAAATGCCATGACAGTAAACACCTATCAACGCAAGGAACACTGGACACCGACGCCGAGGCCGCAATGGGTGCAAACCCTCAACGAGCAGGGTGCCAAACTCGACATGGCCAGCGTTGTGCCCCTGGACAGCGAGTCGCTAATCGCCCAGGCAGTTAAAAACACCGGACTCGGGGATTTCGGCGACGATACGGGGGCGGAGCACTTTCGGGTGCTGGCCCGATCCATCGAGGAAGAGGCGAACCTGCATTTCGCGGGCCGGATACTGACCCGCTCGGAATTCGTGCGCTACCTGGAAATCCGCTTCGGGCTTGTCGACTGGCTGAAACGGGCACCGGAAATTCTCGACGAAAAAATCGACCAGCCGATTTTTATCACCGGCTACGGGCGCTCGGGGACCACTATTCTCTACGAAGTCCTGTCCCTGGACCCGCGGTTTCGGGTGCCTCTCAAGTGGGAGTCGCTGTTCCCCTTCCCGCCGCCGGAATCGTCGACCTATGACCATGACCCGCGCATTGCCCGGGCCGACAAAGTGAACGAATTCAACGAGAACATGATTCCCGAACTCAGCGCCATGCACAAATCGGCGGGCAGCCTGCCGGTGGAAAGCCTGGAACTGAACTATTTTACCTTCCTCAGCGAAGTCTATCCCATCGCCTTTCAGGTCCCCACCTATGCCCGCTACCTGGAAGCCCGGAGCATGGATTACAGCTTCGAGTGGCAAAAGAAGTTCCTGAAGCTTTTGCAGTGGCGGTGCAAGGGCGATCGCTGGTTGCTCAAGGGGCCCTCCCACCTGCCCTATTTGCGCGAACTGCTGGAGGTCTACCCGGATGCCCGCATCATCTTCACCCATCGCGATCCCGTCGTCTGCGCCGATTCGGGGCTGAGCCTGCAGGCGAGCCTCTACTGGTGGCGTACCGACGAGCCCTGGGGCGACGGCACCATGAAAAACTGGCTGATCGACTCCCCCCAGTCCCGCGCCCAACCCTGGGACGATATTATCGACATGATTGAGGATGGCACCCTGAAGGCGGACCATGTCTGCAATTCCCAGTACGATGACTTCATGACCGACCCCATGGCCGCCGTGCGAAAAATCTATACGCAACTGGGCCTGGACCTGACCGCGGACGTCGAACAGCGAATGCGGCAGTTCCTCGCCGAGAAACCCCAGGGGCAATACGGCCGGCACGAATACGAGCATCCTCCCCGGGAAGTGATCGAGTACGAACGGGAGGTTTATAAGAAGTATCAGGATTATTTTTCCGTGCCCAATGAACTTTAACTTTACTAGGGCATAAAGACTCGTGCCGGGGTAAGGTTTCCGGGACTGTCGGCGAGAGGGACCTCGCCGGCAAGCCTACAGGGATGTGTTCACGGCGTGTCCCGGAAACCTTACCCCGGTATGAGGCCTTCGGGTTAATGCAGGGCATCAAGAACGACGATAACGAATTTGCGAGGTAACCATGAACGCCAAAGAAAAACCGGACCCCACCATCCGTGAATGGGAGGCCTTTTGCGACCAGCTCAAGACCTCGGGGCGCAGCATCCTCGAGGCGGGCAGTGACATGGACCCGGTCACCCGGGCCGACGGCTTGCGCTATCTGGGCAGGTTGATGCGCGGGGGTGTGGAAAAGTTCGTCGAGTACGGCGATCCGGAAGATCCCGTCATCTACAAAATCTATCACGAAAAAATAAAGTGGGGATTCGACAATCCGGACAGTATCTACAACATGGCCGCCATCAGCGGTGACCGGGAGTACGAGCTGACCGGGAACCGGGGCACGGTGAATTATTTCAATATTTCCACCATGGCCATGGGGGTTGATGGCAAGGCGGCCATTACCGGCTTTATCAACGACAGCGATATCGCTTTCGACGAAAACGGTAATTTTACCCTGACGCTCGGTACAGAGCCCCGGGAGGGCAACTGGCTGAAGATGACGCCGGATTCCAACGCCTTCATGATCCGTCAGACCTTCAACGACCGCGCCAGGGAAAAGGAGGTGGAGGCCAGCATGCGCTGCACCACGCCGTCGGCGGGTACCGGCGCCCTGGACGTTGATACGGTGGTGGAGAATTTCCGCAAGGCGCGGGGGTTCTTTTCCCGCACCGGCGAGACCTTTATCGATCTTACCTCGAACCTCATGAAGTGCGTCAATGAACTGCCGGAGGCGGATCCCGACTATATGGCCTCCATGGGTGCCGACCCCAACTACGCTTATTTCTGGTCGTCGTTTCATGTGGAGCCCGGGCAGGCCCTGCTGGTGCATTTACCCCGGGTGCCGGCCTGCGATGCCTGGAGCCTGTGCCTGCACAACTACTGGCTGGAGTCGCTGGATTACCACAAGGCCAGGGTCATTCTTAACAAACACACAGCGGCGCTCAATTCCGACGGCAGCCTGACCATAGTGGTGGCCATGGAGGATCCCGGCGTGCCCAACTGGCTCAATACCTGCGGGCATCCCTGGGGCAATATGATGTTTCGCTGGACAAGGCCGGAGGAGGTGGTTGCGCCACAGGTCGAGCTGGTGCAACTCGACAGTGTCGACTGGTCGTCCAGACTCGTAAAGTGGGCCTGAAGCGGTAGCCGCGGCAGTCGGTCCTATAACATCGACAATCGAGCGGGCCACGGGAAAACAATGGGGGGAAGAGCATGAGCGAAGAAATCACGGCCGACGTGGCCAGGCGCTGGCGGGCCTTTTGCGACAGCATCAGGGATGCCGGCACCGACATCCTCTCTTCGGCGGAGGAACTGGACGACGTCAATCGTGCCGAGGGACTGCGCTACCTGACGCGCCTGCTCCGGGGGAGTTTCGAAAAATACATTGAGTTCGCCGACCCCCTGGACCCGGTCCTTTTCAAGATGTGCGACGAGCGTTCCGGATACGGCGGCGATAACCCGGACAACCTCTATTCGGCGTGCCCGGTGCAGCCGGGAGAGATTTACGCGATTACCGGCAACCGGGGCACCATCTGGCAATTCAGTTTCAACCTGTTCCGTTCGGGCACCGACAGCCAGTATGAATTGCTGGGCAGGCTCGAGGATAAGGATCTCGAATTCGACGCCGACGGCAACTTCACCGTCATCCTGGGCGGCGAGCCCCGGGACGGGAACTGGCTGCCGCTTCCCACCGGCGCCAACCAGATACTGCTGCGCCAGACTTTCCGCGACCGCAGTGCGGAGCAGGAGGTGTCGGCCGGCATCCGGCTGCTGTCGAAAAACGCCCGGCCGGCGGCGCTGTCGGTGGACGCCATGCTCGACAAGCTCCAGGGGGCGGAGGATTTTTTCTGCAACACCGGGCGCATGATGCACGGCTGGTCACGGGACTTCACGCGGTGGATGAACACCCTGCCCATGACCGACCCGGCATTCATTGCCGAGGGAGGCGGCGATCCCAGCGCGTTTTTCTATATTTCGTCCTGGCGGCTCGACCGGGACCAGGCACTGCTGGTCCACCTTCCGGCGTTTCCCGACGACAAGCTCTGGAACCTGGCGCTTTTCAATTTCTGGTTCGAATCCATGGACTATGTGAATTTCCGTATTCACACCAATAACCATATCTGCCGGCGCAATGACGACGGCAGTTACACCCTGGTGATCGCCAACCGGGATCCGGGAGTCGCCAACTGGCTCGACGCCACCGGCCACGCCCAGGGCAATATGATCATGCGTGCCTGGACCGGCGGTGTCCGGCCTCCCGACCCGCGCACGGAACTGGTGAACCTCGACGACGTGGACTGGGACCGCAAGTTTCGGCGGTGGGAACCATGATCAATAACCTGTGTAATGAGAAAGGAAGCGAAGCGACCATGAAACACTATCGACTGGATGCCGGGAGTCTTCTTCACGACACTGCCCGGGAAACGGGACTCGAGCGGTACCTGGATGAGGACCTGGAAGCGCGCTTCCATTACCTGATCGGGCTGTTCAACGAATTCGGCAGTATTCCCGAGCCTGCGTATCCCGACGCCGTGAACGAGGTCAAGCGCCTGGTGCGGATTCGCCTGAAACTGGCCCGGGACTGGGAAGAGCATCCCGAAATTCTCGAAGAGACCATCGAGCAGCCTTTTTTCGTGATCGGCAATGCCAGGGCCGGCACCACCTTCGCCCAGTCAATCCTGACCCTGGATGAAGGCCACCGCACCCCCTGCTACTGGGATACCCGTAACCCCACGCCGCCCCCCGGCCTGGACCCGGAGGCGGATGCCGCCGCCCACCGGGAAGCGCAACAGTTCATCGATTTCCTGCTCGATAAATCCCCGGGCCTGTGGCCGGCCCACCCCTATTTCGATCAGGGGGGCTACACTGAGGCGGAGGACGAGTTCCTCTATTCCATCGATTTCAATATGGCCTATCCCCTGCATTTTCTGAAAGTGCCCACCCTGCCCCAGGCGGTGCCGCCGCCGGACCCGGTCCAGGCCCTCCAGTTCCATAAAACCATGCTCAAGCAGTTGCAATGGCAAATGCCCACGCGTCGCTGGGTGGGCAAGGGCATTATTCACCAGTACCTGATGCCGGCCCTGCTGGACGTCTACCCCGATGCCGTCTGTTTCTGGATGCACCGCCCGCCCGAGGAATACATCGCCTCGCTGCTGGAACTGCTGGAAAGGCAATACAAGCCTTTCAACGGCGAGCTTTACCGCGTCGATCCCCAGCAACTGGTGGAGCAGCTAAAGGCGGGCATGGAGCATTTTATGGCCCAGCCCACCATTGACGACCCCCGGGTACACCATATCCGCTTCCGGGACTTCGTCGCCGACCCCACGGCCGTGCTCGCGCCCATTTACGAAAAGAGTGGTGTCACCTTCACCCGGGAGTACGAGCGGCGAATCCGCGAGCGGGTCAACGATCCCGCCTGGCGCGCCGATCGTCACGGCAAGTTCGAATACTCCCTGGACAAGTTCGGTCTCGACAGGAACAGGCTGCGCCGGCAGTTTGCCGACTACTGCGAACGGTTCGAGTTGTAAGGCGGAGCAACTGTTAAGGCAAGACAACAGAGGATTAACCATGATCGACGACAGTGTCATCGACCGCATAGCGGCAGGGGACAAGGATATCCCCGGATCGATTCTGGCCACGCCGGAACAGGACCTGGTGGAGCGGCGGGCCCTGGAAATCTATCAGCGGCCGGAAATCGCCCGGGCCCGGGAGCGCCTGCTGGCGTTGTTCCGGGCCGACCGCAATGCCCTGCTTGCGGACCAGGAGGCGTTTATCTCGCAAAGCGCCGACGAACACTGCCTTCACGCCGCCCTGATTGCCGCCAGCGAGACGCCCCGCAGCCCGGGTTTTGTCTGGACACTCGCCCTGCCCCACAACTGGCTGGGCCGGGCGGTGCCGGGCAGCCGCATGGGGCAGGAAAACCCCGACAATATCTACCGCTTTGCCAGTGTCGATCCCGGCCTGAGCTACAGGATCTCCGGGCGCTTCCACGGGAGGCCGCCCACCGATTTCAGCCTCTGTTCCCTGCCCGCCCAGGTGGGGGAGGGTATCGCTGCCGACGTCCGGGGCATCATTACCCCGGACACGCTGGATGTGGACGGCGACGGCCGCTTCGAGATCCTGGTCGACGCGACACCCACGCAAGCGCGGCGGAACCATTTGTGCATTGCCGGAGCCAGGGTCCTGATGGCTCGCGATACCCTGGGTGACTGGGGGCGCGAGGGCCCCGCCGAGCTGCATATCGAACGCATGGATGGCGATGCCGTGGACGATTTCGATATCGAGCGGGCGGCGCCGCGAGCGGCGGGCCTGGTCACCGATATTGGAAAATTTTTCCTGACCCGCGTCCAGCACGGCATGTGTGAAGCGGGTCCGCTCAACAGCGTGCCGGCGCCGGAGTCTTCCGCCGGGCGCGGCGGTCTGACCACACAGACAGGGGCGGTGGGCTATTACCGGCTCGGGCAGGGCGAAGCCCTGGTGCTCAGCCTCGATCCGCTCGGCGCCCGCTACCTGGGGGTGCAGATATGCGACATGTGGATGCTCTCCTATGATTACAGCCGCCATACCAGCAGCTTCAATCACCGGCAGGCCCTGGCGGACGGGGACGGGCGGATTCGTCTGGTGATCGCCGCCGAGGATCCCGGTGTGCACAACTGGCTCGATGGCAGCGGCAACTCCCTGGGTAGCCTCGTGCTGCGCTGGCAGTGTGTTCCGGCCGGAGCGGATTTTTCCGGCGCGGTTGCCGCCGAGGTCGTCGATATCGGCGACCTGCCCTCGTACCTGCCCGCCGGGACCCGTTACCTGGACCGCGGCGGTCGCGAGGCCCAGAGAGCGGAACGGTTCCGTGAATACCTGCGGCGTGTCCATGGCCGTCCGGAGGCCTGATCCCGCAAGCGCCAATATCTTTTTGAGGAGAAAACAATGTCCTATAAAGTGATTCAATGGGCCACCGGCCATACCGGCAAAATGGTCGCCCGCGCCCTCGCCGAGCGACCGGAGTATGAGATCGTCGGCGCCTTCGTTTACAGCGCCGACAAGGCCGGCAGGGACCTGGGTGACATCTGCGGCATCGACCGCTTAGGGGTGACCGCCACCAATGACCGGCAGGCCGTTCTCGACCTGGATGCGGATTGCGTGATGTTCCTGGCGGGGGCGGAAAACGATGTCCCCCAGGCATTGGAGGATGTCTGTGCCCTGCTCGCTTCGGGTAAAAACGTCATCACCACGCCGGCACAATTTGTCTATCCCAAGTCCATGGGGCCGGAATTCGAAGGACGTATCCGTGAAGCCTGTGCCACCGGCGGAAGCACTTACCATGGCCTGGGCGTCATGCCCGGTTTTATCGCGGAGAATGTGGCCCTGACGTTGACCCGCATGTCCCGGCGCATCGACCTGCTCAACTGCTTCGAGACACTGCTTTATAACGAATACCCGAGTACCTTCCAGATGTTCGATCTGATGGGCTTTGGCTACAAGCCGGACGATTCCACACCCCTATTCAGCGACCCTGAAATCGTTGCCCAGGTATGGCGCCACTCCTGCATGCTGGTCGCCGACGCGGTGGACCTGCCCATTGATCGCATCGAGACATTCCGGCATGTTCAGGTGGCGGAAAAGGACCTCCAGGTCGCCGCCGGCTTTATCGGCAAGGGCACGGTCGCGGCCATCAATTTCGGGTCCCGGGTGATATCCGGCGGCGAGCCGCGCATCGTCATGCAGCACTACACCCGCATGGACCCGGACCTGGCGCCGGAGTGGCCCCGGGGCGATGGCTGGACCATCGAGATCGAAGGCGAGCCGTCCATCCGAACCCGGGTGGACGTGGGCATCCACGGCGAGGTCCACACCGACCAGGGCTGCCTGGCCACCGCCATGCACGCGGTCCATGCGGTGCCCTACGTAATCGATGCCGAGCCGGGCATCCTGACCCTGGCGGAGGTTCCCCCGGCCTGGGGCGCGGATGCCTTCCATGTCAAAAGCTGATTACGTTGATTGGGGTCGGTGTCACGATGTTAACGGCGACATCCGAGAGCACGAGCCAGGCGCCATTGCCGGCAATGTCCAGTGGGTGCAGGTCGGTGACGATAAAACAATAGACCGGAGCCCGAAATGAAAACTGCCAAATCATTCTGCCGTATGTGCGGGTCCGCCTGTGGAACGGTATTGACCCTCGACGATGATGACCGCCTGATCAAGGTGAGACCGGATGAGGATAATCCCATGTCTCGGGGTTACCTGTGTTACAAGGGGCTCTACGCCGACGAAATGCAGAACCATCCGGACCGGCTGCTCCATACCGTCAAGCGTCAGCCGGATGGCAGTTACAGGGCCATTGATACCGAGGTGGCCCTGGATGAGATCGCCGGGCGTATGGCCGACCTCATGGCTGCCCACGGAAAGGACGCCATCGCCCTCTACACCGGCGGGCACTCCTATCTGACGTCGACCGCCTGGATGATGCTGCCAATGTTCCGTAAGGCGCTGGGCACCAACGCGAATTACTCCACCGCCACCATCGACCAGTCCGCCAAATTCGTAACCGTCGAGCGGCTCGGCGCCTGGGCCGCCGGCAAGCACACCATTGATCGTTCCGATGTCATGATGCTCATCGGAACCAACCCCCTCGTCGCCCATTCCACGGCGGGCTGTCTGACCACCGATCCGGTCAAGACCCTCAAGCGGGAAAAAGCCCGGGGCCTGAAGTTGATTGTCATCGATCCCCGGCGCACCGAAACCGCCGCCTTTGCCGACCTGTTGATCCAGCCCTGGCCCGGGGAGGATGCCACCGTGGTGGCCGGCATGGTTCGCATGATTCTCGCCGAAGGCTGGATTGATCAAACCTTCGTTGATCGGTATGTGGAAGAGGGTGGTATGGCCCGACTGTGGCAGGCGGTGGAGCCCTTCACCCCCGACTATGTGGCGGGTCGCGCAGGTGTCGATGCCGATGAACTTCGCGCTGCCGCCGAACTCTTTGCCACCGGGGACCGGGGGTCTGTATTCTCCGGCACCGGCCCCTCCATGGCGCCCCACGCCAACCTCAACGAACACCTGATTGAACTGCTCAATGTCATTTGCGGGCGCTATCGACGGGAAGGCGAGCCGGTGGAGGATGTTGCCATCCTGATGCCGCCCCGGCCGGCCACCGCCATGGTGGTGCCGCCGATGCGCGGCTTTGCCGCGGTACCTCCCGGGCGTATTCGCGGTGCCGGGCAGCTCTTTGGCGAGCGGATGACCTCGACCTTGCCGGACGAAATCCTGACGCCGGGAGAGGGGCAGGTGCGCGCCCTGTTCAATGCCGGCGGTAATCCGGCCAGCTCGTTTCCGGACCAGGAAAAGACAGTCAAAGCGCTAAAATCCCTGGACCTGCTGGTCAGCATCCAGCCGTTCATGGATACCACCGCCCGGCTGGCGGACTATGTGTTTGCCCCCAGACTGCAGTACGAGCGGGCCGATATTCCCATGTACATCTACGATATGTCGTTCTTCCCCAAGAGCTGGGCGCAATACACGCCGGAAATCGTCAAACCGCCGGAGGGGGCGCAGCTGGTGGACGACTGGTACGTTTTCTGGGGACTGGCCAAACGCCTGGGCCTGACGCTGGAATACAAGGGCGAAGCCCTCGACATGGAGGCAGCCCCCACCACCGACCAGCTGCTTGAGCTGCGTTGTCGGGGTTCGGTGATTCCCCTCGACGAAATCAAGCGCCACCCGGAAGGCAAGGTCTACGATCTCAACCAGACCGTGCAGCCGGCGCCGCCCGACGCCACTGGCCGTTTCGATGTCATGCCCGACGACGTCTTCGGGGAACTGCAGTCGGTATGGCGGGAAGGGGGGCGCGAACAGCGCCTGACGGAAGGGGGCTTTACCCACCAGTTGCAGGTAAGACGGGTGCGGGAGATCAACAACAGCTCGGCCATGTGGGTGCCCGCGGTGCACCGGCGCATGCCCACCAACTGGGCGGCCATGAATCCCGCGGATCTCGAAGCACTCAACCTGACGCCCGAGAGCACCGTGACCATCCGCTCCGAACACGGGGCAATCCCCGCCGTGGTCCGACCCGACGAAACCATTCGCCCCGGGGTGGTATCCATGACCCATTCATGGGGTGGCCTGCCCGGTGAGGAGGGGAGTCATGAGCCCGGCGTTAACGTCAACCTGCTGATCAGCAGCGAGCATAACGTGGAGCCGATCAATGCCATGGTGCGGATGACGGCGATTCCGGTCAGTATTACCCCCTTAAGATGATGGCATCGACGTGTCGGGCGATGCCGGGCTGTGGTTGCCGGCAGGATAATCCGCGCCCCGGCGGTGTAAAAGGTATCCTTGGCGCTGGAGTACTATTCACGCCTGTTTTTCTGAAGTCTCTTCCGGTTTGGGCGGGAATGATCGATGACTGCCGCTGTTTACGATGGCTCGCAGACGGCGTTAGCCAGAACCTGTCCGTCATCGGCTGGATACAGACTCAGGGTAATGGCGCCGTCTAGGGCCGCACCGGTCACACGGTATTTTGTCTTTGCCCGGAAAGTGTAAAAAAGTGTCCCCCGGCAGCGTTTGTCTGGCCACAATCCAGCCATAAACAGGAAGTTTGGCGGAAAAAGCATACCGGTGCTGGCAACCACCTCCAGGGTTTTTCGACGTGTCGCCTTAGCCGGATCGTACCAGTCTCCGGTAATAGTCAGGTTCTCGCTGATTGGCAGGGCGGCGTATCCGTCGTCGGTGTACCATGCGTTATTGGTGTCAATATGGAAATCCCAGTCCGACCACATGATTTCCCGGCGCTCTATCAGGACATGAAACAGGTGATCCTCTCCAGGTCGCTCATTCTGTGTTGTAGTGCAACCTGACAACGCCAGTCCGGCCGCAAAGGCAAACCGGCAGACAACCGGGCTGATTTTCACACAAGACTGATCATAGGGAGCCCGAACTCCCTCCTTCGCTGATTAACTCCCTGGCGGGTGACGTGTACCAGGGGGTGTTGTACCAGCGATCCTCCTGTATCCATCCCTCCGATAACATCCAGTCACAATATAAAACCCGTTGCCAAAGGGCTGGATTGTCGGGGTTCCAGCGGCACAGGGTGTCTGTTTTCCGCTCTTCATAAGTCAGTATCCTTCGGGTCGCAATATTGATGCGATTCTGCGCTGAATGTTTTGACACCACCTTACTGCCAGCCCGAATTTCAATAATATCACCCGGATTGACGGAGATTTCCGGTGGTTTGTAAAAGAACGTGGCGCCACCGCCATCATTGGGGCCGCCACAGCAGTAGATCCTGCCTCTCTCCAGGCTTCCGTCAACGATATCCTCATCGGCTATTCCGGATGACAGTAACCACTGATAAACCCGGGTGTCGTTGACAATATTGTTTCTGGTGATCATGCCCTCAGGTACACCGGTCACTTCCGCCAGGTAGAGTGCCCCCGGGGGTGTATGCGCCGCCATAAGGGCTGGTGGTCCGGTCGCACAGCCCGTAACGAGAAAAGGCAGGACCATGCCGGCCCTAACCAACCATTTGCCTAAAATTTTTATGCAGTGAATGGCGGTCATCTCAATTACTCTTCAAGCGCCAATAGAAATCCAGCCACATAGCTGGCGGGAACGGCCAATTCCTCTCTGTTGCCGGAATCATCAGTTATCACGAGCGTGAATCCGGTATCGATCCTCTCCCTTAAAAAGGGCTCCTGTAGCGCCACGGAGAGGGTTTCGGTCATGTTGATGGAATTGATGGTGAACTGCTTGTTCATGTCGAGAGTCACCAATGTCAATGGTGCCGTGCCCTCGATGCCGGCCTTATCATATCGCCGGTAGATACCGCCAAGGTTGGTGTATTGGAGGGACGCTATGATCTGGCAGGACCAGATGCCCGATACGTCTCGGACGGCTTCCAGATGAAACCAATTGCCAAAACTGGCTCCGCCGCCCAGCAAAAGGCCTTTTGAAAACGCGCCAAAACCGGCTCTAACGGAAATAGGTGGAGCGCGAACTGTTTTATCGCCCGGACTGCTTTCGTCAAGAGTGGTTTTGACCTTCTCACTGATCTGTTGTGGTGAGGAGTCTTCCATTTCTTCTAAGTTAGAGCAGGAAGTCAGCAAGAGGATTGAGAAAAAAACCAGTTGGAACCTTTTAATGGCGTCCATACATTTTTACGGACCAGAAAGTGGTCGTTCTCCAAAGCAAGTATGCGCCAGTCCGTCGGGAAAGCAATGGGGTGTCAAAAATATTCTTTGGCGGAAATCAGCTCACCGCCGAACGGCCGGCGATCAAAATGGTTAGGCGGGTGGTTGGTGTTCCACAAAAATCAACTGGTCGACCGGGAAATCCAGCTCCCGGGCTCTCTCCAGCAAGGCGTCCAGGCGCGCGGGCGCCAGCGTGGGTGTTCGGGACAGGATCCAGAGGTATTCCCGGTTGTAGCCGCAGACTATCGCCCATTGGTAGTTGTCCTTATCCAGGGCAATCACGTTGTAGCCGGCGTAGAAGGGCCCGAAAAATGATACTTTCAGCGCACCGATGTCCGGCGACCGGGTAAAGTATGCCCTGCCTTCGGCTTCCCGCCATTCCCCGGCTTCGGCATCGTAGCCGCGGTTGATGACCCGGATGCCCCAGTCGGCGCGGCGGCTGTACCGGGCGGTGACCCGGCTCAATCCCGCCTCGAAGCTATGATCGAGGCGGGCAATTTCGTACCACTTGCCCAGATAGCGATCAGCCTCGAAGTTCCGGACAGGTTCGACGCCTTCCGGTGTGCCGGTACAGGCCGACAAAAGGAAAATCAGGAACAGCGGGATCGGGTTGCGTCGGACCATGAGCGGAATATTGGCGCACCACCGGCAAAATGTATAGCCTTCAGGGATACTCACTTGACGGGTAAGCCCATGATGACCGGACAAAGCCGGGGCGCGGTGGCGGCGGGCCACGAGGCCACGGCCGGCGCCGCTGTTGAAATCCTGCGCGAAGGCGGCAATGCCTTTGATGCGGTGGTCGCCGCCCATTTTGCCGCCTGCGTGGCGGAGCCGGTATTGGCCTCCCTGGGCGGTGGTGGCTACCTGATGGCGAGGCCCGCTCGCGGGGAGCCGGTTGTCTATGATTTTTTCGTGCACACCCCGGCCCGCAAAAGAGTGCTGGAGGAAACGGAGTTCCATCCCATTCAGGCGGATTTCGGTACCGTCCGCCAGGAGTTCCATATCGGCGTGGGTGCCGCGGCAGTACCGGGCGCCGTGCGCGGCCTGTTTGCCATCCACGGGGATCTGGGGTCCCTGCCCATGTCCCGGCTGGTGGCGCCGGCCCGGCGCCTCGCCCGGGAAGGATTGGCGATCAACGCCCTCCAGGCCTACCTGTTCCGGGTGATCGAACCCATTTACCGGTATCGTCCGGAGACCGCCGCCAAATTCAGCGGCGTCGGCGGCGGCCTGGTGGGCGAGGGCGATACCCTGTGCCAGCCGGAACTGGCCGATACCCTGGAAGCATTGGCGGAGGAAGGCGACCGGCTTTTCTACGAGGGTGATATTGCCCGCCGGCTCGCTGCCCTTTGCGAGAACGGCGGCCATGTGGGCATGGCCGATCTGGCGGGGTACCGGGTCGAACGACGTCGACCGCTTTCTTTCCGATACCGGGGCGCCCGCCTCTATACCAACCCGCCGCCCGCATCCGGCGGCTTGCTGATGGCTTTTGCTTTGCAACTGCTGGCCGCCTGGAACTTATCGCCCGCTGATTTTGGTACCGTGAAGCATCTCGACCTGCTGGCCCGGGTCATGGCCGCCACAAACCGGGCGCGGCTGGAGTTGATGTCCCGGTTGCCCCACGACCGTCTGCACAGCCTCCTCGAGGAGGAATACTTCGAGCGCTATCGCCGGGAAATCAGCGGTGAGCCTCATGCCAGCCGCGGCACTACCCATATCAGCGTCCTTGACGCCACCGGTAACGAGGCGGCCATGACTGTCAGTAACGGCGAGGGTTGCGGCTATCTCATCCCCGGCACCGGCATCATGCTCAACAATATGCTGGGAGAGGAGGATCTGCAGCCTGGGGGCTTCCATCAATGGCGGGAAAACCGGCGCATGACATCCATGATGTCGCCCACGCTGGTGACCCTGGGCGATGCCAGATGCATGGCACTCGGCTCCGGTGGCTCCAACCGTATCCGCACCGCCCTGATGCAGGTGATCAGCAACCGGGTGGATTTCGCCATGACCCCGGAGCGCGCGGTCGAGGTGCCGCGCATCCATTGCGAGCGGGGCCAGCTCGATATAGAACCCGGCTATAGCGCCGAAACCCTGGCGCAACTGCTTGGCCTTTATCCCGATGGCAACATCTGGCACGAGCGCAACCTGTTTTTCGGCGGCGTCCATGCAGTGGAACGGGACGGCGGGCACTTCCACGGCGTGGGTGATCCCCGGCGCGGCGGTGTGAGCCGGCTGGCATAGTCGCTCCCACGACGGCCGGTGCCTCAGCCCAGGTCGCCCCACAGATACTGTAAAACACTGATGGCGCTGACAGGCGCGGTTTCCGTGCGCATGATGCGGGGACCCAGCACCAGGGCGCGAAAGCCGGTATCCAGGGCGGCGCGAATTTCATCGCCGGCCAGCCCCCCCTCGGGGCCGATCAGCAGTGCTGCAGACTTCGGCACCGCCTCGGCGGCGATTTCCCTGAGGGAGTGTTCCGCCTGGTGGTAGAGCACCAGGCGGCAGTCCGCGTCCACGGTCAGCCAGTCCTTGAGAGGGCGCGGTGAGTGAAGCCGTGGCAGGCGATTGCGACCGCACTGCTCGCAGGCACTGATGATCACCTGCTGCCAGTGGCGCTGTTTCTTTTCCTCGCGCCTGTCCTTCAGTTTTACCTCGGTGCGTTCGGTATAGAGAGGGGTGATAGCCGTCACCCCGAGTTCCGTGGCCTTTTGCAGGACCCAGTCAAACCGGTCGCCCCGGGAAAGCCCGATACCCAGTTCGATGGGGAAGGACGATTCCCGGTCGGTGCTCACGGCATCGCCGGTGAGGACGACCACCGACTTGCGTGTTGCCGCGCGAATTACGCCGGGATACTCGCCTCCCAGGCCATTGAACAGCACCACGGGATCGCCCGGTCGGGCCCGCAAGACCGTCACCAGGTGGCGGGCGGCATCCGCCCCCAGTTCGATTTCTTCCTGGGAGGCCAGGGGCCGGTCGGTATAAATCCGGGTCAGGCGCAAGGTTTCAGCGCCCGATGCCGAGGTTGCGCAGGATGGCCAGGGTCGGTTCCGCCCGGTTCATGGTGTAAAAGTGAAAGCCCGGCGCTCCGCCTTCCAGCAGTCGCTCGCACAGGCGCGTCACTACTTCCTCGCCGAAGGCCAGCAGGCCCTCGCTGTCGTCGCCGAAGCCCGCCATGCGCTGGCGCAGCCAGCGGGGAATGTCGGCGCCGCAATTGTCGGAGAACCGCACCAGGTTCTGGAAGTTGATAATGGGCATGATGCCGGGAATGACCGGCTTGTCGATGCCCAGCTTTTGGCACTGCTCCATGTAATAAAAGTAGGCGTCCGGGCTGTAGAAATACTGGGTCAGGGCGCAGTCGGCGCCGGCGGCGAACTTCTGCTGGAGCCAGTAGATATCGCGTTCGTAACTCTCCGCGTCGGGGTGTATCTCCGGGTAGGCCGCCACCTTGATATGGAAGTGGTCGCCGAAATGCCGGCGCACCAGGGCCACCAGCTCGTTGGCGTTGACCAGCTTGCGGATGCCCACCCCCGAGGGCATGTCGCCGCGCAGCGCCACCAGGTGGCGGATGCCGGCGTTTTTGTAGGTGCCTATCAGGTCGAGTATTTCTTCCTCGGAGTCACCGCCGAAGGAAAGATGAGGCGCCACCGGATAACCATCCTCGTGGATCCTGAGAACGATATCCCGGGTATTGTCCCGGGTGGAGCCGCCGGCGCCGTAGGTCACCGAAAAAAAGTCCGGGTCCAGGGCCGCCAGTCGGTCACGGGCGGCAAGCAGCTTCTCCCGTCCCCTGGGGGTTTTGGGGGGGAAGAATTCGAAACTTAGCGGTAAAGTCGATGGCATTTGAGTTACTCGTCGATACGTGCCTTTAGCATAGGGTCTGACGTCGGACGCAGGTTCCACCAGTTAGATTGTCAGCCAAAGCCCAACGGCGTCAGACGTGCTGCGTCAGACGTCCGACCACTCGCTGGAGCCTCGGCGGGTTAATTTTCCAACTCAATACCGATACGTCTCCGGCTTGTACGGCCCGTCCACCGGGACATTGATATATTCGGCCTGCTCTTTGCGCAATCGGGTGATAACTCCGTCGAAGCCGCGCACCATATGAGCCGCCACTTCCTCGTCCAGTTTCTTGGGCAGCACTTCCACCTTGATGGCGCCGGGTTTGAGGTCGTTCTCAAGATCGGCGAAACGGCGCTCGAACAGGTACATCTGG
>DGNJ01000095.1:39375-39522 GCA_002388905.1 Cellvibrionales bacterium UBA4495
GGTTGACCAGGCGGCCTTCGGAAAGCAGGATCAGGTGGTCGCGGCTGGCCTTGTCCCGGAAGATCATGTGCACCTGGGGTTTGACTTCCTCCCACTCCCAGTTTTCGCGCATGTAGGCGGTGTCAATCTCGTTGTCGAAGTGGCCGA
>DGNJ01000045.1:0-77359 GCA_002388905.1 Cellvibrionales bacterium UBA4495
CAATTTATAGAGGTGCCCTTAATTTATTGATGCAAAAATAGAGGTCCAATAGTGGGCACGAGTACGGCTTTGGTGGCAATGGCGGCTCTCTTTTGGGGGTTATCAGGAGGGATCGGTGGGCTTCTCATGGCCGATGGCTGGGATCCCTTCGTGGTTTCGTTCTACCGGGGCGCGATCGGGCTGCTATTTGTCCTCGCCTGGCTGGTGCTTCGCCCGCGTGGCAGCGGACTGGCAAACCGCCGGTTATGGTTCTGGTCGGCAATTGCCGGCCTTGGTGTGGCGGGAAACTTTGGATTCTATTTCGTTAGCATCGGGCAGGGCAGCGTTGCGGTTGCCGTAACGTTGATGTATTGCGCACCGGTGTTTGTGTATCTCGTATCATTCGCACTGAGGCTTGAAAGCCCCACCGCCCTGAAGTGGGCTGCGATTACAGTGGTGATGGTTGGCATCGTATTGCTGACACGGATTTACGACATCGGTGCCAGTGGCTTGACCTACATCGGTGCGGGCGCTGGCCTGCTTGCGGGCTTGTCCTACGCAATATTTATTTTCGGTTTCAAGTATGCGGCCGCGCACGGCAGCCCCCAGGCTATTCTCTCCATTGCATTCGCGGTACTTGCCATTCTCCTTATCTGGCCTGCCGACGGCCATCAAATTGTTGCGGCCCTGAATACACCGGATTGGCCGCTGTTCGCCGTGTTAGGTGTGCTTGGTGCGGGGTTGTCGTTCGTGCTCTACATCATCGGCCTTAACCATACCGCGCCGGCCGTGGCCTCAATCGTGGCAATGGTGGAGCCTGTCACCGCGTCACTGTTCGGCGTCGTGGTCCTGGATGAAAGCCTTACCGGCCCACAAATTTTTGGCATGGGGCTGATTTTGGTCACGGTAACCGCACTGAGCGTAATTTCACACACGGCAAGGCCACCTGCCGATTTAACCATTCACTGAGTAGCGCTCGGACTGAACGCCAACTTTCAGATTACGGTCAACTGCAACCGTTGAGGTTTTGTTAAAGACGAAGATGTCGCCCAATCGGAATTGCTAGTAACAGCGAACAAAAGAAGCTCCCGGATGGAGAGTGGGTATTGACCAGCCAGGAGCATATTTTAGGCACTGATAAAGCCATTTGACAATGTACTTTCTGTTTCAGAGGGATAAAGGAGTCAGGTTAGAAAAGCCTGGAGAGATATGAGCTTGTTGCCTGACTCCCTTTTTCGCCGGTTTTGGAATCTTTAACTTTGTAACGCAACCTCTTCCACCTGAGCCATTGCATCTGAAACGGCACGACGAACACACTCAGGTGTATCCGGCTGACCGAAAGGCAGTTCGTCGCTCAGTTGCTTACAGATACGTTGTGCGGCTTCTTCAACGCGATTCCTGACCTCGTTCATATCCGCAGTCCGGCTGATATCGAGATCGGAAATGTCCACCCTTGCGCTTTTATTCGCGACGATGGTTTTACCATAGGGAGGAGAGGTGCGTTGTTCACTGGTAATTCGCGGCGCCATTACCGTAATCTCCTCAAGTTTTTTCTCGGCCGCAAAGGCGGGGACCTGCCCCAATGCAATCAAACAAACGGTTGCTATGGAAGTGACTAAACGAGTAAGCATTTTCGTCGCCATAATCCTGACCTCCTCTTTCGTCGTAAGAGGTGCCCGTAAGTCAAAACATGTCGCGCCCTGTTGGTAGCGACGCATGAATCACCGAAAACAATTGCAGGCGGTATTTTTCAATCGCCGCCTGCTTGTGGCATCTGAAGTTTCGGTTCAGTCAACAGTGTAGAACAGGTTTTTAATGTCTGCCGGTGCATCGTCGGATTTGATGTACCTGTGTATCTGTGCTGCCGGCAACCAATCGAAACACCCGGAGCCGGGCAGTAACCCGGGAGGGTAGCTTCAAACCATCGTTTGTGGCTCAACGGCGGGAGGGCAACCGCCATGGCTTCCCCCCTGGTTCATTCCGGATTACACCCTCTCAATCACAGCCTTGTCACCACCCGATTATGGGGTTAACATATTTTGTTAATCGGGTTAACAATGTAATAATACAACAGAGGAGTTTCCGGATGGACATGTTCGACCTGAGCGGCAAAGTGGCGATCATCACCGGTGGCGGCGGCGATATCGGTTCCGCTTTCGGCAAGGCGCTGGCGGAGGCCGGCGCCAGGGTGGCGCTGGCCGACCTCAATGGGCAACTCGCGAAGGACAAGGCCGCGGCCCTGGGTGCCGAAGGCCTGGATGTTATCGGCGTTGAGGTGGATGTGACGTCGGAGGAAAGCACCCGAAAGATGGCGGACAGTGTTGTCGATCATTTTGGCTCCGTGGCGATACTAGTCAATTGTGCCGCCCTGATGAAGGAGATCCCCACCTACGAGACCCTGGCCATCGATCGGCAATGGTGGGACCGGGTGATCGCCGTGAATCTCACCGGCCCCCTGCTCTGCGCCCGCGCCGTCGCGCCCCATATGAAGGAAACCGGGGCAGGCAAGATTATCAATATCACATCCGGGGGCGCCTTTATGCCCTCTGGCGTCTATGGTGTAACCAAACTCGGCGTGGTGAGCCTGACGGCAAGTCTCGCCAAGGAGCTGGGCCCCTTCAAAGTCAATGTCAACGCCCTTGCGCCGGGACATATGAACACCGAATCCGGCGATGCAGCCCGGGGCGGCAGCGATGCCATGATCAAGGCCCTGGAACCCGCCGTGCCCCTGCGGGTGCTGGGCGGGCCGGAAGACCTGGTGGGAACCCTCGTCTACTTGTGTTCGTCCGCCAGCGACTGGGTCACCGGGCAGAACATCAGTGTTGACGGCGGCTGGATCATGCGCCTCTGAACAGGTCCAGCCGGGCCATCAATCCACGAATCCGGAGTAATCATCCATGAACGCAACCAATATCCCCACCGTACAACTGCAAATTGGTGACCGCTTCCTCGATACCGGCAGCGGTGGCACCTTCGATCATGTCAACCCTGCCACCGGCAGGGTCCAGGCACAGGTGCCACTGGCCGGGAAAAATGAAGTGAACGAGGCCGTCGAGGCCGCGTGCGCCGCTTTCGAAATCTGGCGCCGGACACCGCCCGTGGAACGGCGCAACTGCCTCAACCGCCTGGCGGCCCTGATACGGGACAACGCCGAGGAATTCGCCCGGCTGGGGGCCATAGAAAATGGCACACCGGTGGCCGGTGGCATGGTCGGACCCATGATCACCGAACAGTGGGTGTCCTACTATGCCGGCTGGGCCGACAAGATTGACGGTCAGGTCAACTCCACCTGGCCCTCGGACCAGTTCTCCTACACCATCCCCGAACCCTACGGTGTCATCGGCATTATCATCACCTGGAACGGGCCGTTGATATCCCTTGGCATGAAGGCGGCGCCGGCCCTGGCCGCGGGCAACGCCGTGGTAATCAAGCCCGCCGAAATCACCCCCTGGTGCGCGGCCCTGTTCGGCAAGCTCACCCTAGAGGCCGGTATCCCCCCCGGTGTGGTCAACATCATCCCCGGCTCCATCGATGCCGGCGAGACCCTGGTGCGGCACCCGAACGTGCAGAAAATCAGCTTCACCGGCGGCCCGATCGCCGCCCGCAAAATCCAGGCCGCGGCAGCCGACCAGATCAAGCCCCTGGTGTTCGAGCTGGGCGGCAAATCCGCCAACCTGGTGTTCGAGGATGCCGACCTGGATCGAGTGGTGGAGCAGGCTGTGAACTTCAGCATCTGCTACATGAGCGGCCAGGGATGCGCTTTTCCCACCCGTTTGCTGGTACAACGCAGCATTTACGACGAGGTCTTGAAACGAGTGGAGGAACAGGCCGGCAGAATCGCCGCCGGCGATCCCATGGACCCACAGGCGGAGATGGGCCCGGTGGTCAACGGCGCCGCCTGTGAGCGCATTATGGCCATGATTGAGGATGCCACCCGCACCGGCAAGGCACGGCTGCTCACCGGCGGCGAGCGCTTTGGTGGCGAATTTGCCGACGGTTACTACATCCAGCCCACGGTTTTTGCCGATGTCGATCCCTACACGGAGATTGCCCAGCAGGAAGTGTTCGGTCCGGTGCTGTGCGTCACACCCTTCGAAGATGAGGCCGAGGCCATCGCCATCGCCAATTCCACGGAATACGGCCTCGCCTCCTACGTACAGACATCGAATCTGTCCCGGGCCCTGCGCCTGGCCTCGGAATTGCGCTCCGGCACCGTCTACATCAACGGCGCCCTGATGATCCAGCCCCAGGCGCCCTTCGGCGGCGAAGGCGTCAGCGGTTACGGGCGCGAGGGCGCCAAGGCTGGCCTCGACGAGTACATTCGCCTGAAAACTGTGGCCGTGGCCAATATCGACGCTTGATGAAGGGAGACAATGCCGCCATGGGCACCAGGGACTTCAAGCAACTCGAAGACGAGGCCACGTCGGTATTTTTCCGGCTTCTCAACAAGATGTTGTGGGGCCGGAAATATCCCCGGGACTACGGCACCGGCGAATTGCTGAGCATGCCCGAGGGCGAGATCCTGGAGCAGATCGGCGACCGGGAAAAGGCCACGGTGACGCTCCTGGCGGACGAGCTGGGCGTTTCGAAGGCGGCGGTATCGACCATGACCAGCCGTCTGGCGAGCAAGGGGTACCTAAGAAAAACCAGTGGCAAAAACAACAACAAGATCAAATACCTGTCACTGACAGCAAAAGGTGAACGGGCACGCCAGGGTGTCAAATCCTACCGCACCCGGCTTTATGCCTATCTTGACGCCCTGTCCGAGGCGGACCTGGAAGGCCACATCAAGAGCCTCGAACGGATGGAGGCTTTTATCGACGACCTGCACGCCCAGTTGATTATCGACCTCGGCCTGAAGCGGCATCCCTGATTATTCCGGGGCGCATTTTCGACACGAGGATTACCGTTGACCTTGCCACAACAGAAAATCCGTTCTAGTATAACGACGTTATATAAAGACCGATCCAAACTGGACAGGGGGTTCCATGAAAACAGAAGCGGATTTCGATTTTTACGACAAAGCGGTGGAAGACCGGGCGCCGGAGGCCTGGAGTGAGTTGGGCAGGAAACATCCCATTTACCATTACCGTGGCCGGTTCGACTTTTACGTCAGCAGCGATTACGACGACATCAAGAACAATATCCTGGTGGACAACGACACCTGGCTGTACAGCAGGGGTACCAGTCCCAAGGAACTGGATCCGCGCATGGCCTGCGGGATGATGACCGAGCCGCCCCACCATAACGGTATCCGCATCATCGTCCAGCGGGGGTTCACCCCCAAACAACTGGAACGCATCGCGGTGGAGATCGACCAGCTGGCGGACGAATTGATTGACGGCATGCAGGCCATGCCGGAAAAACGGGGCAACTTCTTTAAGCTTTTTGCCATGCCCCTGCCCGCCCGGCTGATGTGCCGCATGCTCGGCGCGCCCGAAGAAAAACACCTCCAGTACAAGCAGTGGGCCGACGAGTTCATGTACGACCATTACAACAACAAGACCGACAGCGCCGAAGCGGGAGAAAAAGCGCAGCTGATAGCCGCCAGCCTGAGTGGCCTGATCGCCGAGCGCCGCAGGGTTCTGCAGGAAGCCGGCGTGACCGAGCCCTCCCTGCAAGAGGTGGGCACCGTGCTGCCGGACGACTTTATCTCGCGGTTTATCTGCGACAAGGTCGACGGGCGCCATTTGACGGAGTGGGAAATCATCAGCCTGTTGCTGTCGATCATCAACGGCGGCAACGAAACCACCATGAACCTGATCAGCAACCTGCTCTGGCGCCTGCTCGAAAAGCCCGAGCGCTGGGAGCAGCTCAAGGCCAACCCCGACCTGATACCCAACGCTGTCGAGGAAAGCCTGCGCTTCGACCCACCGTTGCTGGGCATGTTCCGGACCACGGCGAAAGAGACCGAGCTCAAGGGAGAGGTCATTCCCGAAGGCGAGAAAGTGATGTACAGCATTGCCGCGGCCAACCGGGATCCCGCCATCTGGGAGAACCCCGACGAGTTCCGCCTCGACCGGGACATGGCCACCCTGCGCAAGCATGTCTCCTTCAGCGGCGGCAGCCACCTGTGCCTGGGCATTCACCTGGCACGGATGGAAGTCCGGCAGGTATTCGAAAAACTCGTGGAACGCCTGCCCAACCTGCGCCTCACCGGCGAGCCGGTGATAGTACCGGGCTTCAGTTTCTGGGGACTGGTGGACCTGCCCGTGGCCTGGGACTGATCCCCGCGTTCATGACCAGCAAAGGGGGTCTCGAGGGCAAGACGATTATCGTGACCGGTTCCGGCCGGGGTATCGGTCGTGCCCTGGCCCTGTATCTGGGGCAACAGGGCGCGCGGGTGACGGTCAATGACCTGGTACCGGAAGAGGCCGATACCGTGGCAGCGGAAATTGCCAACGCCGGTGGAGAGGCCCTCGCAATCGGTGGCTCGGTAGACGAATGGAGCCTTGCCGAAAAGCTGGTGGTGGAAACCCGGGCCCGCTTTGGCCGGATCGATGGCCTGGTCAATAATGCCGGGCTGCATTACGAGAAGGATCCCAGGGAAGAAAACGAGGCCGAAATCCACCAACTGCTCCAGGTCAATGTCCAGGGAGCCATCTTCTGCGGCATCCATGCTCTGCGCACGTTCATGGCCCAGGGCAGCGGCTCGCTGGTCAACGTCACGTCGGGCGCACACCTGGGAGTTGCCGGCCAGGCGACCTACGCCGCCTCCAAGGGAGCAATCGCCTCCCTCACCTATTCCTGGGCCCTCGATGCCATGCCCCACGGCGTGCGGGTCAACGCCGTGGCGCCCCTGGCCCGTACCCGGATGACGGAGGCCCTGGCCACCTACCGCACGCCACCAAACGGCAAAGCGCCTGTGCGGGAGCCCGCTGTTCTGGCGCCCCTGTTCGGGTACCTGCTTTCCGACGCTTCCGCCGGTATCACAGGCCAGTTGTTGCGCTTCAACGGCCGGGAGCTCAGCCTGATCCGGCACCCGGCGCCAGGTGCTGGCACGGAAACCCACGAGCATTGGGATATTGCCGCCATCAGGGCGGCGATGGACAGGACCTTTCGGGATACCCTTTCGCCAGTGGGGCTGGGTGCCGGTGGCTACGCCTGGCAGACCGGGGAGGACGCCTCGTGAGCCGGACTGCAAACAACGGCAGTAACGTCCGTGCCGAACTGCTCGATGCCGCCATCGACCTGTTGCGCAGCAAAGGCACCACGGGCGCCACGGCCAGGGCCATCTGCTCCCGTGTCGGTGTCGGGCCGCCGGCCCTCTACCATCACTACGGCAACCTGGAGCGCCTCCACCACGCGGCCGTTGCCGCCGCCTTCGAACAGGTGGTGGCCTGCTACGAGCCGGCCGCGCGCGCCGGCGGGCCGCTCCGGAGCCTTCGCACCAGCTGGTCCATGCTGATGCGCTTCACCCGCGAGAACCCGAAGATGTTCGGCCTCGTCAATCAGCAGGTGGTCCAGGGCAAAATGCCGGCGGGTACCCGCCGGGCATTCCACCAACTGGTTTCGGATCTCACTGAGTTATCGACCACCGAGGAACTGCGCTACGATCCCCTGACCATGGCGAAAATACTCTGGTCGGGCGGCATGGGGGCAGCGGGGTTTATCGCGGGGGAGTCGCTCGCGGGCAGGGATGAACCGGCATTGGCCGAGGCCATGCTCGAGACGCTGCTCGCCTCGCTGGTGACCGGAAAAACGATGCCATCGGGGATGGATGGCTGACCGTTTCCGAAGACTGACCGTTCCCGAAAAAAGTGCGGGCGCGGAATCAGACCGCCTGTTCCCGGGGCGCGAACTGCTGCTGAAGCTTGTACTTGAGAATCTTATTGAGCGCCTGGTTGCGCGGCAGCGCCTCCACGATCTCGAGCTGTTCCGGAATCTTCTGGCGCATCAGGCTCTGGGATTCCAGATACTCGACCATTTCACCAAAGCTCAGGGGTTCCGCTCCCGGCTCGGTTTCGACCACGGCACAGACCCGCTCTCCCGATGCCGGGTCGGGCAGGCCGATCACCGCCACCGACCCCACTTTCGGGTGGGAATAGAGCAGGTCCTCGATTTCCCGGGCAGAAATATTCTCTCCCTTGCGAATAATGATGTCCTTGATACGGCCCACAATACTCAGGTGTCCGGTCTCGCGCATGACGCCGAGATCACCGGTGCGGTAAAAGCCCTCGTCCGTAAATGCCTGAGCGGTCTGCTCCGGATCCAGGTAGCCCTTGCACAGGCTGCGGCCACGAATCCAGATTTCGCCGGTTTCACCGGCCCCTGCGACCGACCCGTCTTCCCGGACAATACGCACCTCCATACCCGGCACCGGGCGCCCCTCGGTATGGGCCAGTTCTTCATCGGTATCGGCAAGGGTGCAATGGGCCACCAGTGGTGCTTCCGTCATCCCGTAGGCATGCAGCACCTTGCAGTCCATCTCCCGCTGGAGCTGGTAGACCAGTTCCGCGGGTTTTGAAGCGCCCCCGGCGGACAGCATCTTGAGGGAGGGGATGACCTTGCCCCCATCGCCGTAACGACGCTGCTGGGCCAGGAAGGCCTGGTAGTGTGCGGTGCTGCCGCCGGCGTGAGTAACGCCCAGGCGGCGGTAGACTGCCACGGTTTCCTCGGGCACGAACTTTTCCACCAGGACCGCCGACATACCCGCGGACAGCACCATGGTCAGGTACATGACCCCGCCAATGTGGGCGAAAGGATAGGCAATGCTGCCGATATCGCCGGCCCGAACCCCCATGGCTTCGCCCAGGGCGTAGCCGGCGGCCATGACGGAATCGTCCGTATGGCGCGCGGCCTTGGGCCCCGAGGTGGTGCCCGACGTACAGTAAATCCAGCGTACGGTATCGCCCCCGCCGGGTGCGGGGGGCAGACCGGCGGGATCGCCCGCCGGCAGTTCGCCAGAGAGCACCTGCACTTGTGTCTGCGGGCAGGCCTTGCGCGCGATGGCGGGATAGTCGCAAGCCGGGCCGGCCGCCGGAACAAACAGCAACGAAGGCTGGCTTTGCCGCACCAGTTCTCCCAGTTCCCGTTCCCGGTAAAGATGCAGGATAGGATTCTGCACCACCCCCAGGCGCGCCAGCGCCAGTGTCAGCAAAACGGTGTCGACCCCGGTGGGCATCTGCCAGGCGACAACCTGACCGGACCGGACCCCCTGTTCATGGAGCCCCGCGGCCAGGCTTTCCGCTCGATCCCGGACGTGGAGGAAGCTCAACACCCGGCCCCCGGTTTCAATCAGCATGGGTTCGTCGGGACTCAGGTCGGTCCTTTTCTCGAGCAGATTCCAGAGCGTGGGGGCAGTAATTATCCGACTTGTCATAGTTATCCTGGAATCCGGTATGGTCGCTTCACAAAGGGAAGCGACAACCGTACCGGGTTATCGTTTTTAAATAGCGGATTTCGGGATCGCTCGCGGCAAACCCAATACCGCCGCTCGTCGCCAAGACCGGGATTTAACTACCCTGTCAGGCGGAGTGCTGGGCACTGGTATCGTAGCGATCGAGGATCTCCTGCATACCGGGAGATACCTTCTTCTTGCCGGGGTCGTAGAATGGCGAAAACACCGCCAGAAGTCGTTTCCGGCTGGCTTTTGCCACTTTTTTCTTGAGTGTTTTTTCCCGCTCGATCGATGCCTGGCGCTCCTCCTCGGTCATGGTTTCACGGTCCTTGGCGACCAGGTAGCGCATGACGCGGGCGGTATGGCGACCGATATGGGCCGTGGAGTAGATAAATACGCCGACCCGGTAGAGGTAGGCCAGAGGCCCGTTGCCGTAGAGAGTCTTGTAGACCTGGTAACAGACTTCCCGCTGCTCGAATTCTTCCGCCAGGTGCCATTTCCAGAGGTCAACCGCTTCCTCGTCGGCGCCCTCGAGATATTCGTCCAGATCCTCGAAAAAAACCTGGGCGGCCGCGGAGCCCATGGCTTCAAAGCCCTCGCAATAGGCCACGTTGAAACGCAGGGATTTCTCCCGGAGGAAGCGCACGTAATCCTGCTGGTAGGGCTTCTCGATCTCTTTCATGCCCTTGTAACCGACCTCATAAAGCGCCCGGTTAAAAGCCACATGATTATTGCAATGCTCCATCTCCTGCTTGTTGAAAACGGCTATATCTTCATGAAGCTTTTCGTGTTTGGGATCGAGCACGTCCTTGGCCCTGCGCATCACTTTCACCAGGTACGGCTCAATATGTGCCGGGACGGTCGAAAACGCATTGTAGCTCTGGGCAAATTCCGGAACCTTTGCCCAGTGCGCCCGGATTCGGGAAAAATCCATGTCAGGTACACGAACTTTCATCAATCGATCTCCTCGGACTCCTAGTTTTGGTCAATACAATGTCGACCATGCGAGTCCTGACTATTGCCATCACTGACATTATATCAGTTTTAGACCGTATTTAAAGTCTCCGGCTCCGCCAGAACACCGTCCAGATAACGCAGAAACCGTGCCGCATCGGCACCGTTGATGACCCGATGATCGTAACTGAGCGACAAGGGTGTCTTGTGACGCCATTCCAGTTCGCCGCCCTCCCCGCGTCGGGGCTTCCAGTCGCTGCGCGTGACACCCAGTATCGCTACTTCCGGCGCATTGATTATGGGTGTGAAAGCGGTGCCGCCGATGCCGCCCAGGGAACTGATGGTCATGGAACCGCCGCTCATTTCCGCCATGGACAGGCCCTTTTCCCGGGCCCGCGTGGACATATCGGCAATCTCCGCGGAAAGGTCCGGCAGGGATTTCCGGTCGCAGTCGCGGACCACTCCCACGAGCAAACCATTGGGCGTATCGATGGCCACACCGATATGGAAATACTTCTTGAGAATCAGTTTCTTGCCGCTGGCATCCAGGGAGGCATTGAAGTGGGGAAAGGCCTTCAAGCCGGCCACCAGCGCCTTGACCATGAATACCAGAGGCGACAGCTTGACGTCGAGACCCTTCCGGTAGGTCTCGAGATCGGTGGTATCCACATCGTCATGGTGGGTTACGTGGGGAATGCGCAGCCAGTTGCGGCTCATGAACGCCCCGGTCAGGGCCTGGACCCGCGACAGCGTGGTCTCCTCGATTTCCCCGAACTGGCTGAAGTCGCCTTCAGGCCAGGGGGGCAGGTTCTCCCAGAATGGCTTGGATTCGCTCATGGCAATTACTCAGTCGATTTCGGCCAGCTTGGTTCCCACTTTCACCGGCTCGTCGCCCGGTTCCACAAGAATCCTGAGCGTTCCGGAGGCCGGCGCTTCCACTTCGTTGATGGATTTATCGCTCTCCAGTGAGTAGATGGCCTGCCCCTCCTCGACCTGGGCACCATCGTCGACAAGCCACTCTGTCAGTGTGCCTTCTTCCATGGAAAAACCGATCTTGGGGACCAAAACGTCCGTTGACATTGTTTGTTCTCCGCTATGCTGATGGGTCAGGGCCTGTTAAAAGGCCCTGGTTCGTTGGCTATTTCAGGGTCTTTCGAATTGCCGCCACCACTTTGTCGGCGTCGGGCACGAAGGCGCTTTCCAGGGCCTTGGAATAGGGTACCGCCGTGCTGGGTGCACCGACCCGCTGCACCGGTGCCCGCAGTTGATCAAAAAGCTCCTCGTGGATTACCGAGGAAATTTCGGCGCCGACACCGAAGGCCCGCACCGCTTCGTGGGAGACCACGGCACGGCCGGTTTTGGCTACGGCGTTGAGGACCGTGTCCCGATCCCAGGGCTGGATGGTGCGCAAATCCACCACCTCCACGGTGATTTTTTCTTCCGCCAGCTGCTCGGCGGCCGCTTCCGCCACCGCCACCTGGGGGCCGTAGGTGACGACGGTGACATCGCTCCCTTCACGGGCGATCCGGGCCTTGCCCAGGGGAATGGTCTGGCCGGGCTCGGGCGCTTCGCCCTTCTGCCAGTAGGCGGGCAGATTTTCAATAAAAATGCAGGGGTCGTCATCGAATATGCAGGCCTTGAGCAGCCCTGCCGTCTCCGCCGGGGTCGACCCCGTGACCACTTTGAGGCCCGCCGTATGGGCAAACCAGGCCTCCAGATAATCCGAGTGCTGGCCGGCGGTACCGAACCCGGCACCGGTGGTCACCCGGATAGTCAGCGGTACCGCCGTCTGGCCGCCGGACATATAACGAAGCTTGGCGGCGTGGTTGACAATCATATCCATGGCCACGGTGCTGAAATTCATCAGCATGATTTCTGCGACCGGTCGCATACCGGCCATGGCCGACCCGATGGCGGCACCGATAATGGCCTGCTCGGAAATCGGCGTGGACCGGACACGGGATTCGCCAAACTCGGTCGACAGACCCCGTGTAGCGCCGTTGACACCGCCCTCCTCCGGATCGGCGACATCCTCGCCGAACACCAGTATCGAGTCGTCCTGCGCCATCGCCTCGTGCAGCGCCGTGTTGATCGCCTGTAGCGTGGTTACCTTGTTCTGCGCCATGTAATGCTCTCCTGGGCAAACTTTGGGCGGCCCTCAGGCCGCGCTGAAATCATTGACATAGACGTCGGTGTAGAGCTCGGACTCGTCGGGCCAGGGTGCCTCAAGAGCCCCGTCGATTGCCGCCCTGATCCTTTTGCCGGTCTCGTCTTCCATCGTCGTGAGTTCGTCGTCGCTGGCATACCCCTCGTCGATCAGCCACTGCCGATAGCGCGGAACCGGGTCCGCGGCCATGGCCGCCTCTTTCTCCGCCTTGTCCATGTAGCCGTCGGCATCGCCGAAAACGTGGCCGTAGAAGCGGAAGGTCATGGCTTCGATCAGCGTGGGCCCCTCACCAGCGCGGGCGCGCTCGACCGCTTCTTTGGCCGCCGCATACATGGCGAGGGGGTCGTTGCCGTCCACGTGAATGCCGGGCATATTGTAGGCCGCGCCCCGATCGGCTATGCGCTCGACAGCGGTGGCTTTCTCGAAGCGGGTGTGTTCCCCGTAACGGTTGTTCTGGCAGACAAACACCACCGGCAGCTTCCAGACCGACGCCATGTTGAGGGATTCGTGAAAGGCCCCGATATTGGATGCCGCGTCCCCGAAGTAAGCTACCGTCACCCGTTTCTCGCCGCGTACCTGGGAGGCCAGCGCCAGGCCGTTGGCAATCGGCATGCTGGAACCGACGATGCCCGTGGTCACCATGCAACCGCTTTCCGGATGGGTGATATGCATGGGGCCGCCCTTGCCCTTGCAGGTGCCGGTGGCCCGGCCGGCCAGCTCCGCCCACAGGGAGTCCAGGGGAACACCCTTGGCCAGCATGTCGTGAATGCCCCGGTAGATCGTGCAGATATAATCCTCCGCACCGAGGTTCACCGATACCGCCGCGGGAATCACTTCCTGGCCCCGGGGGGAGTAATAGATCATGGGCAACTTGCCGGACATGATCACCTTGCGGGCCTGTTCGTCGTTCTGCTTGGCAAGGGTCATTTTCCGGTACATGTCAATAAGCACTGCCTTATCGGGTGTGCTGGAAGCCTGATTCATAACTGCGCCTCTCTTGCTGAAATCGTTGATGTCGGTCGGTGGCTCAGGCGTTGGCGGCCCGCTCCCGGTCGGCTACGGCCACTTGGGCCGCGGCGGCCCCCGCTCGCCGTCCGGAGAAAATGCAATCCGCCAGGGACGAGCCACTGACGTAAAAGCCGGAGGGAATGCCCACTGCGGCCCGGCCCGCGGCATAGAGGCCTTCGATGGGCGCGCCGCTCTCACTGAGTACCTGGCCGGTCTCCTCGTCCACTTTCAACCCGCCCATGGGGATGGTCGGACAGGGGAATTTCTTGCTGCCCACGGAGATGTCAATGGCGTAGTAGGCACCATCGTCAATGGGCCGGCAGTTGGACTGCTTCTTGCCGAAGCGGTCTTCTCCCGCCACGCTCCGGGAATTGTACTCGGCCACTTCCTGTCGCAATCCGCCGGCCTCGATGCCGCACTTCTCGCCAAGCTTTTCCAGGGTCTTGCCCCGGGTGGCATTGAACAGCAGATTCATCAGCAGGGGGCCACGGAATTCCAGATACCCCTCCTCTCCCGGCTGGGGGATGGTGTCCTTGTAGGCGCTCCAATAGGCCTTGCCGTCGATGATCACCCAGGCGCGCTGCTCGGTCTGCTGGGCCAGCTCATGGCCAAGGCGCCCCAGATAGACGTCCTCGGCGACAAAACGACGACCTTCCCTGTTGACGACAATACCCTGGACAAACTGGGTGGGCGGGCTGATGGAGCGCCAGGCGGTCACCGAATCCATGTAGCCCAGGGCGCCGCCGACGCTGGCGCCCAACTCCAGGCCGCTGCCATCGCAGCTGATGGTGCCCAGGGGCATGGCATTGCGGAACTTGGGAGCGTAGCGGCGCACCATTTCCCGGTTGAAGGCAAAGCTGCCGGTGGTGAGAATCACCGCCTTGTCGGCGCGGAAGTAGACCCGCTCGCCGGCCTGCTCTTCCAGGTCCCGCACCCGGGCCGCCGCCTTCAGGGCCGACTTCTCGATAAAGCGCTGGTAGGCATTGACCTTGCGGATCAGTTTCAGGTGCTTTTCCCGCGCGGAAGTCCCCGGCTCAAAATAGATGGCTTCAACGCCGATAATCCGGTTATCGGCGTCCACCACCAGGCGATCGACGACACAGTGACTGTAAAAGGTCGTGCCCTTGCCGCGCGCCGAGTCATTCAGGGTGTTGAACAGGGTGTCGCCGGTGTAACCCGGCCCGGCCACCTTGTGTCCCCGGGGTGCCGCGTGGGCGGCCCGGGCATAATCGGGCGCGAATTCGTTGCCCGAAAAGTAGATATCATAGCCCTTGGGGGGATAGGATCGCTTGCCGGGAAAAACCCGCGAGCCGAAACCGACACCGTGGGATTCCAGCCAGGCGAGGTTTTCGCTGCTCTGCTCGCAGAAGCGGCGCAGCGTCTCGTCCCTGACCACGTCGCCCACTTCCATTTTGAGGTATTTGTACATTTCCTCCGGGTTGTCGTCGACACCGCCCTCACGCTGATAGGGCGTGCCGCCGGCATAGACGATGCCCCCGCTCAGGGTGGTCGCGCCACCCCCCTCGAAACGATCCAGGGCAATGACGCTGGCGCCCTTTTCCCGCGCCTGCAGTGCCGCACAGACACCGGCACCACCGTAACCCACCACCAGCACGTCCGCGCTGTCGCGCCACTGCAGATCGTCGGCGCCGTCGACCTTCAGGGGCTCCTTGACGTAGGCGGCGGCATGGGGCTCGTCATTCATCATATTCGCGACCACCCTCGCCGAACAGGTAGCTGTTGATCACTTCGTGGAAGTGGCTGATCTGCACTTCCTGGACCGGATTCGGACGCAGGCCCCTGAGCCCGATGGAGTGCATGCCCCGCTGGACCTCCTCGACATTGCCCAGATCCTGTTGCAGGAGCTTGGGAATAAGCTCCTTCTGCTGGCGCCAGTTATCGATATGGTCCGTCTTCTTCCCGGGTGCCTTGCCCTTGCCGAAGTGCAGCAGGCTGATCATGTCGAGAATCGCGGCATCGGGGTTGAAGGGATCGTCCGGATCGGGACGGCCACGGAAAATAAGGGTACCGTCCGCCCCCCAGACCACACTCAGGTTGGGAAAAATATTCCAGTCGTGGCCAATGGTATCCAGTTGCTCCATGGGAATCATGGGCATATACGCGCCGTCCGCTTCCGCGGCTTCCTTCATGGCGAAAAAGCCCACTTCCATGGCCTTATCCATGGGCGTACCTTCCGGGAGCGCGCGCACGGCCTCCTCGGCCGCATTGAGGGAGCGCGCGGTGAACTGGCCGTCGCCGTTGCCCAGACCCAACTGGTCGGCAAAAACGTTCTGCAGGGTCGCGTAGTTGTCCCGGGTTTCGTCCACGGACAGGGGCGGCTTGCCCAGCCGCCGCGAGGGCGAGCCCGGCGGCAGCTCGTAGACCCAGTGGTGCTTGCCGTGGCGGCCCTGGGCGCTGCTGAAATTCTTGTCGTCGTTGTACTGGAGAAACTGGGGATGGGTGCCCCAGACATGATAGCTCTCCATAAAGGCTTCCTGGGCCACCTTCCAGTTGCACTTGACCTTGACGGCCTTGTGCCAGCAGTAGCGCATGTCTTCCATGCGCAGGAAATCCAGATCCCCGGGAGCGGGCTGAATGTATTTATCGAAGGGTTCCGGGTCGTCGCTCATATTGATGAAAAGGAACCCCGCCCAGCTGTCCACGTGGACGCGGGCCAGGGCCACATCCTCATCGGTCATGTCGGGACAGCCCTGCCACTGCTCGCGATCCAGGACGCGGATATTGTTGCCGCTGAGATCCCATTGCCAGGCGTGAAAGACACAGTGGAATTTGTTGATTTTGCCGGTGCCTTCAAGAAGCCTGCGGCCCCGGTGCGGGCAGACGTTGTGAAAGGCCTCCACCCTGTCGGTGGCGGTGCGCACCAGGATGACGGACTGATCGCCGATGTCGTAGACGAAGTAGTCGCCGATGGCGGGGATTTCCTCCTCGCGACAGGCCCAGTGCCAGGTGGCGGTCCAGATACGCTCCATTTCCAGCCGGGCAAACTCGGCCGAGGTGTAACGGCGGTGGTCGATAAAATCCGGGCGTACCTTGTCCAGGGATTTTGGCGACAGATCCGGTTGTGTACCCATGCTTTCTTACCCCCCATCCGAACCCAAATCGCGGCACGGATATTTTGTCAATTCAAATCCTTCGCGAGGGCCGGTTTATCGACCCTGTTGACTCTCGGCGGCTGATTTGCCGAACCAAAACTAATCATACGTCAGTTATTTTTCGAAAACAACAGCCCCGGTTCCTGCAAAAACTGCCAAGGCAACAGCATAGAACACCGCGCTCCCTGCCCCAAGCGCCAATAGCGGTTTTTCCCGATCGGGGTCCCGGAAGCCGGGCCGGAAAACTCATGATTGCAGATCGGGGATCAAGGTCGCCAGCTTTTGCGCGGCTTCCACGAACTCGCCGTGGGAATCGGCGCGAACCTCCACGGCGGCCTGGATGCAGCCCGCCTCCCGGTATTCGAGGAGTTTGTCGAGGATCTCCCGGGGCGCAGTCCCGGCGGCAAATTCGGTGCGGATACTGACGGGGACCTCCCGGCCCGCCAGTTCGTTGAGGCGCCTGGACCCTTCGGCCAGTTCGGAGGGCGTCAGGAGCCCGGGATGCCAGACATCGGCATATTTGGCGGCACGCCGCATGGGCGGCCCTGCCGTGCCCAGGGAGCCCACCCATAGGGGGATGCGCGGCTTTTGCACGGGCGTGGGTGCAAATCCCAGGCGCCGGAAGTTCACCCATTGCCCCTCGTAGCCGAACTCGCCCCCCTGCCAGCACCGGAGCATCACATCCAGGGCCTCATTGGTGTAGGGCCCCCGTTGATCGAACAGGTGGCCCCGGCCCAGGGCATGGTACTCCCCTTTCGACCAGCCGGTTCCCACTCCCAGGTCCAGGCGCCCGTCGCTGAGCACGTCGATGGTGGCGAGCTGCTTGGCCGCCAGCACCGGGTCCCGGTATGGCACCACCAGCACGCCGGTACCCAGGCGCACGGTGCGGGTGACTGCCGCGACATGGGAAAGCACCGCGAAGATTTCCAGCCACATATCGCTGTACTTGGTATAGGCGCGCTGACCCACCACATGATCGGTAAACCACAGACCGGTAAAGCCCATGGCCTCAAACTCGGGGCACGACATCACGGCCTCACGGGCATAGGGTCCCTCGTTGGGAACCACCAGATCCAGACGCATGGTCACTCTCCTCCTTGGCAATGGAATCGGTATAAACCGGGAGACTTGCATCAAGCCGGCACAAAGACCGCAAATGAAAGCCCGCCCACCGATAGTTGACATTATGTCAGTTTATGCTGATGGTAGGGTCCACGGCGATAAAAATAAAGGTAGAATCCCCGAACCGAAAAGCCGCACCCGGACAGAGGAGATCGACAGCCCCATGACCAGCACTGCCAGGACCGACAACCCGACACCGGTTCCCGACCCCGAGACCCTGCGCCAGCGTGCCCGCCAACTGGCGCCCGAACTGGAAAGCCAGAGCCACGCCTGCAACGATCGCCGCGACCTGAGCGACGATATTGTCGATCGGATGCGCGCGGGGGACCTGTTCCGGATTTTGCAGCCCCGGCGCTGGGGCGGCTTTGAGATGGACCCCAGGGTGCTGTTCGACATCCAGAATATTTTCGCCCGTGCCTGCGCCTCCAGTGCCTGGGTCTATGGCGTTCTCAGTGTCCAGTCCTTCGTCGTGTCCCTGTTCGATACCCGGGCCCAGGAAGACGTCTGGGGCGGTGACGGCCGGACACTGGTCTCCTCGTCTTTCCAGCCGGTGGGCAAGGTGGAGAAAACGGACGAAGGGTTCCTTATCAGCGGCCGCTGGTCTTTCTCGAGCGGCAGCTCCCATGCCGACTGGGCCCTGCTGGGCGGCATGGTGCCCCCCGACGACGCCAAAGGTTCGCCGGCCATGACCCTGTTCCTGGTGCCCAAAAGCGACTACCGGATCGAGGAAAACTGGGATACCTTCGGCCTGCGGGGTACCGGCAGCAACGATATCGTCGCGGACAAGGCATTCGTGCCCCGCTATCGCAGTCATCAACCGGCTCCGGGGATCGTCCCGATCGTCGGCGACGCACCGGACCTGCCACCCTTTTACCGGCTTCCCTGGCTGTACCTGTTCACCAGCTCCATCTCCAACCTGGGCATCGGGGCCGCCCGGGGCGCCCTGGACAAATTCCTGAGTGTCGAACGCGAGCGGGTTTCCTCCACCACCGGCAGGGTGGCCAGGGAGGACCCCAGGGTCCATGAAATCGCCGCGCGCACGGCCGCGGAGATCGAGACCTCCGAGGCCATGTACAAGCGCCACATCCAGCGCTTCATGGACTGTATTGAACGACAGGCGCCGCTACCCATGAGCGAAGGCATGTGCTACCGCACCCAGCTCACTTCGGTTATTCGCAAGCTGGCCGGGCTGGTGGACGAAATGCAGGTGTTGCTGGGCGGCCGGGGTGTGCACTTCGATTCACCCCTGACCCGTGTCTGGCTGGACCTCCTCGCCGCCCGGGCCCACCCCGGCAACGACCCCGCCAACATTGCCCCGGGATTCGGCAAACTGCTCCTGGAAACACCGGCAGGCGAGTAAAGTCGCGGCCTTCGGGTTGTCAGTCGCCGGCTTGAACGCAGTCGATCACGTCGGTCATGGTGGTCAGCGTGGAGTATAACGGCAGGGCGTTTTTGACCATGAAGTCATGGCTCTCCGCGGATGCGCCCGCGGTGCAGTCTTCCGGCACGACCGCCTGATAGCCGAGATCCGAGGCACACAACGCCAGCCCGTTGATGGCGATATTGGTCGACACCCCCGCCAGCACCACTGTCTCGACGCCGCGGTGGCGCAACTGGGTATCGAGATCCGTGCCGTTGAAGCCGAGCAGACTGAAGCGCCGGCTGTGGACGATATCGCCGGCAACGGGCTTGACCGCATCGACGGACGCCACCTCCGGGTCCCCTATGCGCATCTTCCCGTTCTTCCTGCTGCGCGCCATGATCAGGCTGGTCATGGGCAGGTCCGCGTAATCCGGGCTATGGGCTACATGAAGGTGAAATACCGGCCAGCCCCTCTCCCGGAAGGCACCGGCCAGCCGGGCGATGCGCGGCAGGATTCCCCTCTCCGCCACCTGGTCCGCCAGTCCGTCAAAATCCGTCATCCCATGCTCGATCACGCCACGCTGACATTCGCTGATCAGCAGGGCCGCCTTGCGCCCTTTTTCCAGGCCTCGAATCACTCGTTTTCTCCTCTGTTGTCCGCGGACCCGGTTTGACCTTCCGGACCCATAACTTATAATGTGTCAGTTATTATGCACGCCAACCCATTCCCATGACAACCGACCGGCAGAAGACAATCACAATGACCACAGACGACGAATTTAACACCCTGCTCCGGGACAGTCTGGACGACTTCCTGTGCGACCGGCCAAAAAACGGGCATGGCACGACCGACCCCGCCCCTTTCGACAGGGCGCTCTGGCAATCCATGGCGGAACTCGGCTGGCTGGGGCTGGCCCTGCCGGAGTCCCTGAATGGCGCCGGGCTGGGCCTGGCAGAAGCCGCCCTTGTGGCCGAGCGCATGGGGTACTGGCTGTCGCCGGCGCCCTATGTCCCGCTCGCCCTGATGCCCTCGGTGCTCCTGTCGGCCTGCGCCGATAAATCCCGGACCGGAGATCTGGCCGGGAGCCTGGTATCCGGTGAGAGGCTTGTCAGCCTGGCGTGGCAGGAAAAAGCGGGGCAACTGGCGCCGGCGACAGGCACCACCTGCATCGACGGGCGCCTGTCCGGGCGAAAATGTTTCGTGGCCGACGTCCAGGCCGATACCACCCTGCTGGTCTGGGCTCACGACCACCGCGACGAACCTTTGATCGCCGCCGTGCCGGCCAACGCCGAGGGGGTTACGGTGGAGGCCGCGCCCGCCGGCAACGGGGAACTGGCCACCGTCACCTTCGAGGGCGCTGCCATTATCGACAATTCCCCGCTGTGTAGCGGCGACCGGGCCGCCCGGGCACTGCACCTGGCGCTGGACGCGGGTCGCATTGCCCTGTCCGCGCAACTGGACGGCCTGTCCCGAAGCTGCCTGGCGGCAACAATTGATTACCTGGGCGACCGCCAGCAGTTCGGCAAGGCCCTCAGCGCTTTCCAGGCCCTGCGCCACCGCTGCGCCGATCTGCATATTGACAACGAGCTCGCCCGGGCCAGCTGGCAACATGCGCTGTCCTGTCACCTGGACGC
The DNA here is from genome assembly GCA_002388905.1 of Cellvibrionales bacterium UBA4495. GTDB lineage: Bacteria > Pseudomonadota > Gammaproteobacteria > Pseudomonadales > Porticoccaceae > DGNJ01. The sequence continues at coordinate 20,681 of DGNJ01000045.1, forward strand.
CCCCGATACCGACCAGACCCGGGCAGCCATCAGCGCCGCCAAGGCGCGCTGTGCCGATACGGCCCTGAAAGTGGTTCGCGAAGCCATCCAGATGCACGGGGCCATGGGTTTTGTCGAGGAAGGCGGCATGGGCCGGTACCTGCGCATGGCGCTTCGGGGTGCGGCCTGGCTGGGCAACGGCAGCCAGCATCGGCGCCGCTTCACCGCCACCCGACTTCAATGGCACCCAAACCGGCAAGGCGACGGTGCACACCCGCAGAACCTCTCTGTTGAACCGGGCGAGGATCTCAATCAACTATCCGATGAGGAATTCCGCCTGCGGTTCCGCGCTTTTCTCGAGGCCCACTACCCAAAGACCATGCGCCAGGATTATGTCCGTCCCTTCCGGCGCATGAACGGCGCCCAGGCCCGGGAATGGCTGAAGCTGGTCCATCGCCACGGCTGGCGCGCGCCGGAATGGCCCCGGGAACACGGCGGGCTCGGGCTCAGCTTTCGCAAGCAACTGATCTACAACGAAGAACAGGAACGCATCGGTGTCGCGAGACTGATAGACAACGGGGTCACCCAGTTGGGCCCCACCCTGATGAAATACGGTACCGACGATCAAAAAGCCCGTTACCTGCCCCGCATCCTCGCCTGCGAGGACTACTGGGCCCAGGGCTACTCGGAACCCAACGCGGGCTCCGATCTGGCCAGCCTCGGGACCCGGGCGGTTCGGGACGGGGAGCATTTTATCGTCAACGGCCAGAAGATATGGACCACCCTGGCCATGGAAGCCACCCACATGTATGCCCTGGTACGCACCGGCAACTACGAGAAAAAACAGCAGGGCATCAGCTTTCTGCTTCTCGAACTGGATCAGCCCGGCGTCGATATCCGTCCCATCCGCCATATTGCCGGCGAGGAGGAGCTGTGCGAGGTGTTCTTCACGGACGTTCGGGTGCCGGTGGAAAACCTAGTGGGCCCGCTGGATGACGGCTGGACCGTGGCCAAGGCCCTGCTCGGTCACGAGCGCATCTGGCTGGCGAGCCCCAACCTGGCCGACAAGGCCATGATGCTCGCGCAAAAACTGGTGCGGGAACTGGGCCGGGAATCGGACCAGGGTGTACGAGACCGTCTCGGCCAGTTGCTGGCCGACCTCCACGATTACCGGCAATGGTATAACGCCATCTGCCGCCGTGCCGAAGCGGGCGAAACCATCGGCGCCGAGGCCTCCGCGCTGAAGGTGTACATCACCGAACTGACCCAGCGTATCACCGAATTCAACCTGGACATCGGGGAGGACTGCGGGGCTCTGACCGGCGAAGTGGATCTGGACGGCACTACCACGGACCTTTACTGGCAACTGGCCATGTCCCGTCCCGGCACCATTTATGCCGGCTGCAATGAGGTGCAGCGGGATATCCTCGCCAAGGCCGTGCTCCGGATGCCCCGGTAAAACCCGGGGTCGTCGCCCCTACCAGGCCAGCGGCAACCGGTCCTGGGCCATGACACCCCCGAGCCGGGTCAGGATCCGGGCGTCGGGGGCGAGTTGGAACGGCGGCAATGCCGCCAGGATTTCCTCCATGGCGATATTGAGTTCACGGATGGCCAGGCGCAGCCCCACGCAATTGTGAATGCCGGCGCCGAAAGCCAGGTGGCGCGGCTTGCGGTCGAGCCGGATCCGGGTTGGGTTGTCGTAGACTTCCGGATCGTTGCTGCCCAGGGTAGTGGACATCATCACCTTGTCGCCGGGCAGCAGCTGCACGCCGCCTACCTCCACCGGTTTGGTACAGGTGCGCGCGGTGGTTACCGCGGAATAGGCACGCAGCAGCTCCGTGATGGCATCGGGAATCAGTGACGGATCGGCACGTAACTGTTGCTGGTGGTCGGGGTGAGTGGCCAGGTGCCGGAACTGCCAGCCCAGGTTGGTGGTGACGGTATCCAGCCCACCCAGGTAGAGGTTGAAGCAGAACCCCCATATCTCGTCATCTGTGGCGGGCCGGCCATCCACGCGGGACTCCACGAAGTAAGTGATAAGATCGTCCCTGGGGGCTTTCCGGCGCTGTTCCACCACGTCCATCACATAGCCCTTGACGGCGAGAACCGCGGCGGCAATGCGATCGATATCCGGCTCGTGGATCAGGTCGTCCTCCCAGGCGAGGAACTGCTCCACTTCGTCCAGGGGCAGGCCGAACATGTCGAGAAACACGGCGATGGGAAAACGGGCGGCAAATTCGCCGATAAACTCACAACTGCCCCGACCCCTGAAGCGATCAATATAGAACCGGGCCTGGCGCCGGACACTGTCGTTCATCTGCGCCACCCGCCTGGGGCTGAACAGGGGGTTGACCAGGCGCCGGTAGTGTCCGTGCATGGGTGGATCCGCCTCCACCGGCAGGGAACTCCAGCTTTCGTTGACCAAAGTGGCAAAGGGCGCAAAATCCTTGTTGGAGAAATGCTCGGTGTCCAGATAAATGCGGTTGAGATCCTCTGCGCGCCGGAAAACCCAGGCGGGCACCACGCCGGACCAGGCCTGTGGCGCCCAGTAGACCGGTGGTCCCCGGTGTATTTCCGGAACAATAGTGGTGAAAGGGTTATCGTAGGTTTCCTCCCCCAGGCGCAAGCGGAAAGGCATCACCAGGTCCCTGGGGACGTGGGCAGGAATCTCTCCCGAATAGGCGTTCAGCATGGTTGACTCCATTGTCTTTTATCGGTCTTATCATGATGCCGGAGACTGCCGATATCCGTATCCGCCCGTTTCCCGGCAGACCGGCCAGGGGCACCAGGGAGCGGCCCATCCAGCGTCCGCCTCTTGTGTCGCGCTGTTGTTCGCCCTAACATAACTGGCTTTTCGTCAGCTTTCAACAAAGCATCGCCGGCGGGGACAGAGAATACCCCGCCAGGGAACACACCCACCGACAAACCAGGGAGTCACTATGAGCCTTACCGGAAAACGCGTCGCCATCACCGGTGCCGCCGGCGGACTGGGAAGGGCCGTCACCGCGGCGGTCATCGAGCAGGGCGCCACGCCCCTGCTTATCGACCTGAAATTTCCGGGGGATTTCGCCCCCGATCAGGAAAAATTCGAACTCGATCTCACCGATGCCCGTGCCACCGCATCGGCGTTCGGGAAAATGGGCCGGGTCGATGCCCTGTTCAACCTGGCCGGTGGTTTTCATATGGCGCCGTCTCACGATATCGAGGATCCGGGCTGGGACAACATGTTCCGCATGAATGTCCAGACACTGCGCAGCGCGGTGGCGGCCGTAGTCCCGAAAATGCTTGACCAGGGTGGCGGTGCCATCGTCAATATCGGCGCCATCGGCGCCCTCCAGGGGCACGGCAACCTCGGTGCCTACGGCGCTTCGAAAAGCGCGGTCATGCGGCTCACCGAGAGCCTTTCCGACGAACTCCGGGAACAGGGCATCAATGTCAACGCCGTGCTTCCCAGCGTGATCGACACCCCCGCCAACCGGGAAGGCATGCCCGATGCCGACCCCTCGCAATGGGTGGCCCCGGAAGATCTCGCCAATGTCATCTGCTTCCTGGCCTCGGACCGCGCCCGCGCCATTCACGGTGCCCTGCTGCCGGTACGCGGCCTGTCCTGACGGAGATCGGAATTGGACCGACTCAACGGACTCGATGCCCTGGTCACCGGCGGTGCCAGCGGCATCGGCCGGGCCACGGCCATTGCCCTGCGCGATGCCGGAGCGCGGGTCACCGCCACCGGTCTCACGGATGAGGAAATTGCCGCCGGCCGCGCCGACGGGGCCATGACCGGAATCGACATTGTCGCGCTCGACGTCAGGGACAGCGGCCAGGTAAAGGCCTGCTTCGACACGCTGACCCGGCTCGATATCCTCGTCAACTGCGCCGGCGTCGGCCGCAGCGGCGACGACTTCGGCGAGGAAGGGTTCATGAAAACCGTGGATATCAATCTGCACGGGACCATGCGCTGTTCCTTCGAGGCAAGGCGCCTGCTCGAGGCCCGGGGTGGCGCCATCGTCAATATCGCATCCGTGATGAGCTTTTTCGGCAGCGGCACCGGCCCCGCCTATGCCGCCAGCAAGGGGGGCGTGGCCCAGTTCACCAAATCCCTGGCGGTGGCCTGGGGCAAGTCGGGCATTCGCACCAATGCCGTGGCACCGGGCTGGATCGAAACGCCGATGACCGAGGCCATGCGCGACGAAGCCGATTACAACCGGCGCGTCCTGCAACGCTGTCCCATGGGTCGCTGGGGCAGGCCGGAAGAAATCGCCGCGGCCATCGTTTTCCTGGCATCCCCCCAGGCGAGTTTCATCAACGGCGCCATTCTGCCGGTGGATGGCGGCTATATGGTAACCGGGGTATAGTCTCACCCGTATTCCGACGGAACGTCGCACTCGCTTATGCAGGAAAAGCCGGTATCACACAATGGCGCTGGTGGAGAAGAAGCGTTTCTCGACGGTACCCGCTTGCTCGATGCCCTTGCCGACGCCAACCGGCGCAAAATATTCAACGCCCTGCTGGAAGAACCCATGCCGGTCAAAATCATCGCCGCCGACATGCCCATCTCCCAGCCGGCGGTTTCCCAGCATTTGCGTATCATGAGGGAAGCGGGACTGGTGCGGGAAGACCGGCGCGGCCGTTATCATTACTATGGGGTGAATCCTGCCGCCCTCAATTGGTTATCACGGCAGTTCGGTGCCCTGCGCGACGATGTCCTCAACGCCACGGATGAAAGCCCGTCCGTTGACGGCAGCCAGGCAGAGGCGCTTGACCCGGTGGACAGCGCCATGGCGGAATGGGCTCAGGTGTGGCCCGAACACGATGCCCTGTCGGCAGGAATCATCGTGCGCCTGTTTCTTATCGTCCGGCATCTTGAAACCCTGTCGGGATGGGCGGCGTCCCCCTACGGGATCAGCTATCCCGAACTGCAATTGCTCGGCACCCTTGACCGGATTGCCCCCCGGGAAAGTACCCTCGCAGAATTGGCAAAGATTAGTCTGGTCTCACTGCCCTCGGCGGCAAAACACCTCAACCGCATCGAACAGCTTGGCCTGATGAAGCGCAGGCCGGTCGACGACAGCAAGGGCACCAACCTGATTCGCATCACCGGCAAAGGGCGGGACGTCCTTCATGAGATCATGGCGCACGAAATGCAGGATGAGCATGCCGCCATCTACCAGATGCCGGAAGCGGACCGCATCCAACTGGTCAGGCTGCTAAAGCCGCTGCTTCAGGAATTGCAGGACAGGACGCGACAACCGGACCTGGACCGCTGAGAGAACATCCGGCCATTGCCCACTCTCCCGTCGACAAGTCGCGTGCACAACATTTACTAATTGTTAGGCATCTGCCGTCATCGCCTTCACTTTTTCAGATGACAGCAATAACGCCAGCAGTGGCCGCAGCCTCCAGGAGCAACAGGGTGTCAAGCGGCCAGTATCCTGCCCATTTCGACGTCGCCACTAATCGTGGTGCGATGTACGACACGGCGTTCACCCACCGGATAACCCAGCGCCGAATGGAGAGTACGCCAGTTGTCCCAGAGCACCATGTCGTTGGGCTGCCATTGATGCACGTAACTGAAGTCGCGACTGGTCACATGATCCACCAAATTCGTCAGCAATTCGTGGCTGTCCGGTTCTTCCATGCCCACCACAGCTTCCAGGTGCAGGGGACTGATATTCAGCGACTTGCGGCCACTGACCGGATGGCGCCAGACCATGGGCTGGGCAACGGGCGGAAATTCCGGAAAATTGGTGGTGCCGCTGACTTTGTGGATATGCGGATCCTTGCCGTATTTGGCCCTTGTCAGGTCGTTGCAGAACCGGTATTCCACCTCCAGGCCCTCAATGTCACGTTTCAATGCCTCATCCAGGCCATCATAGGCGGCGATGGTATCGATCCAGGCGGTGTGGCCGCCCTGCCCGGGCACCACGACCGCACGCAGCAGGGCACCGTGGTTGGGGGTGGTGGTGAAAATCAGATCGGAATGCCAGGGGATATAGCCCATGAAATGATCGTCGGGATCCGTTTCCCGGCACAGAACCATTTGCCTGGCCTGGTCCTCGCTGTCCAGAACCATCAACTCGGGGTAATCGGATTCGGTCACTAGATTTTTCACCGGGTGAACATCCAGTTCACCAAAACATCGGCTCAGGCGGAGTTGTTGCTCCGGAGAGGTGGCCCCGTTCCTGAAAACAATGATTCCGGCGTCGATCCAGGCCTGATAGAGTTGTTCGCGGACCTCGTCAGGGATGGGCGCATCCAGTGCCAGCCCGCGACATTCCGCGCCGATACCCCCGGGCAGGGGTTGGACTTGAAGGCTCATGGCAAAGCTCCTTTTATGATCAATTTTCACCGGCCAATCGGTTACTGGCCAGCCTTTAACACCGGACAGCAAACCCTCTGCCAACTTAAAGGTTTGACCGACAAGCTGAAACAATGCTAATCCGCAGGCGCAGAATTACCAGCACTATCGAATAAGCCCGGGCTTATCCGATAGTCCTTGAACGGCCACTGGCGGGCTGGGTAATGTGTAGCGACCAGTAATTGTCACCCGTATAAAACCTGCCGGAGTTGCCCATGACCCTGTCACCCACCCGCAAGGAATTGCTCGACATGATTGTCGAGCCGGAAAAGGCCTACAGTCACAAGGAATCGGATTTGCGCCCCATGCGCCTGAAAGCGGCACAGGAACTGTTTGCCGAACGCGTCGAACAGATTCCCCTTGTCAGGCATCGGGCGGAAGAAGCCGGTATCACCAGCATTGAAAAGTTCGAGGACCTGGTGCCGCTGCTGTTCGCCCATACCGTGTACAAATCCTACCCCGCTTCCTTCGTGGAAAAGGGCAAGTGGGATCGGCTCCTGAAATGGCTCGACAGTCTATCGGTCCCGGATGTCACCAACGTTGACGTTTCCGGCGTCACCAACGTGGACGAATGGCTCGACCGTCTGTGGGCGGCGGGACACCATGTCCTGGCCACCAGCGGCTCGAGTGGCAAGTGTTCCTTCCTGAACCACACCCCGGGCGACCAGGAAATCAAGCGGCGCCATTTCAAATACACCATGGCCTGGCCGGACCAGGTGCTCGACAACAACCACATCGTGTTCTGGACCGGCCAGATGGAAGGGCCCAATAGCGCCTGCGAATCCGCCCAGTTCGCCAAAAAAGACTGGGCGAAACCGGGACAGATGTATGCCCTGGCCAAGGAGCCGCTGAGAATCTCCGAAGTAAGCCGTATGGCAGCCATGCGCAAAAAAATGGCGGAAGGCACGGCCACCCCCGATGAAATCGCCGAATTCGAGTCCAGGGCATCCAAGCAATCGGAGCGCGGCCGGCAGGAAACCATCGAATTTGCGGACAAGGTACTGGATCACCGCCATGAACCCATCTACTTGATGGGTTTCTGGGCACCGGTGCTGGCCATCATCGAGCGCGCCCGGGAGCGCGGCATCCCGGATAATGACTTCCACCCGGACAGCCTTATCGGTGCCGGTGGCGGCGTCAAGGGCGTGACGCTGCCACCGGACTACAGGGAGCAGGTCAGCCGGTTCTTTGGCAACGTCAAGCGCATCAGCACCTATGCCATGACGGAACTGGCCCAGGCCCTCCCCAGTTGCGAGAAAGGTCATTACCATGTGCCGCCGGGCCTGATCATGCTGCTGCTGGACGAAGCCGGCGAGAAACTGCTCAACCCCGAGGGCGACTACGAAGGCGTTATCGAGGGTCGTTTCGGTTTTCTGGACCTGGCCTACGAAGGCCGCTGGGGCGGCCTGATTACCGGCGATAAGGTTAATGTGGACTTCTCCGCCACCTGCGAGTGCGGCCGCCCGGGTCCGGTGGTGCTGGACAATATCAGCCGCTTTACCCAACCCGGCGAAGAGGACAAGATCAGCTGTGCCGGGACTATCGACGCCTATATACGAGGACGAGTGGAATGAATACCGCCACGCCGAACCCCGCCCAGCCGGTCTGCCACGTCGTCAAGGGTGAGGTCGTTGAGGGAACCGACCTGGAATACGGGCCGCCCCATGCCCGTTTCGCCACGCCCGAGCTCAACCTTAACGAACTGGTATGGACCCGGGAACAGCCTGGCCCCAATTTCGACACGCCCCTCGAGGACATCCTGAAGATCCTGGCGGAAACGGCCAGATGGCTGACCCAGGACCCCGAAGGCCTGGTGGCGGAAGCCCGGGAAAACGCCACCAGGAACAACCCCATGAATGCCAGGCTCATGCAGAAGTCTTACGAGACCCTGCCCATGATTTTCGACCGGGACCTGCTCCTGGTCCAGATCGAGAACGAGCTCGGCGGCACCAGGGCGCTGGACAACTGGTTCCCGGTCGACAATCTGGTGAGCGGTCGTCCCGCACGGATGCGGGCCTTCCCCTCCCGGATCCTGCATGTGATTGCCGGTAACGCGCCGGAAGTCGCCGCCGTTTCCATTGCCCGGGGCGCCATCACCAAGGGTGTCAACCTGATCAAGTTACCCTCCAATGACCTGTTCACCACCACGGCGATCCTGCGCGGCCTGTCCGCCGTGGCGCCCAATCATCCCGTTGCCCGGTCTTTCTCGGCGGCCTACTGGCGCGGTGGCGACGACAGGGTGGAAAACCTGCTGATGCGGCCACAGTTCTTTGACAAACTGGCGGCCTGGGGCGGTGACAGCACCCTGCGCAGCGCCAAGAACTATATCTGCCCCGGTTTCGAACTGGTCGGCTTCGATCCCAAGACCTCCATTTCCATGATCGGCCGGGAGGCGCACAAATCCCGTGAGACCCTGGAATATGTCGCCGACGGCGCGGCGGCGGACGCTACCCTGGTGGACCAGTTCGCCTGTGCGTCCAGTCGCTTTATGTTCGTGGAAGGTGAACTGGACGAGGTCGACCGGTTCTGCGAGGTCCTGCAAAAACGCATGGGTGTGGAGCNNGGTGTTCCCGTGCCGTCCCACCTGCGCGAGGAAATCGACGGCCTGCGGGGGATGCCCGATCTGTACCGGATCTGGGGCGACTACTCCGGCGCCGGCATGGTCATCCGCTCCGACGAGCCCGTGGATTTCAACCCCGAATACCGCATCGTCAACGTGGTCTGTGTCGACGACCTGGAAGAAGCGCTGCCCCAGGTCAATGTCGCCACCCAGACCGTGACCGTCTACCCCAACGAACGCAAGACCCGGTTGCGCGACCGCCTTGCCTCCGCCGGGGCCCAGCGAATTACCGCCATTGGCGGCGCCGGCGGCATGGAAGGCGGGCTTGCCCACGATGGTTTCCTGCCCCTTTCGCGACTGGTACGCTGGCTTAACGACGAAGGCTGAGCCTCGCTCACCAAACAATAATAGGTAAAACGAGACAGGCGATGGAAAACGATAGCGACAGGCTGGCCTCCCTGGGCTTTTCACTGACGGGAAAAGTGGCCCTGGTAACCGGTTCGGGCCGGGGTCTGGGCCTGGAGATGGCCGCCGGTCTTGCCCGGGCCGGTGCCCGTGTATACATCAATGGCCGCGATGGCGACCACCTGGAAAAGGTTCAGGCAGATCTTCGCAGCAAGGGCATCGAAGTCCACTGCCTGGCCTTCGACGTGGAAGACGAACCCGCCGCAACCGAGGCTATGGAAGCCCTGCGAGAAGCGGGTGGCGTCGATATCCTGGTCAATAACGTCGGCGTTCGCGACCGCCGGGGGCTTTCGGAACTGGACACCACCGCCTTTCGACGGATGCTGGAGAACCACGTGGTCTCCACCTACAGCCTGTCACGACTGGCCAGCCGTCAGATGGTCGCCAGGGGCGAGGGCAGGATCATCAACCTGGTTTCCATTGCTGCCTTTCTCGCCTCCAGGGGAGATCCCGGGTACACCACTGCCAAGGGTGCGCTGGTGTCCCTGACCCGCTCCCTGGCCGCGGAACTGGGCCCTGAAGGCATCACCGTCAACGCCATCGCACCCGGTCCCTTCGCGACGGAAACCAACCAGGCCATCGCCGGCACCGAGGAGGGACAGGCGATGATCGCCCGGCGCAACTCCCTGGCGCGCTGGGGAAAGCCCGAAGAAATCGCCGGAGCCGCCGTTTTCCTCGCCTCCCCCGCAGCCTCCTATATCAGCGGCCATATTCTGGCAGTGGACGGCGGTCTCCTGAGTCATTTTTAGCGGCCCTGCCGACGCCGGAAAAGCCGGTCTCCCGGCCGCGGACACAACAATTATTTTCGATAAGGACCCACCCATGCCGGTAATCACCCAGATCGACGATTTCAAGCCAGTGGCAAAAAGAAAGATTCCGCGCATGTTTTACGATCTGGTGGATGCCGGCTCCTACACGGAAACCACCTACCGGGCCAACGAGGCGGATTTGGCCACCATCAGGCTCAAACCCCGGGTGTGCGTGAATGTGGCGGACCGATCCCTGGCCACCACCATGGCCGGTCAGCCGGTGTCGCTGCCGGTGGCACTCGCGCCGGTGGGATCGGCCGGCACCATTCATGCCGACGGCGAAATACTCGCGGCCAGGGCGGCGGAGGCCGCCGGCGTACCCTTTACCCTCAGCACCATGAGTATCTGCTCCATCGAGGATGTGGCAGCGGCGGTTAAAAAACCATTCTGGTTCCAGCTCTACATGATGAAGGACCGGGATTTTGTCGAAAAACTGATTGCCAGGGCCCGGGCGGCGAACTGCAGCGCACTGGTGATGACGGTGGACCTGCCCACTATCGGCCAGCGCCATAAGGATTACAAAAACGGCATGGTGGGACAGGTGGGCCCCCTGAAGAAGATTGCCAACCTGCTCAACTATGCCTCGAAACCGGGCTGGTGCCTGGACATGGCGAGAACCCCGCGCCGCCACTTTGGCAACGTCATGGGCCATGTGGCGGGCATCGACACCCTGGATGACTTCAAGATATGGTCCGCCGCCAATTTCGATCCGTCGATAACCTGGAAGGACGTGGAATGGGTCCGGAGCCTTTGGGACGGCCCACTGATTCTCAAAGGAATCATGACCGGCGAGGATGCGGAAATGGCCGCTTCCTGCGGTACCGACGCCATCGTGGTTTCCAACCACGGCGGCCGGCAACTGGACGGCGCTCCCTCTTCCATCAGTGCCCTGCCCCGCATCGCCGACGCCGTGGGCGACCGGCTCGAACTCTGGATGGACGGGGGCGTACGCCGGGGCCAGGATATCCTCAAGGCCCGGGCCCTGGGTGCCCGGGGTGTATTTATCGGGCGCGCTTTCCTGTACGGCCTCGCCGCCGCCGGTCAGGCGGGCGTGGCCCGAAGCCTGGATATTCTGCGGGGCGAACTCGATGTTTCCCTGGCACTTTGCGGGTATACCGACATCAACCAGGTTACGACCGATTGCCTTGCCGATTGGCGTGAACAGCACCGACCCGAATATTGCACCGGTCAGCTTCTGGATAGATAGTCGTTTTCGATCTTGAAATACCGGTGAAAGCGCCTGTCCGGATAGGGTGACATAAAATCATCCCCTGGCTTATGCAATGACGCTATCACTTGCCGGGCAGACCTGCGGGGATATCGACGTACCCCCGCCGCCTGAAAAAGCGCCAGCGCCCCTCCTCGCGGACCAGGATATCCCGGTGACGACCGACCATGGTCAGGCGGGGCCGGTCTTTTTCGTCCCGGTGAATAACCGTCCACATAACCTCGGTGCGGGCACGGTTGCCGCTCTCAAAATCGATCCGGGGGCTGCCGATAATATGGTAGCTCTGGCCGATTTCGCCGGCGAGCATGTTTTCCATCATCGTCCGGATCTCCTCCGGACCTCTGGCGACCCCAAGAGGGCCAAGCTGCACCTGGCCTTCCCGGGCGAACAGGCTGGCATAGGCCTCGAAATCACCGGCATCCAGGAACTGGCCATAATCATGGCAAAGCCGCTGGATTTCCAGGATATCCTCAATTCTCTGAAGGCGCGTTTCCAGTGTCTCGGTCATCGTCACTCCCTATCGTTCGAACAGAGCCGGCGATAATCAACCGGCCATAAATCGGTCACGCAGCCGGGTCTTGACCACTTTTTGCAGTCCCTCGTTGCGGGGCAGCCGCTCGAGATTTTCAAGCCGTTCGGGAATTTTCTGGCGCATCAGTTTCCTGGCGGAAAGGTGATCGAGCATTTCCCCGAACGTGAGTGGATCGTTTATGTCTACCGGCTCCACCACGGCACAAACCATCTCGCCGCGCTCCGGGTCGGGCAGGCCGATCACGGCCACATCGCCGACCTTGGGGTGGTCGAGCAGGGATTCCTCGATTTCCCGGGCCGAGATATTCTCGCCCTTGCGGATAATGATGTCCTTGATACGGCCGGTAACGCACAGGTGACCGTCCTCCCGCAGGTGACCGACATCGCCGGTGTGCAGAAAACCTTCCTCATCGAAGGCGGCGGCAGTCTGTTCCGGATCCAGGTAGCCCTTGCAGACATTGGGCCCGCGCAACAGGATCTCACCGGACTCCCCAGTGGCCAGTACCCGGCCCTGGCCATCGACGATACGCACCTCGAGGCCGGGCATGGGTATGCCATCGCTGTGGGTCAACTGCTCGTCGGTGCCGTACCGACTGTTGTGGGCGGAAATCGGGGCCTCGGTCATGCCGTAGGCGTGGACGATAGTCGCATCCAGACGGTTGCGAACCTCACCGAAAAGGTCCGCGGGCTTGGCCGCGCCTCCACCGGCAAGAATTTCAAGGCTGGGAATCAGGGGCTCGTTCCCAACCCGTGCCTGTTCCGCCAGCAGCATCTGGTAATGAGCGGTACTGCCACCGCCCAGCGTTACACGGTGGCGCCGGAAGGCCGCGGCTACACGGGCGGGCACATAGCGCTCGATCAGCACCACCGGTATTCCGGCCATGATGGCCATGGCACTGTAAATAATCCCACCGATATGGCCGATGGGATAGCCGATGGTGCCCACATCGACAGCCCGGACTTCAAGGGCGGTTCCCAGGTAACGGGCCCCTGCCATGAGTGTTTGATCGGTATGGCGCGCGCCCTTGGGCCGGGACGTGGTCCCGGAGGTGAAATAGTACCAGTGCACTGCCTCTCCCGGCTCAGCGAACGGCGGCAACTGACTCTCCCCGCCCCCCGTCTCCAGGGCGAGGATCCGGGGCGGGACGGCAGTTTCCGGCAGGGAAGCCACGGCCAGTTGCGCACGGGTCCGGTGCTCCTCGTCCCCCGGCGGCACGATCACGAAATCCGCACCTGCCTGCGTCAGCACCTGGGCCAGTTCTTTCTCGCCGTACAGATGAATGACCGGCGCCTGGATGGCGCCGAGCCTGGCCAGGGCAAACTGCAGGAGCACGGACTCTATGCGGGTGGGTAGCTGCCACGCCACCACAGTACCGGGACCGATACCCTGCGAATAAAGCCAGGCCGCCAGGTCGAGAGCCTGCCGCCGGCACTCCCCGAAAGTGATGACTCTGTCTGTTTCCCCTTGAATCAGAAACACGGCTTTCGGCGACAGGTCGGCGCGGCTTTCCAGCAGACTCCACAGGCTCGGGGCCTGGATCAGTTGCACCGGCTCCTGGCAATGGTTTTTTTCCACCGGCTTACCCTCAGGTCTCGTCGACAATGGTCATCGGCCCCTGCGGCTGCCCCTTCGCCTCGTAGAACTGATCGCTCCACCGACGCAGCGCCGTGTAGATCTCCACATCCGACTTGGCAAAGAGGGGACGCTGAATAAACTTCTGGTGACGCCAGATTTGCGCGTCTTCCTCGAACAGCCTTTCCGTATCCGCCGCGGTATCGAGAACGTACTGGGGCATACGTTCCGGGGACCGGTGATCGCGCGGGAAAAAATAGGTTACCCGCAGATCGCTGTGCTCGTCGTCCACCGGGGTCGCGGAAAGCACCAGGCGCCGATTGAAACCGTAGGTCAGCGGCTTGCTCTTGTCGCTGCCATGGTGATGGAACACTGTAAAGGACAGCCCCACACCCGAGGCCCGGGCATAGTGAGTCAGGGCCACGTCACCCGTCTTGGCGGACCGGAAACCGAACGACGATCTCCATATGGGACCATCCGCCTCGAAGCCGAGTATCACGGGATCCACGGGAGCACCATGGGTATACCGGAAGTGAGCACTGTCGGCACCGTTTTCGTTGATCATCTGCGGGTGGATTCTCTCTCCGGGCTTGTAGACGATCGCCCCGTTACGGTAGGCCGGATAGAAGTCGGCCGGATCCGCTGGCACCACGTCGTGATCGAAAAGATCAGCCAGCCAGCCTTCCCGGGGAGGACCGCCGGCCGGGTCATGCCAGAGGAAGATGCACTCATGCTTCTCGATAACATGCCACTTCCTCAACCTCTTGTTGATGGTGTAATCCTCGTAGGGAATATTGGCATTGACGCCCTCGGTGTCGAATTGCCAGCCGTGATAGGGACAAGTCAGGCAATCGTCCTTTACCTTGCCGCCGTGGCCCAGGTGGGCCCCCATATGCGGACAGTGGGCATCGAATATCGACAACTCACCACCGAGGGTGCGAAAGGCCACCAGTTCCCGACCAAAGTACTTCATCGGCTTGACGCCGCCGGGGGCAATTTCCTCGCTCCAGCCCACCTGGAACCAGCCGGTGGGCTTCATGCTCATATTTTTGATCATGGCTATCTCCTGAACAATAAAAATAAAAATAATAGTTTTTTGAGATTCATGGTATGGCATCACCAGGCAGGCGGCGGCTTTCGGGCAGCCTCGCCGCCCGCCAGAAACACCAGACCGCCACGCCGGTACCCAGGGTAATGATCAAAAGCGAGCGGGTGATTGCATCGCCCGCGGGCATTGATACGGCAAATGAGTCGTTCATCATGCCGATAAACAGGGGACCGAAGCCCAGGCCCACCAGGTTGAGGATAAAAAGGTGTACGGCAACCGTCATGGCGCGCATGCCGGCGGGTACCAGGAACTGCATCACCGCATAGATGGGCCCGCTGTAGCAGGCAAAAACGAACTGCTGGACCAGGAACAGAATCAACGCTACATCGCTATTGGGCACCACCAGCATCAGGACCGTCAGGGGGATACCCACAAGCAGAATCCACATGGGCGTGAGGAAATAACCCCTTACCCCGTTGCGGCCGAGCCGATCTGCAAGCCGACCGGCAAAAAGCGCCCCGGATATGCCGCCGGCAAAGGCGCCGACCGCCAGCCAGGTGGCCACCTCCTGCAGGGGCAGACCGTGGGTACGGATAAAAAATGGTGCCACCCAGAACGAGAGCCCATAGCCGGCCATGGCATAGAACGCACCACCGAACTGAATCAACCTGAGCGCCGGGCTGGCAAAAATATGACGGAGCACCTCGGAGAAACCATAGCCCTTGTCCGAAACCAGGTGCCGATCCGCTCGCTTTTCCATACGCCCGCGCTGGGGCTCGGCAATGGTGTAGCGCACCAGGATCGCCAGCAGAAGCCCCGGCGCGCCCACCATCAGAAACGCCGTGCGCCAGTCGAAAAAATAGGTAATCCAGCCACCGGCCAGGAAGCCCAGCATCACCCCGAAGGGAATCGCCATTGAATAAATGGACAACACGGTGGCCCGCTTTTCCGGCGGGAAATAATCGGCAAGCAGCGAGTGCGCCGGCGGGGTACAGGCCGCCTCCCCCAAACCGACACCGACCCGGGCCATGGCCAGTTGCGCAAAGCTTCTCGCCAGCCCGCTGGCCATGGTCATCAGGCTCCACACGGCCACACCCAGGGCAATGATGCTGCGCCGGTTGCCACGGTCGGCCCAGCGAGCAATGGGGATACCGGCAATGGTGTACAACAGCGCAAAAGCCAACCCACCGAGGAAGCCCATCTGGGTGTCGGATACGCCGAGCTCCGCCTTGATCGGCTCTACCAGAACCGACAGGATATATCGGTCGATATAACTGCAGGTATAGGTCAGAGTCAGTAAAAACAGCACATAACGGGCATAACCAGAGCCGGCTTGCTTATTATCACCGCCGGGAAGTGGTATGGCTGAAGGAAATCTATCTGTTTTCAAAAATTATAGTTCCGGATGCCCATGATTATTTTCGTCAGGTTTGGGAGGCGATAAGCCGGAGCTTAAAGAAAGCACCCCGGGAAGCGAAACAACTAACTCGCCAAGGAGCAGGTGTCTTTAGAAACAAGGCCCAAAAATACCCATAGCAACCCTAAAACGATACCTGAATTGAGTAGCCGCTATAGCCCATATTAGTGCGGCCAGATCCCGACACCGTGTGTATGCGCCGAGCACATATCCATAACCGGGCAAGTATGGCAAAGCGTGGGAGCAACAGACAATCGATATGTCTATCAAAAGCGGCCATCCTGATATCTTTGCGGGCCTTTTTAATCAATCGACTATTCCAGCCGATACTCATAACCCCGGACCCATCCTATAATGAGTTCGCTCCCGGTCAGGTCACGTCACTATTTTTGCCGAGAAACTTTCATGAGTGAGAAAAAGCCTTCGGATATACGGATAGGTGCCGCAGACAACTACTGGTCGAAATTTGAAAGTGGTTGGACCAATTTGTTGACCTATCGCTATCTGGGCCGGACAAACCCTGTCCTGGACAAGGGCGTCGATTCAGTGACCATGCCGCTTCGGCACGATATGCGCAACATTCATGGCGGTATCATGGCCGCACCGCTCTGCATCGCAGCGGCGGAGTCCGGCGGCATGCATGACGACCTCTACATCCCCAACCCGATAACAGCGAACCTCCAGGTTATCGATGACGCCCGGGGAGTTAACCGGGTACGGGTACTGCCCGAAACTGTCAAGCTGGGGCGCAACATGGGTTTTAGCCGCTCGCTCATTGTCGACGATACCAACCCGGACAGAGTGATTGCGCTGTCCAGCGGCTCGGCGATCACCCNNCCGCCGGGGTATCGACCGGTGGAAAACCCGCCATTGGCTGTGGAGGACAGGCCCGATATGCCCTCCCTGCCGCAGGCCTTTGGCTTACGTCACCGTAATGCGGCTGTTTGGGAGATTCCCGCACTGGAACGAGCCACTGCATCTCCAGACGCAGCCCTGCATCTGGGCCCGCAATACATCGCTTTGGAAGCATGCGCCAACGAACTCATCGAGTCTTCCGTTGCCAACGAATGCGCGCAAGTCACCCAGTGGCAGATCATGTTTGTCGCCCGGGGAAAAACCGGGCCCTTCCGGACAAAAGGTACTCTCATCGAGGGAAAGAATGCGCTTGCTGTCCGGTTATCGCTGGTGGATATTGGCGATGGCGATAGAATCGTTAGTGCGGCCTCGGCCGTGTTCAAAAAACCGGATGCAAACTCCCGATAGTCTGCATGCAGCAAACAGGATGCCTGGCAAAATATCAGGGAATCACGACAATTCGCCCCGGCACGCGGTTGTGGCGTATATCGTCATGAACCTCGTTGATTTCCTCCAAAGGCCGGTAATCGACGGCAATGGGCCTGATTCTGCCTGTCTGCAGCAGCGCCATGACTTCCCGCAACTGCTTCAGTGACGCGCCCAGTGAAAACTGCATGTTCACCGACCAGTGTCTGGGATTGGTGGAGCCATCGACCCTCGCGACGCCACCGGCCATACCCGTCTGTATCACGCCGCCCTCGGCGCGAGTCACGGCCAGTGCCGTATTGACGGTCTTGTCGGTGCCGATGAAGTCGATGGCGGCACAGACCCCCTGCCCGCCGGCCAGGGCCATAATATCGTCCTCGAGAGATTCACTGTTGCCATCCAGGCTGTAGGTCGCACCCCAGGCCAGGGCCGCTTCCAGCTTCTCGGCTGTGACATCGACGGCAATGATCTCGCAACCGCTCATGAGTTTCAGGTACTGCAGTCCATAGGTACCGATGGCGCCGATACCCAGGGCCAGCACGGGAGATTCCGGATCGAAATAGGGAATGGCCTTGCGCACCGCGCCGTAACCGGTAATGGCCGCATCGGTGAAAGGTGCCGCCTCCCTTGGAAGCGTGTCCGTGCCGAGCTTGACCATGAAACGTTCGTTTTCGACCAGGACATATTCGGCGTATCCCCCGGGAATCGTAGTACCCAGCCAGCGGAACTCCTCGGTACAGAGCAGGTCTCTACCGCTGATGCAGTAACTGCAGTGACCGCAGCCTCCACCGGCCCAGACCACCACGGGGTCTCCCTCCCGATAACCTTTGACCTGGTCACCCAGTTCGTAGACGTAACCGCCGACTTCATGCCCCATGATGTGCGGTAGTGAGGGAGGAAGACCGGGCTGTTCACCATCGGCCAGGTGAATGTCGCTGTGACAGATACCGCAGCCATCCACTTTCAACAATACCTGGGAGCCAGTGGGCTTCGGCGGCATGGGCACCGCCTGGATTTCAATCGGCTCGCGGTAAGCCGTCAAAACTCCCGCCTTCATGGTTTCTGGTCGCATATGCGGACTCCGGGGCACGAGGTTTTACAAGCCTGACATTACAGTCCTGAACGCCAATCTTTCTAAGCCGGTCATGGTCACTCCTGCGCAGGCAGTGACGCGCCATTCAGATAAACTTCCGTCCGTACGATTTGTTCATTCTCTATATCCGCTACCGCCACGAATGGAATCGTCACAGGCCCTTGGTCGGTCTCCCCTGCCAGGGTCGCCTCCCAAAGAAAACCATCAGGGTGGTAGAGCACCTGGATATCCCGGAACGACCGGTTGCGGATAAACCGCCGGTATTTGCCCATGCGATCGCCGAGCTCGAGTTTGTTAAGGTGGTATTGGCTCGTGTTGAACCAGGTATCCGATGTTTCGGACATAAGGCCCAACAGGCTGGTACTGTCCCCCGCTTCCAGGGCACGGGTGAATTCCCGTTCCACCTGGCGGGCGAGGGGAATATTCCAGTCACTGGGATCGATATCCGCCTGGCTGCGTTCGCCTGCCGGGTCCAGTTGACCTCGAACCTCCCCGATGGCGCAAGGCTCCGGCAAGCCGGAAACGTCGGTGGACAGGGCGTCGAAGAATTCCTCGGCCCGATAGATGCTGTTACCGCGAAAACGGAAAAGGACCAGCGCCGGTACGGACCTGGCCAGCCAACCCTCCGGACCTTGCAGGGAGATGTTGTAGCGCTTGATGACACCCTCCTTGGCGGGAGTGAGCCGGACATCGTGACAGGTAAGCTTCGCCGACGACATCAGTTGCTCCAGAAGCCTGGATTCCTCCTCCCAGGTAAAATTCCGGCAAATGTGGGCGTGCCACTGGACGTAGTCGTCGGTCAGAAACCGGGCCATGGCCGTCCTGTCCGCAGCATTGACCGCATCCGTATAACGGGAAACCACGTCCACGGCGTACTCCGGCTTAAAGTCCGCAGCCATGATCGCCTCTCTCCGAATCAGCGGTCCAGATTGACGGCATTGTGCGCGGTGATCAACGGCAGATCCAGTTGGGTATGAATTCCGGGACTGGCCTTGACGATCATGGCCGCCGAGTTCATGCAGTTCATCGCCGTGCAGGTCAGCCCATAGGGGAAGGACCCTTTCTCGACGCCGCAGGTAAAATCGAGACGCAGCGGCGGTTCGCCATCGATAATCACGTAGTAGGCGAGCGCATCATCAAAGGGCCAGTCGGGGTCGAGCTCCTTGGTCATCTTCCAGTAGGTCTGGAAGTCGATAACTGCCTTGCCACCGATCTTGCCCAGGTAACTGAAGTGCTGGCCCGCTACATGTCCCTTGTGGATGACATTTTCCTTCTTACCGCCCAGCTCCAGGGGGATACGAATCTCTTCCCTGGCGACGGCAAATTCGTGCTGCTTTTCAAATTCCTCGATTTCGATTCCCAGACCCCGGGCTACGAGTTCGATGGACTCAAAAAAGGTTTTCGACATCTGATCCAGGTACGGCGGCTGGGTGCGACTCGCCTCCTCTGCCGGCATGTCGAAGCCCATGGCGGTAATCAGTTCCCAGCTCTCATTGGCATTGGACATGTCGACGATTTCATAAACCGTGACCTTATCGATCCGCCGGGACAGGGCGGATAACACCAGCGGAAGCCGATCCCCCGCGAAACCCGGGTGAATACCGGAGCCGTGAAAGCTTGTCTTGCCTTTCCGGCAGGCTTGCTCAATCCTCTCCTTTACCGAGTCGTCGCGAATCGCGGTATAACCCACCGGCGTCACCAGGTTTTTCCCCGATTCCAGGATCCGGCATATTTCATCCACGTCGTCGTAGAGCGGCGCGTAGATAACCACATCCGCATCCAGTTTTAGAATGTCGTCGATATTGTTGGTGGTTTCGATACCGACGGGGTCAATACCGGCAATAACGCCCGCATCCTGGCCCGCCTTGTCGGCACTGTATACGTAGCAACCCACCAATTCAAAAGCGGGATTTTCCTGGCAGGTGATGATATTGAGCTTGCCGACAGTACCGGTTGCCCACTGGATAACCCGAAGGGGTTTATTATTGCTGTTCATCGTTTTGCCTCTTTATTGATTGACGTTCCGGAAATAGCCTCTTATCGCGTTTTCCGTCACATCCGGGAAACTACAATTTGGGCACGGGAAAGCTCAGGGGCGCCTCGACCGCGCCGCCATCGATCTGGATCATCTTGCCGGTCAACCAGGCTGCGGCGGGAGAAGCCAGGTAGACGACACCGCCGGCAATATCCTCGGGTTCACCAATACGACCCATGGGTATATTGGATGTGGCGGTTTCGTTCATTTCTTTGTCCTGAACCAGGCCATCGGTGGCGGGCGACGCGACCAGTCCCACGATAATCCCGTTGACGCGAACCTTGGGTGCGAATTCCGCCGCCAGCATCTTTGTGAGCTGATTGAGACCCGCCTTGGCGGCACCGTAGGGTGAGTGGGCATGAAGGGGCATGTTGCAGGCAGCGGAAGAAATATTAACCACCGACCCGCCGCCGGCGGTCTTGACCATTTCCCTGACCGCCATTTGGGTCAGCAGAAAATTACTGGTCAGATTGAAACGGACAACGTGCTCGAAATCCTCCTCGGAAACCTCCATGGCGGGTGCCGGATTGTAGTGGCCGCCGGCGTTGTTCACCAGTATGTCGAGCCGGCGGAACTCATTAACGGTTGCCTGCACCAGGTTTTGCAGGTCACCCGTTTTCAGCACATCGCAACTCACTGCCAGGGCTTGCTGGCCGCGACGACGTATCTGTCCGGCAGTATCGTCGATATCCGATTGGGTGCGGGCCGCGCAGACCACATGAGCACCGGCATCGGCCATTGCCAGGGCTATCGCCCTGCCAATACCCTTGCCTGCACCCGTGACAATGGCAACCTTGTCGGTCAGCTTATAGCGATCGATAAATCCGCTCACTTCTATGCCCTCTCTTTTTAGGACACCTCTATAAATTGGGAGCAGCCTCTGGCTTTCTTGACAAGGACAACCAGCCTTGTCCTGCGCAAACCGCCTTGCGCTGACGCCTGTCAGGTTGCGCAGAGGCCACTCACAATTTATAGAGGTGCCCTTTAGTTATTGGCTGGAATCCAGGCCCGGATATCAGGAGGAATAAACCCTTAGGCACCAGAGGAAGTATAGGTGTTCTATGTGGGCGACAGTCTATCAATAGTGGCCATATTGCTATCACTAAAGGTCGTTTTAGATACAACCCCTGCGCCGAAGCAAGCCAGGCGGGATACCAAAACAGCGTGCCTCAATGGTTTCCTTGCGGGTCCGACTTGACACCGTCAACGTAACTGACATACAGTCAGCTACCGCAGTTAATAATGCGATCCATGGTCAGCCGACGATGCACCGGCTTTCTCTACAACCGAGAGGTAACGGAGCCGAGCCATGTACAGCGCCCTGCAGTTTCTGATTAGCCGGCTCGATCATGCCGGTATTCCCCGCCGGGAAATACTGCGCGGCACCGGCATTCGCCAGAATGACCTGGACGACCCCTGGCCATACCTGGATTATCAGCAATATCAGCGTTTCGTTGCGAATATTTACCGGCTGACAGGCAACCCCGCCGCGGGCCTCAACCTGAACAGGGGTTTTCGCATCAGCCATATGGGCCTTCCCGGCTTTGCCACGCTGACCAGCCCCGACTTTCGCACTGCTCGCGAAATGATCATGAATTACCGTGTCCTGAAAGACACGGCACTTTTCCCCGTCCACAAAATCGACCGCAAAAACTGGATCATGGCATTCCGGGAAACCTATCCGCTGGGAGACGACGCTCGCCGGTTTTCCAGTGAAGGCCAGCTTGCCAGAACGGCGCAATTTTGTCGGGAATTGAGCGGCTGGGATGACCCGATCGTTAGCATTCACCTAAGCTACCCGGCTCCCGAATACGCCGACCTTTATGAAGACATTTTTAGGTGTCCTGTTTATTTCGGGGACACCCAAACCCGCGTCGTCTTCAACAAAGCCCTTCTGTATGTCCCCCTCCCGAACGCCAGCGAGGAAGTGAACGATTTGTGCCGCCACGAATGCCAGTTGCGCCTGAGCCAGATGGAGGCCCGGGAATCCGTGAAAAACAAGGTTTACCAGGAACTCTCCCGGCACTACTCGCTGGATGGGGACGCCTTGCTGAGCCTTTGCGACGTGGCCGGCAGGATGTACCTCAGCCCTCGAACCCTGCGCAGAAAACTGCTGGCCGAAGGCACCAGCTTTCAGAAAATTGCCAATGCGGTACGTCGTGACCTGGCCGTTTATTATCTGCAGGAAACCGGCCTTTCGACCAAGGAAATCGCCCACAGCCTGGGCTACCGCTCGGTCAATAACTTCCACCGGGCTTTCAAGGAATGGACCGGTGATCGCATCTCGAGCTACCGGCCCGCTTCATAGCCGAGTAATGAAAAGCTAACCTCCGAGCACAATAAAAGAAAGCCCTCATTAACCCGATGGGCATGGAATTGGTGAGATAACCTTTTGCCGAACCGTCTGTATTACCAGTACGTGATAAGAAAGGGACGAATTTTCCCCGTGCGGAAAATCACCGGTATTCCACCAGGCAATGGCTGAGTACCGGCTTGTTCCTTGCCACGGCTGTCATGCGCAGGGCCGCCCTGCCCGGCGCCAGCCGCCATATTTCGATGGCCACTTCCTCACCGCAGAAAAGAGGCCCGGCATAGCGTACTGCAAAGTGTTTCAGGCGATCGGGGTCGTTATCGCACAGGGACGCAATGGCCGCGCGACCGGCCAGCCCGAAAATACCCATACCCCGGAGCATGGGCTGGCTTTGCTCCGCGCCCGAGGCCACCGACAGTGGGACGGCTATCACCAGACCTGCCGCCTCTGCCGCCTCCGCTACCGGTGCCCGCATTACCAGCCGGTCGTCGGGCTCTTGGCTGTCAGGCACGGTTTTCAGCCGTGGCCGGGGGTCGGGTTCACCGCCAAAGCCACCATCGCCGCGCAACACCGTGGTCACCTGGATCGTCACATAGGGTTCGCCGTCGGGGCTTGAAACATTCTGCCACTGATACATGACGGCACTCTTGTCCGGCCCCCGGTCATAGATGCCCTCGATCCCTTGGGTAACCGTTACCTTCCCTTCCGGAGGCAATGGCCGGTGCTGGGTAATGGACTCGCCGGCATGGACGATTTTTTGCCAGTCGATGCCGGTTGCCGGATCGCTCTGCCAGAACTCGCCGTCGGCCAGTACTGTCGCCATCATGGGCAAGGGTTTTGGCGTCACCTTATCCATGAAGACAGCATCGCCCTCCTCCAGAGGGCCGGGCAACCCCGCGCCCATGCCTTTGGCCGCCCTGACAACATCCTCTCCGGCATAGTGTTTGGCAACGGGCTCGAAGGGCCATGCCATTACCGTCGTATAGTCCAGCAAGGTAATCTCCGTCTGTTCGATGGCAGCCCGTAGGGTGTTTTTATTTACTCACTTTTTTCGCCCTGGACATGGATTCCTTCATACCCTTGTCGGCAATATCCAGGTGCTCACGGGTGGAGGTACTGAGGATATGGGTATCGAAATGGGCCATTACCGCATTGCGGAAGCCCTGGATGTCCATATGGCGGTTGAGGGAACGCTTCATCATCCTTATGCCGATGGGCGGGGCTTCGGCAATCTTGTTGGCCAGATCGAGGGTAAAGGACTCCAGTTCGTCCCGGGAAACCACGTGGTTCACCATGCCCCACTCGTGGGCTTCCCGGGCGCCGAGGCGCTGTCCGGTATAGAGGAATTCCTTGGCCTTGCGGGTGCCCATCACCCAGGGGTGGACCAGCACCTCAACGGAGGCCGCTCCCAGGCTGTGGACCACGGGATCGCTGAAGAAGGCGTCCTCCGAGGCCACCATCAGGTCGCACATGTTGGCCACCATGAAACCGCCGGCGATACAGGCACCCTGTACCTGGGCGATGGTGGGCTTGGGAAAGTCGTGGATGCGCAAGGCGTTGCCCAGGTAGTGCTCGGACTCCCAGAGCCAGTGCTGTTCGGGGGTAAAATCGCCCCGGGTTTCGTAGCCGCCGATCAGGTCATGGCCGGCGGAAAAGTGTTTCCCCACGCCGCCAATAATCAGTACCCGTACGGCATCGTCCTTCGCGGCCCGCTCCAGAGCATCGTCCAGTTCCTCCAGCAGGTTTTCCGATTCGGAGTTGGCCTGGTCCGGGCGGTTATGCATGACCCGGCAGACACTGCCGATCATCTCGTAAGTCAGTTCTGAATAGCTCATGGGAAGCATCTCTCTGTTAAAGCGTCTATCTGTTATCGATCCGGGTTGTCGTTAACCCCGTCCGCAAACCTGCAGCACGACTGTTCAGCGACTATACCAGCCAGCCAATAGCTGTCAATATGTCAGTTTTTGGCATAATTTTGGCGAAAATTCGCGGCAAATGGCCGGAGACCATCAGAAGACAAATCTCATTAAGGTGGGCTTCGGGGTGAATCCCGGAATTCCCCCTCATAGGTTTTATGCACCGACTAAAAAGGCGCAATCTGGATTTTACAGTGAGCATTGTGGCCCTTGAGGCCCTCGAAAGCCTCCGGGGTCCTGTCGAGACCCACCACCTCGGTAATCATGTCGCGGGGTTCCACATGACCGCGATCCAGGGCACCCACAGCCGTTTCGAACTGGCGCAGGTCATAGACCATGGTGAACTTGATATTGACCTCCTTGACCATGGCCAGGATCGGTGTAAACCGATCCGGCGACCAGCAGGCCCCGGGCGCGGAAATGGTACCCCCACGCCGCACTGCCGATACCGCCAGGTCCAGTGAGCCCGGGACACCGGCACACTCGAAAACGATATCAGGCATACCACCCAGGGCCTCCATGGCCTGGGACATAAGATCCCGATCCGGCTCCGGGGTGAGAAACGCGTCGGCGCCCAGCGCCCTGGCCACCGCCTCGCGCCGCGTGGAAGTCGCCGAAACGGCAATGCGTCCGGCGCCCGACAACCGGGCCCAGTAGGTGGCGGCGGCACCGATGGCCCCCGCCCCGATGACCAGCACGCGATCACCATTTCTGATGCCGGACGTCATATTGGCCCGCAAGGCGACGGCCAGGGGTTCCACCAGGGCGCCGTCTTGCCAACCCAGCGTCCGGGGCAACTGGACACACCAGCGGGCATCGGCGGCAACGTACTCGGCATAACCGCCCCGTGCACCGCCCGACCCCATCATATTCTGGGTGACACATCCGGCCGGGTCCCCGGCCAGGCAGGCACTGCATTTGCCACAGGAAAGAAAGGGCATGACCGCCACCCGGTCACCGATTCTCACGCCTTCCGCGCCATGTCCCATGGCCACCACTTCGCCGGCGAATTCATGGCCCGGCACATCGCCCGGCTCGAAACCGAAATCGTGGCCTTCGGCCATATGCAGGTCGCTGCCGCAAATCCCGCACCGGCCCACCTGGATCACCACCTGCCCCGGGCCCGGAGTGGGGTCGTCCACTGTCTCGATGGCGAGGGAGTTGTCCCCGCCCTGATATACTGCTGCACGCATGACTGTCACCTACTCCCGATCTGTTTCCGGTAACGCATAGGCGACGATCCAGTCGCCCAACCTGGTATCGAGGCCCACATGGCCGCCGGCGGATATGACGATAAACTGCCTGCCGCTTTCAGCGGAAACATAGGTCATGGGTGTCGCCTGTCCGCCGGCCGGCAGCCGGGCCTTCCAAAGTTCCTCGCCGGTGTGGATGTCGAAGGCCCGCAGATAGCGATCCAGGGTGCCCCCGAAAAAAATCAGTCCGCTGCCGGTTACCAGCGTTCCGCCAATATTGGGAGTGCCGATTTCCAGGGGCAGCAGCGAGGGATACCCCAATGGTCCGCTGTCCCGGCCGGTACCCAGGGGACGTCGCCACAGGGTCTTCCGCGTCGCCAGGTCGATGGCCGTCAACATGCCCCAGGGCGGACGATTGCAGGGCATGTACAGGGGCCCCAGGAATGGCTTGGTATGGAGAACATAGGGTGTGCCGATCTGCGGATTATACCAGTAATCCACCGGCGGCTCGCCGGGCCCGGGGCGTACCCCGTGAACCGGCGGCTTGTCGAGCCCCGCCGGCGCCTCGTCGCGGGGAATCAGGCGAGTACGATAGGCAATGTTGCTGCTGTTGGCCACCAGGATATTCCGTTTGCGATCAATGGAAACACCACCCCAGTCCGTTGCCCCCAGTGAGCCGGGGAAAGTGAGGCTGAAACGGCGGGTATCCGGGGGCGTGTAAATGCCCTGGTAGCGCGCCTCGCGAAACCATATCCGGCAGACCATCTGGTCGATGGGCGTGGCGCCCCACATATCCGCTTCCTGCAATTCGGGCAGGCGCAGATCAGGCATGTCCACAGAGAACGGCTGGGTCGGCGACGGGCGGTCACCACTCGCGCCGCCCCGGGGTACGGGTTTTTCCATAACCGGCGCAAGAGGTTCGCCGGTACGGCGATCCAGCAGGAAAAGCTCGCCCTGCTTGGTCGGCTGGACCAGGGCGGGAATGGCGCCCTCAGGGCTCTCCAGGTCCACCAGGCTGGGCGCCGCCGGCACATCGTAATCCCAGAGATCGTGGTGGACGGTCTGGAAGGACCAGCGCACCCTGCCGTCATCAAGGGCAAGGGCCACCACTGAACTGCCGTATCGTTCGTCAAAGTCCCGCCGCTTGCCGCCCCAGAAATCCGGCGAGGGGTTGCCCGTGGGTATGTAGGCCAGGCCCAGTTCCGGGTCGGCGCTGAAGGTGCCCCAGGCGTTGGGGGAACCACGGGTATAGGTCTCGCCGGGGGCTGGTGCGGCGCGGCGGTCCGGGCGGCCCATGTCCCAGGCCCAGGCCAGCCGGCCCGAGAGCGCGTCGTAGGCCCTCACGACACCGGATGGCACATCGATATCGGCGTTGTCGTCCACAAAACCTCCCACCAGGGCCTTGTCGCCGGCCACCAGCGGGGGCGAGGTAACAAAATAGTAGCCGGGCTTGACCTCACCCATTCCCTCGGTGAGATCCACTTCACCGCCGTTCCCGAACGACGGGCAACGTTCGCCGGTTTTGGTATCCACCGCAAAGAGCCGGGCATCGACCGTGGCCCAGAGTATGCGCTCGCTGCAAAGGCCCTCGCCACCGGCATCATGGTAGGCGACACCGCGACAGGCCTTGATCTTGGCCGCCCGGGTCCGGATCCCCGGCTCGAAGCGCCAGAGCCCCTCGCCGCTCTTCGCGTCCAGTGCGTAAACGGCCCGGGGCGAGCAGGCAAACAAGCGGTTGCCGATCTTGATCGGGGTGGTCTCGGGGCTATCCGGTATGAAGCCGTCATACTTTTCCAGATCGCCACTGCTGTATGACCATGCCCGCCGAAGCCGGGCCACGTTTTCGGGTTTAACCTGATCGACCCCCGCATAGCGGTCCGCCGCCAGGGTATTGCCATAGTGGCGCCATTCCGTGGCTGTCCTGGTATCGTAGTCCGGTACCGAAGAACCGCCGGCACCCGAACCCGAAAGCGGCGACAGGATCAGCATCAACAGGCACAGGACCACCGCTGCAGGGATCACCAGCCAGGTTCGCCATGACAGAGTGGGCCCCGGCGCGCCCCAGGGCGACAACATCCACAAGCCAATGGCGACAAACAAACCCAGCCGGGGCACCAGGGCCCAGCCGTCGAACCCGACCTCCGCAACCGACCATACCAGTGTGATTACGACGAGGAGCCAGTAAAGCCAGGTGCCTCGCCGGTCAATGCGGACGATAAGGAATGCCGATACCAGGAGTACCAGGCCGGCGAACAGGTAATAGCGGGATCCACCGGCTCCGATCAGGCGAAAACCGCCCACCGCCAGGACAACGCCCAGGAGCGCCAGCATCAGCCCCAGAAGCCGGGCTGCCCGACGGGTCGCGACAGAGACCGGCATCGTCATTGGGCAATGGGATCGAAGTGACCGCAGTCCTGATAGATCATCAGCGGAATGCCGTGGACCGGTTCGAATACGTACTCGCTGCGCCCGCTTTCCAGGGGAATGGACATGATCATTTTCCGCCCCTTCCGCTCCAGTCGGGACCGGGTTCGCTCCACGTCTTCCACCGCGATACAGACGCCGGACAGCAGCCCTGCCGGATAACCGGACGGTGCGTCGTCAGCCAGCGATTGCACCAGCTCGATCCCGTGTTCGCCGACGGCAACGCGCATCTGCATGGCGGGAATATCGAAACACCTGAAATCGAGCCCGAACAGATCGGAAAAGTCCGCCGCCGCGGCATCGACATCCTCTACCGTCAGGGCAACACGCCCCAGCCTGGTCTGCGTCATGAATAACACTCCCGAGTCGATAGAATAGATTCAGCTTGACGGCAGAATGTCGAGCCGTTGTCCGGCCGTCCAGCCGCCGTCCACCTTGAATTCGGCACCCGTGCAGTAGCTGGCGTCATCCGAGGCGAGGAAAAGACTCATGCGCGCCACTTCCACGGGCATTCCCACCCGGGGCAGCGCCACTCCTTTGTAAAGGGCATTGTCCTCGTCGCTGGGTTCGTCCGTGGTGGCGCCGGCCATGGGCGTGTGCACACCGCCCGGGTGGACACTGTTGACCCGGATGCCGTAGGCACCCAACTCGATGGCGGCAACCTTGGTCATACCCCTGACAGCCCACTTGGTGGCGGTATAGGCCATCAGGCCATTCTTGGTCTGGAAGGCTTCCAGAGAGGAGATATTGACAATGGCCCCGCCGCCCCGGGCCTTCATGGCCGGCGTCACGGCTTTCATGCCCAGAAACGGGCCTTGCTGGTTGACAGCAATCAGGCGCTGGAAATCCTCCAGCGAGGTTTCCATCATCGATGCGATATGGAGAATGCCGGCATTGTTGATCAGTATATCCACGCCGCCGAATACTGATTCAGCCCGGGCCACCGCCTCGATCCAGCTTTCGGGATTACTGACATCCAGGTGACAGTATTCGCATTGCTCACCCAGTGAATCGGCAAGGGTCTGCCCCTGTTCGTCGAGGACATCGCCAATCAGCACCCTGGCGCCCTCTTTCACGAAAAGCCGGCTGGTGGCCTCCCCCATTCCCCGGGAACCGCCGGTGACAATGGCGACCTTGTCAGTCAAACGCCCCATAATTGTTTCCCTGCCTGTTATTGTTATCCAGCCGCCCGGCAAAGAACCCCGGGCGGCGGGTTCCGTCCGGCCTCCGGCCTGTCAGGTCTCCCATACCAACGGCAATTCCTGCACATGCAGGACATTGGTCATCTGGAAAGGCACCTTGAAACCCGGCTTAACGCGGAATTCCGGCAACATGGACAGCATATCCTTGATAGCCACATTCAGCTCCCGACGCGCCAGGTGCGCCCCCAGGCAACGGTGAATACCGTGACCGAAGCTCAGGTGCACGGGTCGGCGATCGAGCCTCACTTCCGTGGGATTGTCGAAGGCTTGCGGATCGTTGGAGCCCAGAGGCGTGGACATGGCGACGGTATCGCCGGGCTTGATGGTGACACCGTGCAGCTTGAACTCGTTTTTACAAACACGGATGGTGGTCACCGCCGCATAGGCGCGCATAAATTCCATGACCGCCACACCCACCTTGCCCGGATCGTCCCGCAGGGTCTTCTGATCCTCGGGGTGGGTGGCCAGGTGGTGGAAATGGAAACCCAGGTTGGCGGTGACGGTATCGAGACCGCCAATAAAGAGATTGAAGCAGTGCCCGAAAACCTCTTCCCTGGTCCATTTGCGGCCTTCCGCCTCCATGTTCAGGGCATTGGTAATGAGGTCGTCCGTGGGATTTTTTTCACGCTTCTCTATTTCGTCGTAGAGAAATTCCTTGAGGCTGATCACTGCATTGCGCCGGTCTTCCGGAACCGAGGTATGCAAGAGGTTGTACTCCCAGTCGAGAAATTCGTCCATGCGGTCCACGGGCAGGCCCAGCATATCCAGGACGATGGTAACCGGGAAGGGAATGGCAAACTCCCGGATAAATTCCACTTCGCCCTTGTCCTTGAAACCGGCAATCAACTCCTCGGCGCGGCCACTCACCTTCTTTTCCAGTTTGGCCATTTCCTTGGGAGAAAACACCGGATCGAGCGCTCGGCGAAAGGCCGTGTGCTTGGGCGGATCCAGTTCGGTGGGAATCACATCCCAGCTTTCGCCGATCATGGAGGCAAAACGGGCATTGCCCTTCTTGATGAAATCTTCCGTGTCCTCGTAAACCGTCTTCAGGTCCTCGGCACGGGTAATCACCCAGCTGCCGCGAGGCGGCATGGGATGGACGTTGGTTCCAAAAAATATCGGCGGCCCCTCGTGGATTTTGGGAACGATCTCCTTATGGGGATGGACATAGCCGATTTCCCGGGTGGTAAGGGGAAACTCCATGGCCAGCTCCGGGGGAACATGGCCGGGAATCGATTCGTCGGGGGTACTCATTGGCATGGCTCCAGATTTTCGTTATGGCTAGTTGCCGGTACAGGTCTCGACCCTGAATGAAAATTCAACTCTACAACAAAAAACCCACCGCCGAATACGGCGGTGGGTTCAGGTTACAAAACACACAGCAAGGACGCACTCAGTCGCGGGCGCCTTCCAGTAGTCCTTTCAGGTTGCTGTGCATAATCCGTTTCTTATCGTCTTCGGACAGCGAGGCGATATCATTGACGAAATCCATGGGCTTTTTCAACCCTTCCGGGTGAGGCCAGTCGCTGCCGAACAGCACCCGGTCCGAACCGATCATTCCGGCGACTTTCTCGACGGGATCTTCGTAGAAAGGCGCAATAAAAACATGATCGCGGAAATTCTCGATTGGGTCTTTGGCAAAAGCCTGGGGCATCTTCGCATACGTGTGCTTGATCCGGTCGAGCAACGGCTCCAGCCAGGACGAACCGTTTTCCAGCACGGCGATGCGCACGTTCGGAAACCGGTCGAAAACGCCATGGCAAAGCAATGCCGCCAGGGTGTCGGAAATGGCCCGTCCCATCCAGTCCAGGATCTCGTTGAAGGGGTCTTTTTCGAAGGGACGGAATTCCCCCTTGCCGCCCTCGGTCCACCAGCGATAGATACGATCGTATCCGGAATCGGAAACGTGATGGGCGACAAAGATGCCGGAATCCTCCACTTTCTTCCAGAAGGGATCGAACTCCTTGAAGGCGTGGGAGCGACTCCCCCGCAGCCCGGCCACCGGCGCGGGCCGGATCAGCACGGAACGGGCGCCGGCCTCGAGCAGAAAGTCCAGCTCCTTGCAGGCGCCCTCCACATCGGAGAGGTTAATCGCACCCACCGGGAACTGTCGGCCATTACTGAACCCGTATTCGTCCGCCACCCACTGATTGAGCGAGTGGAACAACGCCTGGATGGTTTCCGGCTTATGGGCCAGCCGCTCCTCGACCACCGACGCCAGGGTGGGCAGCAGTACCGCGGCATGAATGCCTTCCTGGTCCATCACTTTCAGGTGGGCGGGACCGCTGTGGAACTCGGGACGCGACTTGACCGGTTTGCCGCCGTATTCACGCAGGGACAGGCCTTCCGGGTTCTGGCCGCGATACCAGCCTTCGTGGGCACCAACATCGGCCACCACCTCGAAGGTGGGGTTGGGAATGTAGTCGGAAATGACGCCGCCCACTGCCAGCTTGGTGCGACCATTGACCTCCACGTACTGGAAGTCCCGCTTGAATTCCTTGGACAGATAGCGGAGAAAGGCTTCCGGAGGCTCGTAGTAATGCTCGTCCGCGTCGTAAATGGGATAGTCCGGGGCGGTATTCATATAACCAAAACTCCTGATTTCATTCGGTTTTCATAACCGAGTGGGCAAACTTGACCGCAACAAAGCACTAAATTCAAGAATTCCAACCCGGCGATCTCACATCCAACAAACTAACGAACTGTCAGCTATTTGTCAAGGCTCATAGGGTCGGGACCATGATGCGATGACCCGGGCCCGCCTCACCAGGCCGAGTGGTGGTCGCCGCCGTCCACGGGAATAAAATTGCCGGTAATAAACCCGGCAAGCTCCGAAGCCAGGAAGGTGACCAGCGCCGCCTCCTCCCGGGGCTGGCCCAGCCGACCCATGGGAATCGAGAAATTATCCTTCACCCAGGCATCCATGTCGTCAATGTTCATATCCCGGGCAAATTTTTCCACCGCCTCGGTGGCGATCCAGCCGGTACCGATGGTATTGACGGTAATCCCGTAGCGGCCCAGGTCGTTGGCCAGGCTTTTGTTGAGCACCACCGCCGGCGCCCGCGCAATGTTGTGCAGCAAATGCTGTATATTCTTGGGCGGTTCCTTGGCGGCGCCCGAACCGATGCTGATAATCCGGCCCCAGTTGCGCTTCTTCATATCGGGAATCACTTCCCGGGCGAGATAGACGATGCTCATGGTGAAGGCGTTGAAGCCATCGAAATAGTCTGCGTCCGGCAGGGACTCGAAGTCGCTGTCGCCGTCCGCACCGCCTTCGCCGATGTGGACATTGGTCACCACGATCTCCGGCGCGCCAAATGTTTCTCTGGCATAGGCAACGACACGGGCAACTTCGTTCTTATCGGTCATATCCGCGGCGACACCGGCCACTGTTGCGCCGCTTTGCCTTATTGCTTCAACCGCTTTGTCGACGCTCGCCTGCCGGCGGCTCACCACCACCACCCGACAGCCCTCTTCCGCCAGCATTTCGGCCACGGCGCGGCCAATACCCCGGCTGCCGCCGGACACCAGCGCCACCCTGTCTTTAATACCCAGATCCATTTCTCCACCTTCGGATTATCACCAGTTGATTTCACAGTTCGGCGACAAGCGCCGCCGTACCGTGATCTTCGTAGGCCGCGGCCAGGCGCAGCAGGTTGACCGTATTGATTTCCCAGCCGTAATTGACCACCGAGGTGGTCAGCCAGCCAATGTATACGCCCCAGATGAGTGTGCGGCCGTATTCCCGCCAGGCCGTGTCAAAATCGGGGGCATCGGGAACCCCGCACTCCGTCAGCCGCGCCAGATAGCGGCGCAGCAGCGCGGCTTCATGGCGGCGGCGCTGATCGATGGGGAGCGCGGTGGTAATCAGGTAATTCACATCGTGCATACAATAGCCCCGCACCATCAGCTGCCAGTCCAGCAGGCCGGCACTGTCGTCGGGCAGCAGGTAGACATTGCCGATATGGCTGTCGCCGTGGAGCAATGTCTGGGGCAACGAAGCCTGGTGCCGCTGCACCGCCAGCATACCCGCCAGGAGACTGTCGCCGGTGGCGTCCAGCTTGGCCACCAGTTCCTTTTTGAACGGGTTGGTGTCGATCTCCTCCTGAATAACGTGGGGGACCTGCCGGGTCATGAAGTCGTTTAGCGTGCCGTGCACGTGGGTTTCGAGCCAGGACAGGTCTTCCCCGAAACGGGGCGTCTGCCAGTAGCGCCCATGCAGGCTGGCCAGGTTGTCCAGGGCACTTTCCACCGCCGACAGGGGCACGCTGCTCAGGGCGTTGGGAAAACGGACATCGCGGGCGGACAGGTCCTCCAGCAACAGGACAAAACGGTGACTGTCGTGATCATAGGACGCCGCCAGCGAAACCGGCGCTTCCACCGGCACTTCCCGGCGCAACTGGCGGTAAAAGTTCACTTCGTTCGCATACAGCGGCCAGGGTAATTGCTCCAGGTTGTAGGCCTGCTTGAGAATAACCCGGGTCGGCAGCCCGGGCGCCGTTCCCGGGCGGTAATCCAGCTCCAGCACCGCCCGCGCCGACGTGGAAACCATGCCGTCGCCGTACTGCATGGCCTTGACGATGCGGACGTCGTCCACCACCGCGTCCGGGTATTGTTCCTGTATGAAGCCGGTAAGCAGGGCGGGGCTGAAATCCTCTATATTTTCCGGTATCCCTGGTGAATTCATGATCACGAAGCTCTTTTTATAGGAATGGTTTATTTTATAGAAATAGTTTGTCGCGGTTAGCCACGACTCAGATGCCGCCCAGGGTTTTTTCCAG
Source organism: Cellvibrionales bacterium UBA4495 (assembly GCA_002388905.1). Classification (GTDB taxonomy): domain Bacteria; phylum Pseudomonadota; class Gammaproteobacteria; order Pseudomonadales; family Porticoccaceae; genus DGNJ01. Next base: position 54,885 of record DGNJ01000045.1, read on the forward strand.
ATCCGGCATGGGCGCCATGCTGGACCCGCCATCCACCAGGAGCGAGCTGCCGGTCAGGTAGGCGGCCCGGTTGGAGGCAAAAAACAACACCGCATCCGCCACTTCCTCCGGTTTGCCGGGCCTGGGGATGGGATNNGGATAGGTGGAGGTCAGGGCACTGGCGACTTCATCGCTCATATTGGACATCACCCGATCGGAAGCCACGAGACCGGGCTCGACCACGTTCACCAGAATATTGTGTTTGCCCAGTTCAATGGCGAGTCCCCGGGCGAAGGCATTCATAAAGGCCTTGGTGGAGGCATAACAGACCAGTCCCGGCACGAACTGGCGATTGGCGGAACCGGAGGATATGAAAATCATCCGACCCTTGTCGGCGGCTTTGGACAGGTAGGGCGCGGCATCCTTGGTCAGCCACAGGAGGCTGTTGATATTGCTCTTCACCATGTATTCGAAAGCGTCCTCGGGCATGTCCAGCACTTCGTGGTGGGACCAGTCGGCGGCACTGTGCACCACCACATCCAGGCCGCCAAAATGGCGGGCGCCCTCCTCCACGAGGCTTTTCATTGAATCGCGATCGGCATTGTCGGCCTGCAGGGCGATGGCCTCGCCACCGCGCTCGCGGATAGCGGCAGCCGCCTCTTCACCGTACTTGATGGTGCGCGCCCCGATTATGATTTTGGCGCCACCGGCGCTGAACGCATCGGCAATGGCACGACCGATTCCCCGGCCGCCCCCGGTCACCAGCACCACTTTTCCCGCAAATGTCTCCGTCATCACTGGCTCTCTTATGGAAATAGCAGAAGAGCGACAATAGCTGACTTACCGTCAGCTTGCAATTGCCTGGCACCTCCCTCTCCACTGGCATATCGACAACCGGGCTCACAGCGGATAGTATAGCTGACACACTATCAGCTTTATGGTGTTGCGGTACCCGCCACCGCAGCCCGACCTACCACGAACCCGCCAGACCACGGAAAAATCCACCATGTCGACGCTTTACCCCCATCTTTTCAGCACCTTCGAACTGGGCAACCTGACCCTGCCCAACCGGGTCGTAATGGCCCCGATGTCCACCAATATGGGCGGACTGGACGGCTCCGTCACCCCGGAGCTGGTGGCCTTTTACCGGGCCCGCGCCACCGGTGGTACCGGCATGATTATCGTGGAATTCTGCTCGGTACACCGGGCATCGGGCCGGTCGGAGCACCGCCAGCTGAGCCTGGAAACCTCCGAACAGGTGGACGGGCACAAACGCCTGGTGGAGGCCATCGACAGCGCCGGCGCGGTGCCCTGCCTCCAGCTTCAGCACGGTGGCCCCGGGGTCAAGCGGGAACTGGTTCAGGACGGCATCGCCGTGGGGCCATGCAATATTCCATCCCGGAAGGACCCCGACCGCCTTACCTGCCGCGCTCTGGACAACGACGAGATCGAGCACCTGATCGAGTGTTTCGGCAGGACCGCCGAACTCGGCGTCCAGGCCGGGTATCGCGCCTTCGAATTGCACGGCGCCCACGGCTACCTGCTCACCACCTTCCTGACGCCCTATTTCAACCAGCGGGACGACGCCTGGGGCGGCGACGAGCAACGGCGCCTGGCGTTTCCGACACGGGTGATACGGCGGGTCAAGGCAGCCATCGGCGACCGCCCCCTCATTTACCGGCTGTCGGCGGAAGAATTCACCGAACAGGGCATTTCCATCGACGACATGGCGCGCATTGCCCCGCAACTCGCCGCCGCCGGCCTCGACGCCATTCACGTCTCCATTGGTCTGGGGGCTACCAGTTTCGACAAGATCATCGAACCCATGTCCATGCCCGAGGGCTGGCGCCTGCCCTATGCCCGCCGCATCCGGGAGGCCACCGGCCTGCCGGTGATTGCCGTGGGCCAGATTCGCTGGCCCGCGACGGCGGAGAAAGCCATCGCTTCGGGCGATACCGACCTCATTGCCCTGGGCCGCCCTCTGCTGGCCGACCCGGCCTGGGCCAACAAGGCCCGCCGGGACGATCCCGACCACATTCGCCCCTGCACTTCCTGCAACTACTGCATCACCATGAGCGACGGCGAACACGGTCGTATCGGTTGTGCCGAAAACCCCCTGACGGGCCGGGAACTGAGCACCCTTCCCGACGCCGGTAACCTGCGCGGCAAAAAAGCCGTGGTTGTGGGCGGCGGCCCCGGCGGCATGGCCGCGGCGCTGATGCTCAACCAGGCCGGGTTCGACACCTGCCTCTACGAAGCCAGGGACAAACTGGGGGGCGGCCTGGTGGCCTCCGCCGCGCCGCCGTTCAAGGAAAAGCTCCTCTGGTACCAGGATTACCTGGAAAGATCGGTCCGGGAACAGGGCATCGACATCCGCCTGGGCCAGGCCGTTACCATCGAGGAACTCCGCGACCGGCACCCCCATGTCGTGTTCCTTGCCCACGGCGCCCGCCCCATCCCGCTCGACATCGCCGGTATCGATAACGACCGCGTGGTGGATGCCTATGAAGTCCTGATGGGCAGCCAGGTGTTGTTTCCGGAACCGGATTCGCTGCCCGTAATGATTTACGGCGGAGGCGAGACCGGCTGCGAGACGGCCGAATATCTCGCCGAGAGAGGATACCAGGTGGTACTCGTCAGCCGCTCCCCGGCAAAAAAACTGGCCAGGTCCGCCGAAACCATCTACCGAATGGTGCTTCTAGACAGACTCCGCGCCAACCCACGCATCCGGATTCTGGATAACACCCACATCGAAAGTATTAACGACGACGGCATCGTAACTCTGACCCGGGAAGGCGAGTCCGAGCAAATGCACATCCTGCGCCTGCTGATTGCCCAGGGCCGCAAACCGGATTCACGATTGGCCGAAGAACTCATGGCCACGGGTATCACCCATATCACCATTGGCGATGCCCGGCGGGGCGGACGCATCGGCGATGCCGTGCATAACGCCCACAGCGCCGTTATGGCGTTGTGCGCGTCGGGCACCGCAGAAACCAGGCAGTTGGAGTGCTGAAACAGGACCCGGATCATCAGTGGTAGTGACGCTGTGAATCACCAGGCTATTTCGTCCGGGGGGCAATGGCCCACGGTCATTACGCCGCAGTGTTGTCGTCACCTTCGGAACAATCACCTCGCCCGGATTAATGTTCCATTTGGCCCGAGAAAACAATCCGGGCTGGCAACAGGCCAACCAAAAGGGATCTCTGCGTTCGGGCTGTTCGCCGGATTTTCGCGTGGAACCCAAAAGTTTTTCTGCTCCCGGTTAGGGGAACGAAGAGTAAGGGTTGGGAGTTCACGCACCGATCACGCCAGGACCGGGCATAACGGCGGTTATTGGCCGTTAGTGCCAATACATCCCTAACCACCCCACCGGGCGACGGAGCGGTTGATAAGTGACTACATGTTAGTTATTATCCGCCCTTGCCCATCGGCAGGATGGCAAGAGTGCCGGCGTAGACACATCCCGTCGCTCATCAACCGATTGTCCAATTTCGCTTTCAGGGAGTTCCCATGAGCCTCGACAAGTACAAATGCTTCGAATTCACCCGCCGCGGGCGCGTTCTCTACATGACCATCGACAGGCCGGAAAAACTCAACAGCCTGGCCGGCGACGCCCACACCGAACTGAGCCATGTCTTTAACGACATCACCGAAGACCCGGACAGCGACGTGGTGGTCATCACCGGCAAGGGCAAGGCGTTCAGTGCCGGCGGTGATATCCACTACATGCAGTACCTGCGGGATAACCCCCCGGAAATGTATCGCGCTACCCGCGAAGCCAAGCGTTTTATTACCAGCATCCTCGAGTGCGACAAGATCCTGATTGCGAAAGTCAACGGCGACGCCATCGGCCTCGGCTCCACCCTGGCCGTTTTCTGCGACATCATCTTTGCCGCCGAACACGCCCGCTTCGGCGATCCCCACAACAACGTGGGCCTGATCTCCGGCGATGGCGGCCAGATCATGTGGCCCCTGCTCATGGGCTACGCAAGAGCCAAGCACTACCTGTATACCGGTGAAAAGCTCAGCGCCGAGAAAGCCGAGCAACTGGGCCTGATCAACGAGGTGGTTTCCGCCGACGAGCTGGACGAAAAGGTGGACGCCTACGCCGACCGCCTGCTCAGCCTGCCCACCCAGTCCCTGCGCTGGAGCAAGTCGACCATCAATACCCCCCTGCGCCAGATGGCGGCATCGATGATGGACATTGGCATGTCCTACGAGACCATTGCCTGCTGTGTCACCGACGATCACCAGGAAGCCATCAACGCGTTCAAGGATAAGCGCAAACCCAGCTTTACCGGCAAGTAATTCCCCGGGAATACACAGGTTACGCCCCGCACTTTCCCTGTGCGGGGCTTTCCTCCCAATCAACCTGTATAGCGTTTCCTGAGTGCCTTCTTGTCCACCTTTCCCGTCACCAGTTTGGGCAGTTGGTCGAGAAACTCCACCCTTTTCGGTTTTTTATAGCTGGCGATGAATTCGCGGGTGTGGCCAACGATGTCCTGTTCGGACAGACTCCGGCCCGGCCTGGTCACCACCAGCGCACAGACCACCTCCCCCCACTTGTCGTCGGCAATGCCGATCACGGCGCACTCGGAAACATCCGGGTGCTGCAGGATGGCTTCCTCCACCTCCCGGGAGTAGACATTTTCCCCGCCGGAGATAATCACGTCCTTTTTGCGGTCGACAAGATAGATAAAGCCATCCTCGTCGACGCGGGCCATATCCCCGGTATGCACCCAGCCATCGCGCAGTGTCTCCACCGTGGCGACACTGTTGTTCCAGTAGCCGCGGAACATGGCAACTCCCCTGGCCAGGAGTTCGCCGGGCTCGTTCACCGGGCACTCCTCGCCGGCCTCGTCGATGATTTTGATCTCCATATTGGGATAGGGCTGGCCGATGGAGGTGAGGCGCGCTCTTTCCACTTCGGTGCCGTCGGGATTGTGTTGTAACGCGGATAGCGCCGCGGGCACCACCTCCGTCTGGCCGAAAAGGTTGACGAAATCGCAGCCGTCAAATACCCGAATGGCCTTGCGCAACAGCGTGGGGGGCATTGGCGCCGCGGAATAGAGAACAGTACGGACACTGGAAAGATCAGCATTTTCGATGGCCGGATCGTCCAGAAGCATCTGCACCATGGTGGGCGCCAGGAGCAACACCGTCAGCTTTTCCGTTACGATTCCCCGGATGATCTGCGACGGATCGAATTCCGGATACAGGTGGGCGGTACCACCGGCAAGATGCTGACACTGGCTCAGGACCAGGCCGCCGATATGGAACATGGGCATGACAATGAGGATGCGGTCCGGTTGCTCGAGATTGACCAGCCAGGCATCCACCTGCACCAGTTGCCGCAACTCCCTGTGGCCCCAGATGCAGCCCTTGGGTTTGCCGGTGGTGCCGCTGGTGTAGATCAGGCAGCAGATGTCCTCTTCCCGGGCCCGGCAGGGAGGTCCCCCGGGATCGCCGGTGGCGACGAATTCCTCGTAGGACGTGGCCCAGTCCGCTTCGCCGCCAATGCAGACGAAGGTTTCGACTGACGTCAGTTGGTCGCGGAGCTCCTCGATAACCGGCAGATACTGGGCCTCGAAAATCAGTACCCTGGGGGCTCCGTCATTGACGATCCAGGCGATTTCCGGGGGTGCGAGGCGAAAGTTCACGGTGGCCAGGATGTATCCGGACCACTGTGTCGCCGCGATCACCTCGCCGTATTCGATGCTGTTCATGGCGAGAATGCCCACCCGGTCTTGGTTGCGGACCCCGGCCCTGTAGAGCGCGGAACCCAATTGCCTGGCGCGGGCAAGGAGTTCGCCGTGGGTGATCTGGCGCTCTCCCTGAACATAGGCGGGATGATCCCGGTGCCAGCGGGCGTTGCGTTCGAGATCGTCGGCGAATGACAGGGGCAGGTAGGGGTGCATGGTCATGGTGCTTGCGGCTCCTCCGCCGGGATTTGACCGCAGCGCTCGATATGGAAGTCGCTGTCACCGAAACGTTTGTCGTAGACAATCAGGGCCTTGAAATGGTGGCCCACCGCGTATTCCTCGGTGACACCGATACCGCCGTGGAGCTGAATGCCCTCGCCGATAACGAAATGGCCGGACTGGGCGATCAGGGCCTTGGCCCCGGAGATCGCCCGGCGCCGCCGTTGGCCATCGTCGCTGTCGATGGCCGCCAGGGCGGAATAGAGGGCGGAGCGGGCCTGTTCGGTTTCCACCAGCATTTCCGACATGCGGTGCTTCAGTGCCTGGAAGCTGGCCAGGGGCTTGCCGTACTGTTCACGGGTCTTGAGGTACTCCGAAGTCAGTTCCAGAACCGCTTCCATGGAACCGACGACGCCGGCGCCGAAGATGACGACCGCCCTGTCCAGGGCGCTTTCCAGCACTGTGGCGGCCGTTGCGGGTTCGTGGAGCAGGGCCGAAGCCGGCACGCGGACATTGTCGAAATGAACGTCGGCGGCCCGCGTGCCGTCGATAAGGCTGTACCCCTCGCGGCGAATTCCGTCCGCGTCTGCCGCCACCAGAAACAACCCGTAGCCGTCATCCCCGTTGTTGCGGGCGCTGACCACGAAGTGAGTGGCCGAGGCACCGTAAAACACACAGGTTTTGGTGCCGCTCAGTGTCCAGCCGTCGTCAATGCGCTCGGCGCGGCTCGCCACCGGGGCGTCGTATTCGCTGTGATCGCCTTCCTCCAGATGGGCCAGGGTAACGATGGCCTCGCCGGTTGCGATATCGGCCAAAATAGCCCGAGCGGCCTCGCTGCCACTGGCGCTCAGCAGGTGCGCGCAGGTTACGGCGCTGTCCACAAGCGGTTCGCAAACCAGTCCCCGGCCCAGTTCCTCCACCAGAATGCTCATGTCCTCGACGGTCATCTCCAAGCCGCCGGCGGCTTCGGGCAGAGTCAGGGCGAGCCAGCCCTGGTCGGCAAAGTGCCGCCAGTGCCGGCGGGAGAAACCGTCCTCGCTGGCGGCGGCCTTGCGGCGCGATTCCAGGTCGCAGCGCTCGCGCACGTAGCGGGCGGCGCCGTCGGCGAGCATTTTCTGTTCGTCGGTGAGTGCAAAATCCATGGTTTCGAATCCCTACATTGCGAAGGCGATTTTGGCGATGATGTTTTTCTGGATTTCCCGCGATCCGCCGTAGATGGAGCAGGCCCGCATATACAGCATGTCGTGGGTGACGCCGGGCACATAACCGGGCCACAGCGCCGAAATTTGGGCATTGAAAGCCTGCTCCCGGGTATAGAGGCGCAGTGCTCTTGGCCCGAGGGCATCGGTGGCCAGTTTCGTCAGCTTGTGTTGCAGGTCGGATCCCTTGATCTTCAGTACCGAGGCGCTGGCGGCCGAGGGGTGGTGCGAAGGCGCGTTGCACAAAACGCGCAGCACCGACCACTCCAGGGCCTCCACCTCCAGTTCCAGCTGAGTGAGGCGCTGGCGAAAGCCAGGGTCCTCGATAAGGGGGCGGCCGTTTTTGTGTTCGCGCCGGGCGATAGCCCGGATACGGCGCAGGTCGCCATAGGCCTTGTCGATATCGGCACTGGAAGTGCGCTCGTTGGCGAGCAGGAACTTGGTTTGCTGCCAGGCTGTGCCCGGTTCACCGATCAGGTTTTCCCTGGGGACTTCCACGTTGTCCAGGAATACCTCGAAGGTGGAGGGGTCGCCGTTTATCATCTCGATGGGCCGGACCGTGATTCCCGGCGAACTCATATCGATAATGATCATGGAGATACCGCCGTGTTTACTGGTGGTATCGGTGCGCACCAGGAAAAAGCCCAGCTCCGAATAGCCGGCTTCCGTGGTCCAGATTTTCTGGCCGTTGACGATGTATTTGTCCCCGTCGAGGATGGCCGTACTTTTCAGGGACGCCAGGTCCGATCCGGCGCCGGGTTCGGAAAAGCCCTGGGCCCACTGTTCCGTGCCCTCGAGAATGGGGGGGATGTAGCGTTTTTTCTGGTCTTCGGACCCGAATTCGCATATGACCGGACCTATCAGGCGCAACCCCTGCCAGCGCAGTTCGGGGGCTCCCGCCAGGCGGCACTCCCGCTCGAATATGCCGCGCCGGATGGGCGACCAGCCGGTGCCGCCGTACTCGACGGGCAGGCTGGGTGCGGCCCAGCCTTTCCTGTTGAGCACACTGTTCCACCAGCGCCGGTCTTCCTCGTTGGGCGGGTGGACTTCAGTGTGGGAGCGGTAGACCACTTCCGGCGTAAGGTTTTCCCGGAGAAAAGCACGGACTTCGTCGCGAAACGCCAGGTCGTCGGGGCTGAGCTGTAAATCCACGGTTGTTCCTCGATCCCGTTAATAGCTGACTTTATGTTAGTTATGAATTCTACACGGGCATCCCCCGGGTGTCGACACCCAAGTGGCGTTTCAACTGCTGCGTATCTCTGCCAGCTCCAGCAGCGCTTCCCGGGGCAGGCTCAGGGCGTGAATCACCATTCGCGCCACCGTGGCCGTCTCCATTCCCTCACCGGTATAGGCCGCGTGACCGGTTTTCTGCCAAAGCGCCAGTGCCTCCTGAAGTTGTTTTTCCGTCCAGTTGACCAGGCTGGCGTTGGCGTCGTCGCCCTTCATGGAGCCGGTGCGCAATACACCGACCCGTATGCCGTATTCGCGAAGCTCGGTGCGCAGGCCGGCCGAAAGGGTTTCCAGGCCGCCCTTGCTGGCGGCATAGACCGTCAGGTAGGGGAAGGGGTTGCGGGTGGATTCTGACGAGATGTTGAGAATGTCCCCGCCGCCGGCGGTTTTCATGAGCGGCACCGCAGCGCGTATGCAGTAGAGGGGACCGAGCAGGTTTGTATTGACGATGCGTTGCAGGCCCTCGTCCGTGGCCTGCTCAATGCGGAAGGGGATGTAAACAGCCGCGTTATTGACCAGGATATCCAGCTTGCCGAAAAGCGCTTCGACGCGGGCGAACGCTTCCCCGACCTGATCCGGGTCGGAAACATCGGCCGGTACCGGCACTATCGAGGAACCCAGATCCTTCGCCAGTTCCTCGAGCTTATGGCGGGTGCGGCCGAGGACGGCCACCGTTGCGCCTTCCTGCACCAATTGGGTTGCCACCTGCTTGCCAAGGCCCGTGGCGGCCCCGGTGACCAGGGCGTATTTGCCGGCGAGAGGGCGGGTGGGGGAGGGAACGTCGTTCATCGGTTCCTCTGCGATTTTCCGGGTTTGTGATTTTGGTTATAACTGACATCATGTTATCTTTTTGGTTTGCGCGCGGTCAATGACTTCGCCGGGTCCGTAACGGTTGTTTCCGTGCGGCGCCGCCCGGCTTTAACGCGATAAATTTACAGAATGGTCGGAGAATACAATGAAAGGTGCGGGACTGGATTTGAGTGGCAAGGTGGCCCTGGTTACCGGAGCCGCCAGCGGGCTGGGTAAGGGGGCGGCTTTGGCCATGGCCCGGTATGGCGCCAATATCTGCGTCCTCGATATAGATGAAGACAACGGCGAGCGGGTGGCCCGGGAGGTTCGCGATCAGGGCCGGGAGGCACTTTTTATCAGGGCGGATATGCTTGACGAGACGCAAATCGACGAAGCCATAGGCGCCGTGAAGCAACATTTCGGCCGCCTGGATATCCTCGTGAATAATGTCGGCGGCAGTCGCAACAAGTCTTTCCTGGAACAAAGCCGGCGCAGCATTCGCCGGCATATTTTCCTCAACCTGGAAAGCGCCATGTACCTGACCCAGGGTGTCGTGCCGATGATGATCGAAGGCGGTCGCGGCGGCGTTATCATCAATGTGGCCAGCACCGAGGCCCTGCGTGCGGCCCCCGGATTTGCGGTATACGCCGCCTGCAAGGCCGGCATGGTCAGTTTCACCAAAACCCTGGCCCTGGAATTGGCCGGGCACAATATCCGCAGCCACGCCCTGGCGCCGGACCTGATCGAGACCGAGGGCCTTAAGGCACTGGACACCGCGGTGAGCGACGCGCAAAAAGAGGCCCGCTCCCGTTATGTGCCCCTGGGGCGGATGGGCAGCCCCGCGGAGTTTGGCAATGTCGTTGCCTTCCTGGCCTCGGACATGGCCTCCTACCTGAACGGCACGACCCTGCCCGTGGATGCCGGCGCCACCGCCGCCTCCGGCTGGTATCGCGACCCCGACAACAACTGGTGCCTGTATCACGCCTGAGTCCTGCCCCTCCTCAATGCCATGCCAGGTTCAGCACCGCGTCGGAGGGGCCATGGCCTAAGGAATGGTCAATCTCTGCCTTGCTCCCGGTCGCATGGGCTCTGGCGCCGGGAGCATGCCGGCGGCAACTTCGGTTATTGACATATCGTCAGTTATTGATCTAGGCTGTTCGAAATCACAAACGATGTTCCGTATTAAGAATTAGAAATCGGGCATCGAAAGCGGCGCCACGCCTTTCCAGGGCTGGTGATCAAAATTCGAATTCCGCGGGGGCTTCAATGGCAGAACAAAAGACCTGGTTTATCACCGGTTGTGACAAGGGAATGGGTTACGCGTTCGCGGAAACGATCCTCGCCCATGGCGACAGGGTGGTGGTGACGGCCCTTTCCGCCGGCAATGTCGCGCCCCTGAAGGAACGATATCCGGACACCGCTATTATCCATGAACTGAATGTGACCGACCGTGAAAATATCGCGGAGGTGGTGAATGCCGCTGAAAAAACCACCGGCGGTGTGGATATTCTGATCAACAATGCCGGCTATGGATTACTGGGGCCCATCGAGGCCACGGAACCGGACGAATACCGGCCCCTGTTCGAAGTCAATTTTTTTGGCGCGGCGGAGGTGACCCGTGCCTTCCTCCCCCATATGCGCCAGCGCCGGCGGGGCTACGTTATCAATACGACCTCCATCGGCGGTTTTGCCGCTTCGCCCGGCTTCGGATTCTACGCGGCCAGCAAATTTGCCCTGGAGGGTTTTTCCGAGGCCCTGGCCCAGGATACCGAGGCCCTGGGTATCCGGGTGACGATTCTCGAGCCCGGCTCGACCCGCACGGATTTCGCCGACGGCTCCATGGCCCGTGTCCGCCGCAAGATCGATGATTATCGTGAAACCAGGGTTCAGGCCACTCTGGATCGGATGGCATCGCGACAAGGCGGCCAGCAGCCCGGCGATCCCCGCCGTATCGCCAGGGCGCTTATCAAGTTTTCCCGTATGGAAAATCCGCCCCTGCGTTTTGCCACCGGGGAGGATGGAATTGCACGAATGCGGGCCAAGCTTGCGGCGACCGCCGACGAGGCGGACCGCCATGAACAACTGAGCCTGGCGATGGGATTTGATTCCGACGCGGTCCTTGAATGAGAACCGATGGGCAAGACCCGCCACTCGACAAAGTTAATCCCCGGAGGGATACCGTTGCAAAGTGTCGACAGGAAAATGAGCGATAAGCATACCGATACCGGACACCGGGCCGCCAGCCGTGTGCTGGATATACTCGAACTGCTGGCGGCCACCCCCGCCGGCTGTCCATTGCGGGAGCTGAGCGGAGCACTGGATGCGCCCAAGAGCAGTTTGCTTCCGTTGCTGCAGACCCTGGACCGGCGCGGTTATATTGTCCAGGACGACGCCGGAGTCTACCGGCTGGGGACGCGAATTCTGGAATTGAGCGGCGGGCCGGGGCGCGAGGCGGATCTGCGCGACATTGCCTATCCGGAGATCAAGGCCCTGGCGGCAAAAACCGGTGAGTCCGCGATTCTTGCCACCCTGACCAGCGACCACCGTGCCGTGGTTTATATCGACAAGGTGGAGAGCCTCCACCGCATCCGTGCCACCGCCGCCGTGGGCGAGACACGACCGCTTCATTCCACGTCCAGCGGTCGCCTGCTGCTGGCCCACCTGCCGGCCGCTGAGCGCAAGGCGGTCATCGACGCCATCGACCTGACACCCTTCACGGAAAAGACCATCACCTCGCGCGCGGCCCTCGGTCGGGAGCTCGAAAAGGTTCGCGAAGAAGGGTTTTGTATCAATATCGACCAGTCCCTGCTGGGGCATTGCGCCATCGCCGCCCCCATCCGCGATCGCGGCGGCGAGGTGGTGGCGGCCTGTGTTCTGAGTGCCCCCAAGGACCGGGTCCAGAACACCATTTCATTGCTGGTTCATGAAGTCTGCGCCGCCGCCGGCGAAATTTCCCGCCACCTGGGTTTCCGTGGCCAATCCGAAACGAGCGGGAACCAAACCGGCAAAAGCGGCGACCGGGCTCCCGGCCCCTGGCCGCGAAGCTGAACACCAAAACCGATCGACGACAGGGGAGCCCGAAAAGGGCCGAGGATAGACAAAATGGCTGATTTCTTTGAACAAATCATGGAAACGCCCCGGGCAATCCGGGACAACACCTACGATCAGGGGTTCAAACTGAGCCGGGATGAACTGCAGCGCTTTCACAAGCACTGGGCGACAAAACGTTTTGCCGAGCTACGACCCCGGATACCGGTGCTCGACAAGCTCGCCAGCGAGCAGGGTATCGATGAGATCCGCGACATCGACGACGTGGCGCCGCTGTTGTTTGCCCACAATGTCTACAAGTCGTATCCCATGTCCTATCTGGAGCGCAACCGCTTCGACATGCTCACCAAATGGCTCACCAAATTGACCACCACCGATCTCAGTCATATCGATGCGTCCGGCATAGAGACCATCGACGATTGGCTCGACCTGCTGGACGAACAGACTCCCCTTATGGTGCTGCACACCTCCGGTACCACCGGCAAGCTGTCGTTCCTGCCCCGTACCAGAGACCAGTCCCGGGACATGGCCATGATCGCATCCAACATACTCCGGGACTGGCACGGGCCTCACTCACTGCCGGACATGCTGGTGGAGCACAGACCGGTCATCAACCCGGGCTATCGTTACGGGGCCGGCACCGCCCAGCGCATGGCTGGCGTCCAGGTGGAGCTTTACGCCGGTGGCGACGACAACGCCCTGTTCCTCTACCCGGACCGGAGGCTCAGTGCCGACCTGATTTCCCTGGCCGGGCGCCTGCGGGTTGCCGAGGCCCGAGGCGAGCAGGGTTCCCTGGATATTTCCCCGGGGTTGCTGCGACGCCGGGACGAGCTGATCGAGATGGAAAAAGAACGTCCCCAGGCGGTCGAACGCTTCCTGGAAGCGGCAATGGATCGCTTCGGGGGGCGGGATGTGTATATCGGCACCGTCATGAGCATGGTTTATGACTGGGCCGTGGAGGGGCTCGAAAAAGGCTACAAGGATATTTTTGGCGCCGAGAGCTTCCTGTCCTGCGGCGGCGGCACCAAGGGCCGGGTCTTTCCCGACAACTGGCGCGAGATCATTCAGGATTTTCTGGGCTTCGAGAATTTTTTCCAGACCTACGCCATGACCGAATCCATGGGTATGGCGACCCTGTGCGAGGCAGGTAAGTATCACCTTTCGCCCATCACCGTGCCGTTCCTCCTCGATCCCAAAACCGGCAGGCAGTTGCCGCGCAAGGACGGGACCACGGGGCGTTTCGCCTTCCTGGATCTTTTGCCCGACAACTACTGGGCGGGCATGGTGACCGGCGATGCGGTCACCATGAGCGGGTTCGAGGAACCGTGCCGGTGTGGCAGGAACGGCTACTACGTGGAATACGACGTGCGCCGCTACAGCGACATGGAAGGCGGAGATGACAAGGTCCTTTGCAGCGGTGCCCCGGAAGCCCACGACCGGGCGGTGGCGTTCCTGACCGAGACACTGACGAGGTGAAGCCATGAGCGACCGAGATGAAGCCATGAACGATAGATATGAAGCCATTAGCGAACGTTACAAAGTACCGCTGATTATCCGCGGCGAGGTCGTCGAGGACTACGAACTGGCGTTCGGTGGTCGCCACGGCGATACCGGTTTTCGCACACCGGATGTGGCCAAATATGCCGATCGCCTGACACTCGCCAACACTTCGCAGATGAGCGATCTCTACGAACTCAGTTTCAGCGATATCGCCGATTACCTGGTGGAACTCGGTGAATGCCTGGACTTTTCCAGGAATACCTATATGCAGGAAGCTTTCGAGATCAGCCGGGAAACCAGCGGTCTGTCGGAGAGCATACTGCGGGATCGCTACGCCACGGTTCCGCTCATGTTCAACCGCCAGGAAATCTACGATTCCGCGGAGCTCTCCTGCGGTATCGATTTCCTGGAAGGCTGGGTGGAGCAGACCGCGTCCAACCGGCCCGGAATCAAGGCCTGGGTCCGGGCATTCGGTGCGCGAACCGTGCATGTGGTGGCCGGCAACCTGCCCGATGTCAGCGCCCTGACCCTGTTGCGCAATGCCTTTACCCGATCCGACTGCATTATCAAGACTCCGTCCAACGATCCCCTGACGGCCGCCGCCATGGCGCGCACAATGATCGATATGGCGCCGGATCATCCGTTGACCCGGCATGTTTCCGTCGCCTACTGGAAAGGCGGCGACGAAAACGTGGAACAGGACATTTACGATCCCCGAAAGATAGAGAAAATCGTCGCCTGGGGCGGGTTCAACTCCATCAAGCATATAACCCGCTACCTGCAGCCGGGGATCGACCTGATTACCCTGGACCCCAAGCTGAGCAGCACCATCATCGGCAGGGAAGCCTTTGCCGACGAGGCTACCCTGCAGTCCGTGGCCCGGCGCCTGGCCCTGGACATCGGTACCTGGAACCAGGAAGGCTGTGTCAACGCCCGGGTAATCTATGTCCAGTCCGGCACCGACGACGAGGGACTCGCCAGGTGCGAGCGATTGGGCCTGTTGACCTTCGATGCCATCCAGAATCTTCCGTCTCACCTGAGCACCCCCCATAAGGACTTCGACCGCGACCTCAAGGACGAGATCGACTCACTGCGCATGATCGACGAGGGCTACAGTATTTACGGAGGGCTGGAGGAGGAAGGTGCCGTGATCGTCTCTCATGACGGGTTGCCGGTGGATTTTTCCCGTAGCCTGGCCTGCCGCGTAGGCAACCTGGTACCCATCGACGATGTCGAGACCGCCGTCCGCTCGGTCAATGCCTACACCCAGACCATTGGCATCTATCCCGATACCCTGAAGGAATCACTGCGCGACCGACTGGCTTTCCAGGGAGCCCAGCGCCTGGTTTCCCTCGGTGGTGCAACCACCATCCACGGCGGTCACCAGCGCCAGGACGGTATCGAGCCGGTGCGGCGCATGTGCAAATGGATTACCGATGAAACCGGGGATGGTGAACAGATCGAACGGATCGCCATCGGTGAAACGAAACAACCAGTAACCGGAGAAGGATAAGGTGAATAATACAAACAACGTCCGAACCTGGCTGATAACCGGTGTGTCCAGCGGTTTTGGGCGCGCCCTGGCGGAAATTGTCCTGGCGCGCGGCGACACTGTGATCGGCACACTGCGCCGGCCCGACCAGGTCGACGACTTCGAGGCCCTGGCACCCGGGCGCGTCTTCACCTGCATCGTCGACATGACCGATCGGGAGCGACTGGGATCGACCATTACTTCCGCCATTGAGCAGGCCGGCGGTGTCGACGTGGTGGTGAACAATGCCGGCTACGGTCTCGCCGGTGCCGCCGAGGAACTGAGCGATGACGAAATCCGGCACCAGATGGAAACCAATTTCTTCGGCCTGGTGACCGTCACCCAGGCGGCACTGCCCTTTATGCGGGCACAGGGGGCCGGGCATTTCATCAACATATCGTCCCTGGCGGGTTTTTCCGGCGTGCCGGGCATGTCCATCTACAGTGCCTCGAAATTTTCGGTGGAGGGTTTTTCCGAAGGCCTCGCCGCCGAGGCGGCCCATCTGGGCATCAGGGTCACCGTGGTCGAGCCGGGCCAGTTCCGCACCAACTGGTCGTCCCCGTCCGCCATTATCAAGGCCAAGCGGGTTATCGAGGATTACCGGCCCACCGCCGGCCAGGTGCGCGAGGGCGTCACGGCGGTGGATGGTGTTCAGCCCGGCGACCCGGTTAGGGCCGCGCAGGCAATTATCCGGGTGGTGGAATCGCCCGACCCGCCCATGCACCTGCCCCTGGGCGCCGATGCCGTGGAATATCTGCGCAACAAGCTGAATACCTGGTCCGATGAGTTGGCGGCCTGGGAATCGGTTTCCCTGTCCACGGCTTTCGAGGAGTGAGCGTCTTGTACGCAAGCGGGTACGAAGCGGGACACGAATAATGGCGAGGATCACCATCGAACTGCCCGAGCATTTCGGTTACCGCACCGAAATCCCGTTGCTTTCCATGCACATGAATTTCACCGGCCACCTGGACAACGCCATGGTCCTGAGCCTGGTGTCGGAGGCGCGAATACGGCTTTGGAACAAGCTCGGCATCGACCCGGTGGCCGTGGCGGGGGTTGCCGTGGCCGCCGCGGATGCGGCAGTCCAGTACAAGTCCGAGGCCTTTCACGGTGAGACCCTGGTGGTGGAAAAAGCGGTTCGCGATTACCACAAGTACGGTTTTGACTTTGTCTGGTGCCTGACGGAGAAAACCTCGGGCCGGGAAGTGGCCCGGGGCAAGACGGGCATTTTGTGCCTGGACCCTGTAGCCAGGAAGGTCGCGACCATGCCCGACGCCCTAAAAAAGCGACTGGAGTCGCTTTGAATTATCGGAAACCGACATGACAGATTACCCGGAGATCAAACTTTATATCGACGGACACTGGGTCGCGGCAACCGGCGAAGAGCGCCGTCACGTGGTGAGCCCGGTGGACGGGAGCGAACTCGGCTCCTTTGCCGTTGCCGGCAGCGAGGATCTGGACCGGGCCCTGGCGTCGGCAGCGGCGGGNNCCCCGCTGGCGCGCCCTGAGCCCGATGGAGCGGGGCGATATGATCCAGCGCGGCGCGGCGCTGTTGCGCGAACGCGTCGATGAGATCGCCCGGCTGTCCGCCATGGAACTGGGCCAGCCCGTGGCGGAGGCCAAAAGTTATGTGTTGCGCGGCGTCGAGGTGCTGGAATGGGACGCCGCCGAGGGTCGCCGGGTGTACGGGCGCATCATTCCGTCGGCGGCCAATACCCGGGTCATGGCCACCCGGGAGCCCATTGGCGTGGTGGCGGCGTTTACCCCCTGGAACGGGCCTGTCTTTACCCCCTGTCGCAAGATCGGCAGTTCACTGGCCGCCGGCTGCGCCCTGATCCTGAAAGGGGCGGAGGAGGCGCCGGCCAGTACCGCGGCGGTGGTTCAGGCTTTTGCCGATGCCGGCGTTCCGGCGGGTGTCATCAATCTGGTTTACGGTAATCCCGAGATGATTTCCTCGCACCTGATCGCCTCGCCCGTGGTCCGTATGATCTCATTTACGGGGTCGGTACCGGTGGGCAAGCACCTGGCTGCCCAGGCAGGCGCCCAGATGAAACCCTGCCTTATGGAGTTGGGAGGCCACGCCCCGGTCATCGTCTGCGAGGATGCCGATATCGAGGATGCCGCCGCCAGGCTAGCCTTCGTTAAATACCGCAACGCCGGCCAGGCCTGTCTGTGTCCGTCCCGTTTCTGGATTGCCGATGCGGTATACGACCGCTTCGTGCAGGCATTTCTCGCCCATGTAGAGAAACTCCGGCCCGGCGACCCCTTCGACCCGGAAACTAATCTCGGCCCGGTGGCCAACGAACGCCGGCTGGCCGCTATCGAATCCCTGGTGGACGATGCCCGCACCTGTGGTGCCGATGTGCTTGCCGGCGGTGAGCGTTGGGGTAATCGCGGCTACTATTACAAGCCCACGGTATTGGGCCATGTGCCCGGCCAGGCGCGGATCATGCGGGAAGAACCCTTCGGTCCCCTGGCCGTTCTCAATCGCTACGAGAGTCTGGATGCCGTGGTGGAGGCCGCCAACAGCCTGCCCTACGGTCTTGCCGCCTACGTCTTCACCCGCGATGCGGCCACGGCGGAACGGCTTGCCGGCAGCCTGGCCTGCGGCACCGTGGGCATCAATCACATGACCGTGTCCACGTCCGGGGTGCCTTTCGGCGGTGTCAGGGACAGCGGCTACGGCCGTGAGGGCGGCATCGAGGGGGTGGAAAGCTACACCACCGTGAAAACCGTTTCCCATCTTTTCACCTGACCCGGGACCCGCCATGACCGAGGATTCCAGCACTGTTCTTTACGAGGTCGCCGAGGGCGTGGCGACCCTGACACTGAATCGGCCCGGGAAGCTCAATGCCATCAACAGTGAGATGGCCCGCCGCTGGGCCGATTGCCTGGAGCGCGCCCAGGCGGATGACGGAGTACGGGCAATCCTGATCACCGGGGCCGGCAAGGGTTTTTGCAGCGGCGGCGATGTCGACCGGATGGGGGGCGACGATGCCATGACGCCGCTGCGGGTCAAGGAACGGTTGCGCCAGGGAGTACAGCGTATTCCCGAGACCCTCAGCCGGATGGACAAGCCGGTGATCTGCGCCATCAACGGCGTTGCCGCCGCCGCGGGGCTCGATCTCGCCCTGGCCTGCGATATCCGGTTTGCCGGTGCCAGCGCGCGCCTGGGTGAGACCTACAGCCGGGTCGGTCTGGTGCCGGGTGCCGGCGGAGCCTGGTTCCTGCCCCGGGTGGTGGGCGTGGCCCGGGCCCTGGAACTGTTCTGGACCGGGGAGTTGCTGGACGCGGACAGGGCGCTGGAGTACGGCCTGGTGAGCCGGGTCCTGCCCGATGACGAGTTGCTTTCCGGTGCCCGGGCGTTCTGTGAACGGATTGCCAAGGCGCCGCCTTTGTCGGTGCGGTTGATCAAGCGCGCCCTCTACCAGGGGCTGGACACGGACCTGGCCACCAGCCTCGACCTGATCTCCTCGCATATGACGCTGGTCCGCAACAGCGACGACCATGCCGAAGCGGTGGCCGCCCTCCGGGAAAAGCGCGAGGGCGAATTCCATGGCCGTTAATGACCACATGCATTCGACGACGGATTCCGCGATGGACGACAGCGATTTTACCGGCAGGCTTTTTTGCGAAAGCGCCGAACGGCTCTTCGCCGGGAAATGCGACAAGGAGGTGGTCAACGCCGCCGAAGAGGGTCACTGGCCCGACGAACTCTGGAACGAACTGGAAAACCTGGGCTTTACCCGTGCCGCGCTGCCGGAAACACAGGGCGGGTCCGGGGTTCCCCTGGCCGCCCTGTTACCGGTGGTGCGTCTCGCCGGCCGTTTCTCCGTACCGGTTCCCCTGGGCGAAACCCTGGTGGCCGGCTGGCTACTGGCCGGTGCCGGGCTGCCGGTGGCGGAAGGCCCGCTGGCGTTTGCGCCGGTGGACCGGCGGCGGCCGTTCGAACTGAGTCGCGTCGATGGCGACTGGGTGCTGGACGGCGCATTGCGCAACCTGCCGTGGGGAGAGCGCGCCGCCCGCATTGCCCTTGTCGCGGAGTCCGCCGAGGGTACGGTGGTGGCGAGCGTCGACCCCTCATTGGCCGAATGCCTGCCGGGGTCCAGTCTCGCCGGCGAGCCCCGTCCCCGGCTCGAATTCAGGGAAACCGTGATCGCGCCGGATGCCATCGCGCCGGCCCCGCCGGGCGTCGATGCCGATACACCCTACCTTTGGGGAGCGTTGCTGCGCAGCCAGCAGATGGCCGGCGCCCTGGGCGCGGCCCGGGATCTGGCCGNNCGGCGAACGCATCGCTTTCGGCCGGCCCCTGAACAGGCTCCAGGCCGTTCGCCAGAACCTTGCCGTGCTGGCGGGGCAGGCGGCTGCCGCCGAGGTGGCCGCCGATATGACCATCGACGCACTGGTTCATCCGGACGTGGACCTGGAAGAGGTGGTGGCTCTCGCCCGCCTGCGCATCAACGAGGCCGCCGAGATCGGCGCCCGGCTGGCCCACCAGGCCCACGGCGCCATTGGCTTTACCTACGAGCACCCCCTTCACCAGGCCACCCGCCGGCTCTGGGCCTGGCGGGATGAGTTCGGCAACGACAGCTATTGGGCCGAGCGAATCGGCCGGCGCCTTGTGGAAGGCGGCGCTGACCGGTTTTGGACCACAATGACCCGAATTTCACAGCTATGACTTCAGCCATCGATCATCCCCTGCACCACCTTTTCTGGCCCGAATCCGTGGCCGTAATCGGCGCTTCCCCGGATCAAGGCAAGATCCGGGGCCGGTTGCTGGCCTTCCTGGCAGGCAACGGTTACCGGGGCGATATTCTGCCCATCAACCCCAGCCACGAGTCCATCGACGGCCTGCCGTGCTTTTCCGACATTGGCGCCGCTGTCGAGCACCGGGGCGGTCCCGTCGATGTGGTGCTCATTGCCATTCCCGCCCCCATGGTGCTCCCCGAACTGGAGCGCTGTGCCGCCGCCGGCGTGCGCCACGCCGTGATCATCGCCTCGGGGTTTGCCGAGGAGGGGGGCGAAAGCGCCCGTATCCAGGACGCTATCGCGGAGTTGGCCAGGCGCACCGGCATGCGGATCTGCGGACCCAACGCCGAGGGTTATTACAACGCCATCATTAATCTGGCGGCCACCTTCAGTCCCACCCTGGCCGAACGGCCGGACGATTCGCCGCGCCTGAGCGAAGAGCGGGTGGCGATCGTTGCCCAGAGCGGTGGCGTCGGTTACGCCCTGTTTCAACAGGGCCGGCGCGCGGGGCTGGCTTTCAGCTACGTGGTGACCTCCGGCAACGAGGCGGATATCGATCTGGCGGAGTACGTGGAATACATGGTGGCGGACGATTCCACCCGGGTGGTCTTTCTCTACGTCGAGTCCATCCGCGATCCCGACCGTTTTCTCAGGGCCGCACTTTGGGCCCGGGAGCGCGGCAAGCATATCGTCGCCATCAAGATCGGCCAGTCCGAGTCCGGCAGCCGCGCCGCAGCCTCCCACACGGCGGCGATGGCCGGCTGGAACCAGGCCTATGACGCACTCTTCCAGCGCTGCGGCGTATACCAGGCACTGGACCTGGACGAAGCCATCATTATGTGCTGCCTGCTTGTCTCCGGGCCCGTCCCGAGGGGCAAGCGGGTGGCGGTGGTGAGCGCCTCCGGCGGCGCCGGCGCCTGGGCGGGGGATACCATCGAGCGCCTGGGGGGCAGCGTGCCCCTGTTGTCCGAAGGGACCCAGGCCGCCATTCGCGAACATATACNNGTACGGGGCACCCGCCAATCCGGTGGACGTCACGGCCCAGGCGTTGCGCACGGGGGGCATGTTGCGCATCGTCGACCTGCTCAGCGATTCGGAGGAGGTGGACGCCATCCTTCTCGTTACCTCGCTCACCATCAAGCACTTTTTCTTCGACCGCGACGCATTGCGGCGCCTGGCTGCCAGCGCCCGGAAACCCTTCTTCTTCTACAGCTTTTCCATTCCCACGGAACTGGCCGTGACGGCCCTTACGGAAGCCGGGGTGGCTGTCACCACCAACCTGACCGGGGCCTGTTCCGCACTGCTGAAAATGGCCGGGCCCGCGCCCTCCGGCTACGGGGAGCGGTCGGCTCCACCGCCGTTGCCCGGACCCGTCAAAAAAGTGCTGGCCGGGAGCGACTCCCTGTTGTGCGAATACGAGGTGAAGCAAATCCTGCAACATTACGGCGTGGTGGCCTCGCGGGAGGAACTGGCCACCAGTGAGAGCGAAGCCGTCGAGGCCGCTGAAAGGCTGGGCTATCCCCTGGTGATGAAGGTGCAGTCGCCAGAGCTTCCCCACAAGACGGAAATCGGCGGAGTGCGTCTCGATATCCGGTCCGGGGATCAGGCGCGGGAGGCCTGGTACGACCTGGTGGCCGCGGCCCGCGGCCATTCCGGTGGCGGTGACCTGCGCGGTATTCTCGTTCAGGGCATGGCGCCCCGGGGCCATGAGATCATTATCGGCACGGTGAGGGATCCGGCCATGGGGCCCATCGTCATGGTGGGTTTCGGCGGTATCGCCGTGGAGTTGTACCAGGATGTGGTCTACCGCCTGGCGCCGGTGACCGAAGAGGGTGCCCGCGACATGCTGGCCGGCCTGAAATCGGCGGCACTGCTGGCGGGCTTTCGCGGCCGGCCGGCGGTGGACGTGGGACCCATCGCCCGCCTGGTGGCCACTGTTTCCCGCCTGGCCTGGGAGTTGGCCGCTGAAGTGGATGAGGTGGAACTCAATCCGGTTATTGTCCACGCCGATAACTCCGGCCTCACCGTCGCCGATGCCCTGATGCGACGAAGGCAGGGCAAGAACGTTACCGGATTAGCGGAACAAAACAGCAGACCGGAGGTGGTTTCGTGAGTTTTGATTTCAAATTGCCTCCCCGTTCGCCGGAACTGGAAAAACTGCGGGGCGAGGTCCGGGAATTTCTCGCCGACAACGTCGGCCACCTGCCCGCTCCCCAACGGGCCCGCACCTGGCACGGCACCGATGCAGCCTTCAGCCGCAAGGTGGGCGAGCGGGGCTGGATCGGCATGACCTGGCCCAGGCAGTACGGCGGCGGAGAGCGAAGCGCCCTGGAGCGTTACGTAATGCTGGAGGAAATGCTTGCCGCCGGGGCGCCGGTGGCCCTGCACTGGACCGGGGACCGGCAGAGCGGCCCCCTGTTACTGCGCCACGGCACCGAGGATCAGCGCCGGTATTTCCTGCCCCGGCTGGCGAAGGGGGAGGTTTTTTTCTGCATCGGCCTGAGCGAGCCGGATGCCGGCTCCGAC
>DGNJ01000045.1:77389-79456 GCA_002388905.1 Cellvibrionales bacterium UBA4495
GGCACCAAGATCTGGACCTCCGGCGCCCATCTCAAGCACTACATGATTATGTTGTGCCGCACCCAGCCACGCCGGGAAGCGGACCGCCATGCCGGTATGAGCCAGTTCCTGGTGGACCTGAAATCGCCGGGTATCCAGATACGGCCGATTCGCAACATGGCCGGGGACCACTACTTCAACGAAGTGGTGTTCACCGACTGTTTCGTCCCCGACGATGGCCTGGTCGGCGTGGAGGGCAACGGCTGGAAGCAGGCCATGGGCGAGCTGGCCCTGGAGCGCAGCGGTCCCGAACGCTTCCTGACCGCGTCGGTGCTGCTGGAGGAAATGGTGCGCCTGGCGCAAAAGTATCCGTCTCCCCGGGCCCCGGCCGTCATCGGCCGGTTGTCCGCCCATCTGGTGACGTTGCGGCGCATGTCATTCGCCGTGGCCAATGCCATGCAGGAGGGCCGGGAGGTGGGGACCGCCGGCTCTTTCGTCAAGGATCTGGGATCGGTTTTCGAGCAGTCGATTCCCGACCTGGCCCGGGAACTGTTCGATCCGGGCGAGGTGGATGACGAGGATTTCCTCGAGGTGTTCCGCTACGTGATGCTGGCGTCGCCGTCCTTCTCCATCTATGGCGGCACCCGGGAAATCCTGCGCACCATCATCGGGCGCTCCCTGACGGCGGAGTAATCGGAGAATAAAGGAGTCAGCAGCCATGCTCACTACGCTGGTGGACGGTCTCGGTTTCGCCGAGGGACTGCGGTGGCGCGGGGACAGATTGTGGTTTTCCGACTTCCTGACCCGCAAGGTCCAGACGACGGATCCCGGCGGCAATCTGGAATGGGTCGGCTTTGTGCCGGGCCAGCCATCGGGACTGGGCTTTGCCCCCGACGGTACGCCGCTGGTGGTGTCCATGCTGGACCGCCGGCTGCTGGCCGTTGGCCACGAGCAGCTCAGTGTGGTCGCGGACCTGCGGTCCCTGGCCGACTTCCCCTGCAACGACATGCTGGTGGACGGACATGGCAACGCCTATATCGGCACCTTCACTCACGAACTCTGGTACGAGGCCGCGGCGCCGGCCGCGGCAAGCCCCCTGCTGCTGGTACGACCGGACGGACAGGTATCGGTGGCCGCGGACGATCTGGCCATGGCCAATGGTATCGCCCTGCTGCCGGGTGGCCGAACCCTGGTAGTGGCGGAAACGGCGGCCCGCCGGCTGACCGCTTTCGATGTGGCCGGGGACGGTTCCCTCTCGGGGCGGCGGCTGTTCGCCGATCTCGGGGAATATCACCCGGACGGTATCTGCGCCGACGCCAATGGCGATATCTGGGTGGGGGGCCTGTACGGCGAGGCGTTTCTGCATGTGCGCGACGGCGGCGCGGTGCTGTGCACCATTCCCACACCCGGGCGCTGGGCAGTGGCCTGTGCCCTGGGTGGTAGCGACGGCAGGCGCCTGTTCTGCGCCACGGCCACCGTGGACAAGGCCAACGATATGCGTATGGGCCGTTCCCGTTCGGCCATCGAATTCACCGATGTCGAGACCCCTTCGGTCTAGCGGGGTTTAGCATGCATCCATATCTCCCCTTTTCCCTTGCCGACGACCTGGAACGCAACGCCCGCTGGCACGGCGATCACCCGGCCTATGTGCAGGGAACCAGACAGGTGAGCCACCGGCAGCTTCTGGAACGGGCCCGGTGCCTGGGCTCGGCGCTGCACAAGGCGGGGGTGAGAAACCAGGACAGGGTGGGAATCCTTGCCATGAATTCCCTCGAGTTCGGGGAGGTGATTGCCGCCTGCCAGTTTTCCGGTTACATCCTGGCCACCGTTAACTTTCGGCTGGCCCCCGCCGAAATCGCCTGGATCGTCAATGACGGTGCCCCGCGGGTTTTGTTTTTCGAGGCCCGTTACCTTGCCGTTGTCGAACAACTGCGGGAGCAAATGCCCAGCGTGGAGGCTTACATCTGCATCGACGGCGAAGCGGAGTGGGCGACACCCTATGGGGAGTTTATCGCCGGCGGCGACGCCGAAGGGCCGCCGTGCCGGGCACGGGAGGAGGATGCCTTCTGCCTGATCTATACCAGCGGC
>DGNJ01000052.1 GCA_002388905.1 Cellvibrionales bacterium UBA4495
ATTTTCCGCATGGCCCACTAGCCCGCTTATACCGGAGTCGTACGATCCATGAATGAGTATTTCGACATACCGACGAGGCAGGTTGAAACCGGTTATACGAAGATCGACGGACACCGGATTCGGACCCTCGTTGCACGGTCTCCATACGACACCGGCAAAGTACCGCTGCTGCTTTTTAACGGCTTTGCCGCCAGCCTGGAGACATTGCATCCCCTCCTGGATGCCCTTGCCGACCGCACCCTGTACTCCTTCGATGTCCCGGGGGTGGGCGGATCGCCCGCTCCGTCCCGGCCGATACGTATGAGGGGGCTTGCCAATCTGGCTGCCAGCCTGCTGGACCATTGGCAGCTCGACACGGTGGACGTCCTGGGATTTTCCTGGGGCGGATTCCTGGCCCAGGAATTTGCCTATCGGTTCCAGGACCATTGCAACCGCCTTGTTCTGGCGGCCACCTCCGCCGGCACAGTGGCCGTTCCCGGCGCGGGCACGGTCGTCCAGATGATCTCGTCGGTCTCGGCACTCATCAATCCCGGGGCCGGGGACGTTAGTGCCAAAAAATTGCACGAAACCGGGCTCGACGAGGACGAAAAAGCCCTGCTCGATGAATACTATGCCCTGCACAAACCGAAGCTATTTTCCCTTGGGCACCTGTACCATGTTTTGTCCGGTTACGGCTGGACCAGCGCCCACTGGTTACACCGCCTGCCTCAGCCAACCCTGATCCTCGCGGGGACGCGGGATCCTTTCCTGCCCATTATCAACGCCCGTTACCTGGCTCTGCAGATCCCCGAAAGCCAACTCGTGGAACTGGATGCCGGGCACTTATTTCTGTTTCTTCTTAAAGAAGAGGTAACAGGGCTTATAACGAATTTCCTGGATGGAAAAAACGCGACTAACATTGTCTACTAGGAAACCGATTAATGCGAGAGTCGGGAAATGGGCGCGCTGGATTTTTTTTACCTGCTGGTCGGCGGGCTGGCGGTAACGTCCTTTTCTCTTTGGCATTTTCGCTCCTGGAGCACCACTCAGCACCGCTGCTTGGACCTTGTGTACGGTAGCCCTGTATTCTGGTCCACCCCGGGCACCTATCGCCGCTTCTGCGTTTATTATGCGCTTGCTGCCCTGGGCGCTTTCCTGATCCTCGTGGCGATCTTTTCAGCGGTGAGTTTTCAGACGATTCTGGCGATCCCGGCAGCATTCGTCACCATTTTCCTTTTCC
Organism: Cellvibrionales bacterium UBA4495; assembly: GCA_002388905.1. GTDB lineage: Bacteria > Pseudomonadota > Gammaproteobacteria > Pseudomonadales > Porticoccaceae > DGNJ01. Next base: position 1,220 of record DGNJ01000052.1, read on the forward strand.
TGACCGTGCCGGAACTGGCCAGGCAGATCGACAGCTTCCGAGGCTATCTGCAGCGCCACGCTTTCCAACCGCCCCTTCCTTCCGGGAAGGAGTTGCGCTTGTTGGACCAGTCCGGCTATGGGCCGTCCGCTATCATGTCAATGCAACAGGCGATTCCCACTGCTCCTGTTGATCGAGCCCAGACACCGACACGGGCGGACAGATTGTCCTCCCCACAACTTTCTGCCAGGGAGCTGGTCAACCAGCTCCACAGGATAAGCAACCCCGGAAAAAAAAGCGAGATCGAGTCACTGCTGCGACCTGTGCTCAAAGAGGAGCCATTCCGCGTTATACCGGTACCTCCGACCGCATCCCAGCCCGGGAACGAGCGGGAAGAAGCGCTGCTTCAGTTTCTTCTGTGTCTCGCAGTTGTACGGTTTATTCACTATGCGCATGTGCCGAGGACACAGCGTATATCGGAAGTTCGACATTTCCTGCACCCCCGACTCGGACCGCGCCAATATCAACCCCGCCCTTGAATGCACGGCTCAAGTCTAGAGTACGCCGGCGTGGGCTCTGCCAGCTGCCGATCGCGCTCATGCCGCCGGTTTCTGCATCCACGCCATTGACATGAATGGCGGGGTTATCGCCCGTCGATAAACCGTGCCAGTGTGTCGACTGGTGTATTCAATACATCGTGAGGATGATTGTCGCGACAATAGTACTTCTCTGCTACCTTCAAAAAAAGCGATTTACGCATCATCACAATATGAACCGGGAGTAACCCATGGAAACCAGAACCCTCGGCCGCACCGGCGTAAAGGTCAGTCCTCTGTGCCTGGGTGCCATGATGTTCGGCGAATTTGGCAACAGGGATTACAACGAATGCGTGGACATCATCCACGCTGCCCTGGATGCGGGTATCAATTTTATCGATACCGCCGACGTATACAGCTACGGCGAATCCGAGGAAATCGTGGGCAGGGCTCTCTCCGGCGGCAAGCGCGAGCATGTGGTGCTGGCCAGCAAGTTCCATATGCCCATGGGTACCGACCCCAACATGCGCGGCAATTCCCGTCGCTGGATCCGGCGAGCGGTGGAGGACAGTCTCCGGCGACTGCAGACCGACTGGATCGACCTCTATCAGGTGCACCGCCCGTCCCCCGACTGCGATATCGACGAAACCCTGGGCGTTCTGTCGGATCTGGTGCGGGAAGGCAAAGTGCATATGATCGGAACTTCCACCTTCCCGGCCTGGCAAATTGTCGAGGCCCAGTGGGTAGCCGAGCGCCGCCAACGGGAACGTTTCGTCGCCGAACAGCCGCCCTACTCCATCTTCGCCCGCCATATTGAGGCGGACGTACTGCCGGTATGCGAGCAGTACGGCCTCGGCGTGCTGGTGTGGAGCCCGCTGGCTTCGGGCTGGCTCGCCGGTAAGTACAGGCGGGGGCAGCCGATACCGGAGAGTTGGCGCACCAACCTCAGTCCGGAGCGGTTCGACCAGAACCTGCCGGCAAACCAGCGCAAACTCGACGTGGTGGAAGCCCTTGAAAAGCTGGCGGCCGACGGGGGCATGACCCTGATCGAGCTGGCTCTGCGCTTTGTGCTGGCCCACCGGGCGGTGACGAGCGCCATCATCGGGCCGCGCACCATGTCGCAGTTGACAAGCCAAATGTCGGCTCCCGAGCGGGAACTGCCGGCCGATATTCTCGATGCCATCGACGAGCTGGTGAGGCCGGGAGAACTGATCAATCCCGTCGACGGTGGCTATGTCGCCCCGGCGCTGAAAAATCCGGCCTTGCGTCGACGGAATACCTGACCGCCATGTCGGTCAAATTCAACGTTATTATTAAGAGGAGCTCGTAATGCCGAATGTACCCGTTGCCGCAATTGTAGGCATTGGTCCTGGTAACGGCGGCTCGCTTACCCGCAAGTTCGCCGAGGAAGGCTATCAAGTCGCCATGCTGAGCCGTTCGAAAGAGAGTTTCGAACAATACGAGCGGGAGATCGATCGGGCCCGCGGTTTCGTTTGCGACGCCACGGACGCACAATCGGTCGAAAAGGCATTCGCTGAGGTGCGCCAGGATCTGGGCGATGTGGATGTGTTGATATACAACGCCGGGGCCGGGACATGGGGTGATCTTGAGGAGGTTTCGGCCGATGCCTTCGAAGCCTGCTGGCGCGTCAATGCCCTGGGGTTTTTTCACTGTGCAAAAGCCGTGGTTGGCCCAATGGTTGAAAAGAATGATGGCGCCATCGCTGTAATCGGCGCTAGTGGGCCATGCGGTTAAT
>DGNJ01000038.1:0-2475 GCA_002388905.1 Cellvibrionales bacterium UBA4495
CGACCGGGATGCCGCCAAGCGTCCCCTGATGGGGGCGGTGGCCCAAGCCGGCGCCGACCGCCTGGTGATTACCAGCGACAACCCCCGCTCGGAGGAGCCGCAGGCCATTATCGAGGCCATTGCCGCCGGTGCCGGCGACGCGGCCCGGCGCATTGCCGACCGCCGCCAGGCCATTCGATTCGCCATCGATGCCGCCGCTGAAGGCGATACCGTCCTTATTGCCGGCAAGGGGCACGAGGATTATCAGCAGGTGGCCGGCGAGCGCCTGCCATTCAGCGATGCGGTCGAGGCGCGCCTGGCCCTGCGCCGTCGCGTCGACCGGGGAGGGGAGGCATGACCGTGCGGCCCCTGACCCTGTCCGACGCGGCCCTGGCCTACGGCGGCACCCTGATTTACCCGGACTGCCGGTTCAGTGCTGTGTCCACGGATACCCGCGCCCTCGGCGAGGGAGATCTGTTCGTGGCGCTCAAGGGCGAGCACTTCGACGCCCATGATTTTCTCGAAAGCGCGGCCCTGGATGCCTGCGGCCTGGTAGTCGAGCGCCCGGACAAACGCCTCAACCTGCCCCAGTGGGTGGTGCCGGATACCACCGCGGCCCTGGCGGACCTGGGGCGCCTGGCCCGGGATCAGTTCGCGGGGCCCCTGGTCGCCATTACCGGCAGCAGCGGCAAAACCACGGTCAAGGAAATGATCGCCGCCATACTCTCCCGGTGCGGTCCCACCCATGCCACCCGGGGCAACCTCAACAATCATATCGGCGTCCCACTGACCCTTCTGGCTCTTCAGCGCCAGCACAAGTACGCGGTGGTGGAAATGGGCGCCAGCGGTCCGGGTGAAATCGCCTACCTGTGCGACATTGCCCGGCCCAGGGTTGGTCTTGTCAATAATGTCATGCCCGCCCATCTGGGCGGTTTCGGAAGCCTCGAGGCCATCGCCGCCACCAAGGGCGACATCTACAGGGCCCTGCCGCCCACGGGTATCGCGGTGCTCAATCTCGACGAGCCCTGGTGCGATCTCTGGCAGCGGGAAATGGCCTGCAGCGAGCGACTCACCTATGCCCTGACGCATCCGGACGCCGATTTCACCGCCCGTTTCGACAACGGCAAAAGGGGCAATTCCGGCACTGGTGTGCGCTTCACCCTGGTGACCCCGAAGGGCGAGGCGCCGGTGAGCCTGCCGTTGCCGGGCCGGCACAATGTCGCCAATGCCCTGGCGGCCGCCGCCTGCGCCATGGCCGCCGGCGCCGACCTGGAAGCGGTGGTGGCCGGCCTGATCAGCCTGGACAGCTTCGGCGGACGCATGCAGCTGCGCGCCGGTCGCGACGGCATCAAGGTGATCGACGACACCTACAACGCCAACCCCGGTTCCGTTAAGGCCGCCATCGATGTGCTCGCCGACCAGGGCGGCGAGACAGTACTGGTACTGGGCGAGATGGCCGAACTGGGCACCAACGCGGCCCGGCTCCACAACGAGGTGGGAGGCTACGCTCGCGAACGGGGCATCCGGCACCTGCTGGCGGTGGGCGAGCATGCCCGTTCCATCGTCGCCGGTTTCGGGGGCGGTGATGCCTACGCCGACAAGGCCGCCCTGCTGGATGATCTCCTGGCAATGCTGGACGGCGATGTCACGGTCCTGGTCAAGGGCTCGCGCAGCGCCGCGATGGAAGACATCGTCAACCGCCTCGTCGAGGGAGAATCATAATGCTGGTCTGGCTCGCCGATTATCTCAGCCAATACATCAGCGCTTTCAGCGTGGTGCAGTACCTGACTTTCCGGGCCATCCTGGGGGTGCTTACCGCCTGGGGCTTCTGCCTGATTCTGGGCCCGCCGGTGATCCGCCGGCTCAACAAACTGCAGATCGGCCAGGCGGTGCGCCTGGATGGCCCCCAGAGCCACCTGAGCAAATCGGGAACCCCCACCATGGGCGGCGCCTTGATCCTCATGGCCATTTTCCTGTCCAGCCTCCTTTGGTCGGACCTTTCCAACCGTTATGTGTGGGTGGTGCTGGCGGTGACTTTCGTCTTCGGCGCCGTGGGCTGGGTGGACGACTACCGCAAGGTGGTGGAAAAGAACTCCCGGGGCCTGCCCGCACGCTGGAAATATTTCTGGCAGTCGGTGGCGGGGCTGGGGGCATCGGTGTTCCTCTACATAACCGCCACCGGCCCGGCGGAAACCCAGCTTATCGTGCCCTTTTTCAAGACCGTCGCCCTGGACATGGGGCTTTTCTATATCGTCTTCAGCTATCTGGTGATCGTCGGTTCCAGCAACGCCGTCAATCTCACCGACGGTCTCGACGGCCTGGCCATCATGCCCACGGTGATGGTGGGCGGCGCCCTGGGCGTCATTGCCTATCTGGTGGGCAATGCCCAGTTCGCCGAGTACCTGCATATCCCTTTTATTCTCGGCACCGGCGAGCTGGTGGTGTTCTGCGCCGCCCTGGGTGGCGCCGGCCTGGGTTTCCTCTGGTTCAACACCT
>DGNJ01000038.1:2486-5426 GCA_002388905.1 Cellvibrionales bacterium UBA4495
GCCCTGGGTGCCGCCATCGGCACCATCGCCGTGGTGACCCGCCACGAGATCGTGCTCTTCATCATGGGCGGGATCTTCGTGCTGGAAACCGTTTCGGTGATCCTCCAGGTGGCTTCCTTCAAGCTCACCGGCAAGCGGATTTTCCGGATGGCCCCCATCCACCATCACTTTGAGTTGAAGGGCTGGCCGGAACCCCGGGTCATCGTGCGGTTCTGGATTATTACCGTGATGCTGGTGCTGTTCGGGCTGGCGACCCTGAAGCTGCGATAGAGACGAACACAAAGGTCGGATAAAAAGGTTTTCACGAAACAGGTATGGAAGTGGCTGAAATCATAGCGAGCAACAGGCAGACAGTCGTGGTGGGCATGGGCGCCACCGGCCTGTCCGTGGCCCGCCACCTGGCCCGCACCGGGCGCCGCTTCATGGTCGTGGACAGCCGCCCCGAACCCCCGGGTCTTGCCGGCCTGGCCCGGGAGTTTCCCGATATTTCCGTGGAGCTTGACGGTATCCGGGCGGAGACACTGTGCGCCGCGGATACCCTGGTCGTGAGTCCCGGCATTGCGCTTTCGAATTCAGCCGTGCAAGAGGCCCGGGAGCAGGGAGTCGCCATAACCGGCGATATCCAGCTCTTCGCCGATGCCGCCGATGCGCCGGTGGTTGCCATCACCGGGTCCAACGGCAAGAGCACCGTTACCACGCTGGTGGGCGAGATGGCCCGGGCCGCCGGCAGAAATGTCGGCGTCGGCGGCAACCTGGGACCGCCGGCCCTGGACCTGCTCGACGACGACCGGGACCTCTACGTACTGGAGCTGTCCAGCTTCCAGCTGGAACTGGTGGAGAACCTGGGCGCAGAAGTGGCGACGGTGCTCAATGTCAGCGCCGACCATATGGATCGCTACCCGGACCTGCTCAGCTACCACCGGGCCAAGCACCGTATTTTCCGGGGCGCCCGCCAGGCGGTGGTCAACCGGGACGACACCCTCAGCCAGCCCCTGCTCGCCGCCGGCGTGGGACAGTGGCAGTTCGGACTGGGGGCGCCGGACATACGCGGTTTCGGTCTTGCCGGGCAGGATGGAGAGGACTGGCTGACCTACTTTCGCGAGCGTCTGCTGCCGGTATCCGAGCTGCGTATTCGCGGCCGCCACAATATCGCCAATGCCCTGGCCGCCCTGGCTCTGGGTCACGCCGTGGGGCTGTCCATGGACGCCATGCTCGAGACCCTGCGCCATTTCCGGGGCCTGCCCCACCGTTGCGAGACCGTGGCGGAGAAAAACGGCGTCCTCTGGATTGACGATTCCAAGGCCACCAATGTCGGCGCCGCCAGCGCCGCCATTGCCGGTTTTGCCGGCGAGCGGCCGGACATCGTGCTGATCGCCGGCGGTCAGGGCAAGGGCCAGGATTTCTCGGCCCTGGCTGACGCGGCCCGGGGCCGCGTCAAGCTCGCCGTGCTGATAGGCGACGACGCCCGGCCCCTGGCCGATACCCTGGCCCCGGTCGCCGATGTGGTGTTCGCCACCTCCATGGCGGGCGCGGTGACGGCCGCGTCGGAGGCTGCCGGGACGGGGGACAAGGTGCTGTTGTCTCCGGCCTGTGCCAGTTTCGATATGTTCGAGGGTTACGAGGATCGCGGCCGGCAGTTCGCCGCCGCGGTGGAGGCGCTGTCATGACCGTCGCCGCGATGACCCGGAACCCCGTCGTTCGCCTGCTGAGCCTTCCGGGCCGGCTTGACCCTTCCCTGATGCTGGCGGTTGCCGCCCTGGCGTCCATCGGTGTGGTGATGGTGGCGTCCGCGTCCGTGACGTTTGCCGACGACAACTACGGCGACGCCATGTATTTCCTCAAGCGCCACCTGTTCTATCTGGTGCTGGGCTGTGGCGCCGCCGCGGTGATCTTGCGGGTGCCCTCGCGCATCTGGCTGGAAAACAGCCGGGCTTTGCTCATCATGGCCCTGGTCCTGCTCATGCTGGTGCTGATTCCGGGGGTCGGGCGGGAAGTCAACGGCGCCCGCCGCTGGCTTGCCCTGGGGCCTCTCAATCTCCAGGTGGCGGAAGTGGCCAAGCTGCTCATGGTGATCTTCACCGCCGGTTACCTGAAACGGCACCAGCGCCGGATGCGTGAACAATGGCAGGGTTTCGCCGCGCCGGTGGCGATGCTGGCGGCGGTGGTGCTGCTGCTTCTGATACAGCCGGATTTCGGTTCCGCCGTGGTGATCTCCGGCACCGTGCTGGCGCTGCTGTTCCTGGCGGGGGTCAAACTCTGGGTGTTCCTGTGCCTGCTGGGTGCCGGCGGGGGCATGCTGGCTCTGCTTGCCGTGGCCTCTCCCTACCGGATGCAGCGCCTGGTGACCTTTCTCGACCCCTGGGCGGATCAGTACAACACCGGTTACCAGCTCACCCAGTCGCTCATTGCCTTTGGTCGCGGGGAATGGCTGGGCGTGGGCCTGGGCAACAGTATCCAGAAGCTCTTTTACCTGCCCGAGGCCCACACCGATTTCGTCTTCGCCATCTTCGCGGAGGAATTCGGCCTCCTGGGTGTGCTGGTGATGGTGGCCCTGTACGCCCTGCTTATACAACGGATTTTCGTAGTGGCGCGATGGGCGGTGCGGCGCCAGGACTGGTTCGCGGCCTATTCGGCGTTCGGCATCGGCGTGCTGATGGGCGGCCAGGCTTTTATCAATATCGGCGTCACCTCCGGGCTGCTGCCCACCAAGGGCCTGACCCTGCCCTTCGTCAGTTACGGCGGCAGCAGCCTTTTGATCAGTTTTGCCATGGTGGCACTGGTGTTGCGCATCGGCGCGGAAATGGACGACGCCGCCTGGGGACGGGCCCCGGGCCGGCAGAAAGGCGAAGGCGGAAGGTGACTGGAAAAGTGATGGTAATGGCAGGCGGTACCGGCGGACACGTGTTTCCCGCGCTGGCGGTGGCGGACGAACTGCGCCGT
>DGNJ01000062.1:0-148 GCA_002388905.1 Cellvibrionales bacterium UBA4495
TACCTGGCTGCCCGATGCCCACACCGAGGCGCCCACCGCCGGCAGTGTTCTGCTGGCGGCGGTATTGCTCAAGACCGGCGCCTATGGCCTGCTGCGTTTCGCGCTGCCCCTGTTTCCCGAGGCCAGTGCCGCCTTCGCGCCCGTGGCC
>DGNJ01000062.1:215-43595 GCA_002388905.1 Cellvibrionales bacterium UBA4495
CGTCAGCCATATGGGTTTTGTGCTGCTGGGCATCTACGCCATGAACGACCTGGCGCTGCGTGGCTCGGTGATGCAGCTGGTCGCCCACGGGCTCAGCACGGCGGCACTCTTTACGATCGTGGGGATGATCCAGGAACGCTGGCATACCCGCGACCTGCGTCGTTTGGGAGGACTCTGGGCCTCGTTACCGCGACTGTCCGGTTTCACCATGCTCTTTGCCCTGGCCTCCCTGGGGCTGCCCGGGCTGGCCAATTTTGTCGCTGAATTCCTGATACTCGCCGGCGCTTTCCAGGCCCATTGGCCCCTGACAGTCATCGCGGCACTGGGTCTGGTGGGAGCGGCGCTCTACGCCCTGCTGATGGTGCAGCGCAGCCTCTGGGGCGAATTTCGGCCGGCGATGGCCAAGCCCGACTGCTCCTGGCGGGAATTGGTCATATTGACCTCCCTGGCGGTGGCGATCATTTACTTCGGCGTGCGGCCCCAGCCGGTGCTGGAGCGGGCGACAGTGCCGACGGTTCCGTCTTCGGCGGACATCGCACCGCCCGTGGCGGCGGCCAATGACGATGGAGGAGCGCCATGACGACAGCGGAACTGGCGGCGTTAAGTCCCCTGGTCGCCACGGCACTGACGGCGCTGGTGGCGATGCTGTTGGCGGCCTTCCGGCGCAACCACCGTCTGGTTTTCTGGGTCTGCCAACTGGGCCTGCTTGCGGCCCTGGCCGCTGTCCATGCCTGCGCTCCCGGCGCCGGTACTTCGGTGGTGGGCGCACCGGCCGCTCCCTTGCTGCGCATAGACAATTTCTTTGTCTTTTTTGCCACGCTCTTCCTGTTACTGGCCATGGCCGTGGCGGTCATGCTCGCCCAGTATTTTCGCCGGCGACCCGAGTGCCGGGACGGGGCGGAGGAAGCTTACATACTCCTGGTGGTGGCGGCGCTGGGGGCCCTGGTGCTGGCGGCCGCCGATCACTTTGCCTCCCTGTTTATCGGTGTTGAATTGATGGGCTTGGCGAGCATTGTCCTGGTGGCTTGGCCATCGGGGGCTGCCAGGGATATGGACCGGTTGCAGGGCCGCAGCCTGGAGGCGGGGCTCAGGTACCTGATCCTGTCCGCCGCCGCATCGGCGCTGTTGTTGTTCGGGATCGCGATTCTGTACCTGCAATCCGGCTCCCTGGCATTTGCCGCGATTCCGCCGCGACAGGGTGACTACCTGATATTGCTGGGCACCGGGCTTTTCCTGGCGGGAATGGCTTTCAAGCTGTCGGTGGTTCCCTTTCACTTGTGGACGGCGGATGTTTACCAGGGCGCCCCGACCCCGGTCACGGCGCTCATTGCCACGCTTACCAAGGGGGCGCTGATCGCGGTCCTCCTGCGTTTTCTGGCCGCCATGCCCCCTGTCCAGACGCAAGCCGCGCTGCCCGCTCTGGTGGTACTGGCTTCCCTGTCCATGGTGGTGGGCAACCTGCTGGCCCTGCGACAGGAAAATATCAAACGCTTGCTGGCCTATTCCTCCATCGCCCATATGGGCTACCTGCTGGTGCCGGTAATGGCGGCCGGCAGCGGGCAGTTGTCCGCCCAGGCCGTGGCGTTCTACGTGGCCGCCTATACGATAACAACCCTGGGGGCGTTCAGCGTGGTCAACGGGGTTTCCGAGGGTGCCGGCAGCGACGGTTACCAGGTGTCGCGCTATCGGGGGTTGTTGTGGCGCGCCCCCTGGCTGGGCGCGAGCTTCATGCTTATTCTGCTGTCCCTGGCCGGGATTCCCCTGACCCTGGGCTTCGTCGGCAAATTCTATATCTTCGCCGCCGGCGCGGACGCACGGCTCTGGTTGCCGGTGGCCATGGTGGTGGTGGGTAGCGTCATTGGTCTCTACTACTATCTGCGGATCATCCTGGCCATGGCCCAGTCGCCGGAGGGTGGGGAAGAAACGCCGGGCGGATGGCGGGAGCGCTGGCTGAGCTACGGCCTTACCGCGCTGCTGGTGGTGCTGGGAATCTATCCCGCGCCGCTCGTGGACTGGCTGCCGGTACTATAATGGAGCAGGATGCCCGGATTTGCGCGGCGGGGGTGAAACCGTTATGAAAACCTTTGAGACACTCCGTGCGGTGGTCGATAATGCGATCGGCCTACACCACCACGCTGCCGCGATTTACCGGCAACTGGACCAGTGTGTAAGCGACCCCCGGGGGCGCATGCTTCTGGCCTACATGGCAGATCATCAGGGCCAAATGGAAAAGCACGTTGGCAAGGTCAAGCAAGGCGCCCCTGAATCGGTTCTCGACACTTATATCCAGTTCACTCTCGAGGAAGCGCCCCTGCGTTTCCTGGAAAACCTGCTGGCGGAGATCGACGTACCCGGCGCGGATGACATCAGTGCACTGGGCGGTCGTGTCGATGATTATCTGGTGGATCTTTTCGATGCCGCGGCCCAGGAAGTCGACACCGCAAAGGGTGCCGAATTTCTGCGGGAACTGGCTGAACTGGAACAGCTGGAGAGAAAAAAACTGACCCGTACGATTGCATCGATGATGGATATGTAAAAGCCGGCAGCCTGTTTTGACAGCGGGGTAACGGTCTGCTTTCGTTTTGGGTCATGCGATACGCAAACGGATGGTTTTTATTGCTTGTCGATGTCAATGAATGACCTGCTTCCCTGGCTTAACAAAAACGCGGCGCTCCTGTCCTCCCTTGCCAGCCTGCTCATGGTGGCCATCTGGATTTTCTATGCCTACCTGTTCCACCGCGACTTCAAGGGTCGTTACAACCCGCAGGTGATTATCCACCAGGCGCCGGATACCGGCCTGGACTCCCTGTGCATCATCGTCAACCTGGGTCAGCAGATGATCAACCTGGTGGCGGTGACGGCGGTGGCTCATACCGACGACGGCAGGATTGCCCGGGAAATCACCCAATACCGACGCACATCCAGTGACTGGGACAACGACTGGCAATTGCGCTCGGTGCTGAAACAAGGGCCCCTGGCATCCGGCGAACCCCTCCACCTGGGCTCATTCCAGGAGATCCTCGATGACATGGCTATCCGGGTCGAGGACCGCGACGGCGGTGACGGGGCTGGCGGGGAGAAAAGCTTCACCCTGGAGATCCGGGGCATCTTCTATGTGGGCTCCCGGGCCGAGCCCATTGGCTTCCAGCGATTTTTCACCATCGACCGGCAAGCCGAGCGTGCCCAGGTGGTACCCACCACGCTCAAGACCGTGCAACTGGTGACCTTCTGGCAGAAGAAGCGCGTCAAGCACTGGCTCAATACATTGCCCTGAACATTGTCGTGGTCCTGCTGGAAAGGGACGGTTTTTATCGGGACACGGCGGTCGATGCCGGGACGTTCTATTGCAGATTAATAGTGCCCGCTGAATTATTTTAGGGTCGGTGGCATCTGCATATGCCAGGCATATGAACTAGTCTTTCCCTACAGTTTGTCCTGGATATAAATTTGTGCCGGAAAGAAGCGAGTCAAAAACCTGTATCAGGGCCGACCTGCTGATTCCGGGCGCCGGTGAACCGGTCCGCGACGGCGTCGTGTTTATCGATGACGGCAATATCCACTGGGCGGGCCCCGCCGACGAACTGCCGGATGGAGAGGTTCCCCGGGATGCCATCAAGGTGCCCTGCCTGATGCCCGGACTCTGGGATTGCCACGTCCATATGACGGGACTGGTCCGGACCAGTCTCGACGAGGTTATGCGAGTGCCGGTGCCCGTCGCCGCCGCCCGCGCCTGCCGGGATGCGCAAGCCGCCCTGAATGCGGGGGTAACCAGTGTCCGGGAGGTGGGCGGTTACGGTATCCACCTGGCCAAGGCCATCGACGAAGGCAGTATCCCCGGTCCCCACGTTTATGCGGCGGGGGATCTGATTTCACCCACCGGTGGCCATGCGGATCTCCATACCTACTCCACCGGGTGCGTGGCCGATCTGGCGGCGCGCGGTGGCTGGCTGCATACCTGCGACGGCGAAGCCGAATGCCTGCGGGCGGTACGCCTCCAGTTGCGCCGGGGCGCCAGGCTGGTCAAGGTCTGTGCGTCCGGCGGGGTGCTGACCACCTACGACGATCCCCACCACCAGCAGTTCAGCGACCGGGAACTGGCCACTATTGTCGAGGAAGCGGCGCTGTCGGACCGGATCGTGGCCGCCCACTGTCACGGCAAGGCCGGCATTATGGCGGCTCTTCGGGCCGGGGTGCGCACCATCGAGCACGGAACTTTTCTCGATGAGGAATGTGCCGAAGCCATGAAGGCGGCCGACGCGATCCTTGTCACCACCCGCTTCGTCAAGGTGCGGATGATGGAGCACGGCCGTCGCACCGGGCTTCCCGACTACGCCTGGAAAAAACTGGTGGAAACGGCGGACGCCCACCGCCGGGCGGTGGAACTGGCGGTGGCCACGGGTGTGCGTATCGCCTCGGGCACGGACACCCTCACCAGCGGACCGGACACGGCCCTGCCCTGGGGCCTGCACGGCATGGAGCCGGGCCTGCTGGTGGAAGCCGGCATGACACCGCTCCAGGCTATCCGCGCGGCAACCGCCGATGCGCCCGCGACCCTGGGCCCCCAGGCGCCGCGCAGCGGCCGGGTGGAGACGGGCTACGATGCGGACCTGGTTGCCCTCACGGCCAGCCCACTGGACGACATTGGCGTTCTCGCCGATGCCGACAAGGTCAGCCATGTCTGGAAATCCGGTGCCCTGGTCAAGCACCCCTGATATCCATTGCGGGAGTAACCATGTTTGAGTCCATCAACCCCGTCACCGAAACCGTTTTCGAGCGAGTGGGCCTCGACGATGCCGAAACCATCGATACCAGGCTGGAAGCTGCCCGACGGAGCTTTGCCAGGTGGCGTTCCCTGACGTTCGCCGAGCGCGCGGATTTTATCAGGGCCTTCGCCCGTTGCCTGCGGGATGACCGGGAGGAATTGGGTTTCCTGATGACCCGGGAAATGGGCAAACCCATCGCGGAATCCCGGGGCGAAGTGGATAAGGCGGCCTGGTGTTTCGAGCACTATGCGGACCATGCCGCCGACTACCTGGCAGATATCGACCTCGAATCCGATGCCCGGCACAGCTATGTCCAGCATCTGCCCCTGGGCACCGTTTTCGGCATTCTGCCCTGGAACTCGCCACTGTGGCTTGCCTCCCGCTGTGCCGCGCCGGCCCTGATGGCGGGCAATACCGTCATCATCAAGCCCGATTCGCACCTTCCCGGCTGCACCGGGGCCCTGGCTTCCCGGGCCCGGCAGACCCTGCCGGAAGGGGTCCTGCAGTTTATCCATGTGGACAACGACGGCGCGGAGCGCGTGCTGCGGGATAGCCGGGTCCAGGCGGTGTCATTTACGGGTTCGAGCAAGGCGGGCAAGATCGTCGGCGCCATCGCCGGCAGCGAGGCCAAACCCGCGGTGCTGGAACTGGGAGGCTCGGACCCGGCCATTGTCCTGGCCGATGCCGATCTCGACGCCGCCGCCGAAACCATCAAGACCTCGCGCATGATCAACGCCGGACAATCCTGCATCGCCGCCAAGCGCATACTGGTGGAAGAGACTGTCTATGACGACTTTATCGGGAAAATGAAAGGCTTTCTGGAAGCCCTGCGAATGGGCGACCCCGAAGATCCGGACACGGATATCGGACCCCTGGCGCGGGCGGATCTGCGGGACGAGTTGCACCGGCAGGTGCGGGCCAGCATCGATGCGGGCGCGCGCTGTGTGCTGGGCGGGGAAATCCCCGACCGAAAGGGCTTTTTCTACCCGCCCACACTGCTGGTCGACGTGCCGGAAAACGCGGCGGCTTTCACCCAGGAAACTTTCGGGCCGGTGGCGGCAGTGACGCCGGTCAAGGATGCGGGGCACGCCCTGGCGCTGGCCAACCATACAGCCTACGGCCTGGCCGCCAGTATCTGGACGGAGCGGCAACGCGGCGAAGCCCTGGCCGCGCAACTGGAAGCCGGACAGGTGGCGGTCAATGGGCTGGTGAAGACCGATCCCCGCCTACCCAGCGGGGGTATCAAATCGTCGGGGCTGGGCCGCGAACTGGGACCCCACGGCATCCGGGAATTCGTCAATGTCCAGCAGGTGTGGGTGGGCCCGGCCCGGTGAATCGACAGCAAAAGGTCAGCCCTTGACCACGAATTCACGATCCAGCGTGTAAAAGGATTCGCAGCCGTCCTCGGTGATCAGCAGGGTGTCGGAAATGCCCGCGGTCTTGTCCCCCTCGATGCCCCACATCCACGGAATCAGGTGCAGGGTCATGCCGGGTTTCAGGTAGGTGGAGTTGCCCTGCTTGAGACTGAGCATATAGCCTTCGTCCCAGCTCGGGGGGAAGGAAATGCCGATGGAATAACCGGCCCGGGTGATCAGAGAGGCGCCGGAACTGTTGTCGAGGATGATATTGCGTATCAACAGGTCAGCATCGGACGCGGTGACGCCGGGCTTGAGCAGCTTATAAGCCTCGTCGAGTGCCGATAGCATGACATTCTCGGCCTCTGCCATGGCCCCGGAAAGCTCTCCCAGTACCACCGTGCGCATCATCGCCGTGTGATAGCGTCGGTAGCAGCCACCGAGCTCGAGATAAACATGTTCGCCGGCCTTTACTTCCCGGCCTTCCCAGGTGGCGTGGCCGATCATGGTCCTTGGCCCCGAGGTGACGAAAGGCAGGACCGCCGGGTATTCGCCGCCGGCGGAGAACATGGCCTCACAGGCGGCGCCGGCGATTTCGTTCTCGGTAACGCCGGGGGCCACGGCCTCCCAGGCTGCTTTCATGCCGGCTTCCGTGGCCCTGGCGGCCCGTTTCATGACCTCGATTTCGCACTCGGACTTGCATATCCGGCCCTCCTCGACGATGCCGTAGCAGTCCACCAGTTCGCCGTCGGCCAGGGCTGTCTTGATCTGGTCCTGATGGTAGGCGGGAAAAAAATAGCTGTTGCGCTCGTAGCCGATCCGTTTGCGACCCAGGCCCCGCTCGCACAACGCCTTGTAGAGGGTTTCTATGGCATCGCCGGTATCGGGGTAGGTGGTGTAGTCCTCCACCCAGGTCCGGGCCTCGATGTTGGAGGCTTCCATCTGCCGGGTGACCATGAAGGGTTCTTTTTCCAGGGGCACCACCACGCACTGGAAATAGGTATAGACCGGCGTCTGGTACTCGGTGAGATAGAGGATATTGGCCGGATCGGAAATAATCACCGCATCCAGGCGGCGTTCGGCCATGCGTTGCCGGAGCGCTTCCAGGCGGCGCTCGTGCTCTTCCATGGGAAAGGTCATGTCGTCCCGGTTACGCATCGGCCGCCTCCCCGGCCAGGGCGGCCCGGAGGATATCGAGGCCCTCGTCGAGTACGCCATCCTCGATGGTCAGGGGTGGCATCACCTTGAGGACGCGGCCGTCGGTGCCGCAGGTACCGATAAGCAGGCCCCGCTCGAAGGCGCGGCGGAGCACCGCGGCGGCGACCTGGCCGTCGCCGGTGTCCAGGGACTGGATCATGCCCCGGCCCCGCACGGTCCACCGGCCCCTGCCATGCTCCTTCATGATGGCCGCCAGGCGTTCGTGCATTCGGCCGCCCTTGTCCCGCACCTCCCGCAAGAGCTTGTCGTCGCGAAAGTAATCCAACGCCCGGGCGCCGGCGACAAAGGCCAGGTTCTGGCCCCGAAAGGTGCCGGTGTGCTCGCCGGGAGACCATTGGTCGTACTCCGGCTTTATCAGTAACACGGCCATGGCCAGCCCGAAGCCACCGATGCCCTTGGCCATGCACACCAGGTCGGGGTCCAGGCCCATGTCCTCGAAGCTGAAATAGGTGCCGGTACGGCCGCAACCCACCTGGATGTCGTCGACGATGAAGAGACTGTCGTGTTCGCGGGCAAGCGCCTGGACGGCTCTCAGCCATTCGCCGCTGGCGACATTGACGCCGCCTTCCGCCTGCACGGTTTCGACGATAAAAGCGGCGGGCGGTTCCATCCCGCTGGAAGAGTCCGCCAGTGCTTCCCGCAGCGCATGGAGCGACGTATCGCCGGCGCCGGCGTAACCGTCGAAAGGCAGCCGGATAACCCCATCCAGGGGCACGCCGGCGGCGTTTCTGAACTTGGCGTTGCCGGTCACCGCCAGTGCCCCCAGCGTCATGCCGTGGTAAGCGTGGGTAAAGGCCACCACCTGCCGGCGCCCGGTGACCTTGCGGGCCAGCTTCAGGGCCGCTTCCACGGAATTGGTGCCGGTGGGACCGGTAAACTGGACTTTGTAGTCCAGGGAGCGGGGCGTGAGGATGATGTTTTCGAACGCGCTGAGGAAGGTCCGCTTGGCCGTTGTCGACATGTCGAGGCTGTGGGCGACGCCATTGGCGGATAGGTAATCGATCAACGCCTCCTTCATGGCCGGCGGATTGTGACCGAAATTGAGGACACCGGCGCCGGCAAAAAAATCGATGTAGCGGTTGCCGTCTTCATCGAACTGAAGCGCGTTCTCCGCCTTGTCAAAAACGGCCGGATAGAGACGGCAATAACCCCTTACTTCCGATTCGCGGCGTTCGAAAATATCCATTATGTTGCCTCCAGGTTCCTGTTTGCTTGAATTGCTCCGCAGCCCAAGGACGCCGTATGGAAAACGTTATCAGGCAGTTATCCAGGAAACTCATACCTGAGGGCCCCGTTGCCGTGCGGCCTGGAAAACAATCGCCATTTTGCCGGCTCGACGGGCGCATAGCGTTTTGCGGAAGGGCGTTTTTTGTTTCCGGCCGGGTGTCGCCTATACCTAAAATCGCGACCTCGTGTCGGGGTTCCCCGGTCAGGGAGTTTTCCATCAGGGCGAAACCCGGGGAAAGTATAGTCAAGAATCGATAGAGCGCCGGATGGCGCACAGGCGTGGTCCGATAACGGGGAAGGGTGCCAGACGGGGGAGTGGGACCGTCGGTGCCGGGGCAATATGACGGCGCCCGTGCCCGCCGCCGACGTCACCGGCCGGCGGGCGATCACCGGGCAATCAGGGGTGGGGGTGCCAGCCGGCGTCGGCCCAGAGGGCGCCACTGACGGCGGAGTTGGAAATCATGAAACAGATGGCGTCGGCAATCTCGTCGGGGCGGACCAGACGCTGGATTTCCGTATAGGGAAGGATGTATTCCTTGACCTTCTCCTCGCCCATGGCGCGAACCATGGGGGTATCCGTGAAGCCGGGATGGATGATGCCGCAGCGCACGCCGTGGAAAATCGCTTCCTTGCTGAGGGTCGCGGTCGCCCCCTCCAGGCCGGCCTTGGCGCTTGCGTAGGCAACCTGCCCCTTGTTGCCCTGGGAGGCAACGGAACCGATAAATACCACCGCGCCCTGCATGCCCTCTTCAGGATCCCACTTGTTCAGGCCGCGCTCGGCGCGCTCCTCGGCCTGCTGGGCTACGAGTTCCAGGGACCAGTAAATGGGGGCCACCAGGTTGACTTCCGTGACCAGGCGGAATTTTTCCTCCGGGTAAATAGAGGCTTCGCCGCTTTCCCTGTTCATTTTCACGGCAATGGCGTCCCGGGTTATACCTGCCGCGGGCACCAGAATGCCAACCGCGCCGAAACTGTCGCGCATGCTGTTGAATACGCTTTTGCGGAACTCGCTGCTGGTGGTGTCGCCGATAAAGGCGCGGGCCGGGTTTCCCGGGTTGGCCTCATTGATTTCCCGGGCCAGTTCTTCCACCGATTCCGACATGTCGACCAGGCCGATTCCCTTGACGCCCTTCTGGGCCAGCATTTCGGCCGTGGCCCTGCCGATGCCGCTGGCAGCGCCGGTCACGATGGCAACTTTACCTTCAATGAGCATGTGTTCTCCTCCCGGGGGTGGTTTTGCGAAGGCGGCAACTTTACCGTAAAAGCCGGGAAATTTCACCGCGCCGGGTTTGCCGCGCGTTGCGCGGTTGGCAACTACTCACCCAGGGACAGGACCGCGGCTTCGTACTCGCTGGGGTTGGCCGGCACATAGTCCGGGTTGGCATGGATCAGCCGCCGGTCGCCGGCGACAACAAAAGCAGCGCGACGGCTCTTGCCTTCCCGTTGATCGTCGACGCCATAGCGCCTGGCCACGGAAAGGTCGCTGTCGCTGGCCAGGGCAAAGGGAATGCCCAGACTGGCTTCGAAAGAGGCCAGCCTGGCTATCGAATCGGCGCTGACCGCCACCACCCGGGCGCCCAGTTCGCGAATACCGGGATAGTCCGCCACAAAGGGTTGCAACTGCCGGGAACAATCGGGCGTGCCGGCTTCGCTGAAAAATAACAGGATAACCCGCCCGCTCGCGCAAAGCTCCGAGAGGCTGATATCGCCATGGACGCCCGGCAGGTTGAAGTCGGGCGCTTTGTCGCCTGCCCTTAACATGGGGGTGGCTGTCCGGAAAATGTCTTGATTCGACAGGGTGTGAGGAATAGGGTTCCCTTCAGCACCGCTACTTATCGCCGGCATCGCCCCTTGCATGGAGAAAAACCGTGTCGGAACAGCCCAGAAGTATCCACTTTTCACTGCCGGCCTGGCTCGACGACTACCTGGGCCAGCCCGCCCCCTTTGCGACTGTCGAGGAACGGATGGCGTTCGTGATCGGTGCGGCCCGGCGCAACGTTGAAAAGGGTACCGGCGGCCCCTTTGGCGCCGGGGTCTTCGAGGTGGAATCGGGCCGCTTGATGGCCCTGGGCGTCAACCTGGTGACCTCGGTGGGTTTGTCCATGCTCCATGCGGAAATGGTGGCCATAAGCCTCGCCCAGCGACGCCTGGGTGTCTACGATTTGGGGGCGCCCGGCCTGCCTGCCCTGGAGCTGGTGTCCAGTGCCGAGCCCTGCGCCATGTGCTGCGGCGCCATTCCCTGGTCGGGGGTCGGGCGGCTGGTATACGCGGCCCGGGAGGCGGATGTTCGCGGCATCGGTTTCGACGAGGGGGATAAAGCCCCGGATTGGCGGCAATCCCTGGGGCGTCGGGGTATCGAGGTGATCCCCGAGGTGATGCGTACCGAGGCGACGGACGTGCTTGCAGCCTACGCCGCGGTGGGCGGCGGCATCTATAATGCTTCTCCGGCGCCGCGCTGATCGCCGTGGCCGGTCACCTGATCACCGCTTTCGAGCCCTTCGGTCGGGTGCGGGGCCATCTCCTGCACCGCAACGCCAGCCTCGATCTCCTGCGTGGCCTCCAGGGCACCGGCCGGACCGCCGCCAATGCGAGTTTTGCCCTCCTGCCCGTATCGGAAGCGGGACCGGCGCGGCTGGCGGCTCTGCTGGAATCGCTACAGCCGCGCGCCGTGCTTTGCCTGGGAGAGAGCGGTCGTTTGCCGCCGGGGAGTGTGCATATCGAGCCGCTGGCGGTGGCGGGCGACAATTTCCATTGTTCCGCGGCGGCCCGGTGTCTGATCCGGCTGCGCAGGCAGTCGGGTTACTCCGGCATCGGCCGTTATTATTGCAACAGGACCTACCTGGAGGTGCTGGATTGGAGCAGGCGCCCGGGTTCGGGTGCCGCCGTATTCGTGCATGTGGCTGTGGCCGGCAGTCGCCGGGCACAGTTGCGGGAAGTGACGGAAATTCTCCGGGGCCTGCTGCAGTTTTCCCGGTCCCGGCCGGGGGTTTCCGTCCCTGCCCGTTAACCCCTTAGCCGTTCGCCGTCCAGGAAAAACTCGACGTGCTCCTGATAGAAAGCCACGTGGCCGGCGATGGCGGCCACCTCGACACGGGGGTAGTCGTAGCACCAGGCAATATCGTGCCATTGTTCACCCCGGCCGACGCCGACCAGTAGCGGGATGTTTGGCCCTTGTAGGGGCAGGCGGTGGTTGTGACTGAGGTTCGCAGGTGGCGCCAGTCGATATCGGGTTTGGGCAGGTAATAGCGTACTGGCAGGCCGGTTTCGAAGAGCAGCATCGGCCGCCGGCAATCCGCCACGGGAATACCGCCCAGTTCGATATGCACATGCCGTGAACTTGCCAGCACGTCTATGCGGGTATAGGGGTCGCGGGGGTGGACGAACACCTCTTCGTCCTCTTCAAACCAGGCATCCATGGCGTCCCAGTAAAAGGCCGCCAGGTTGCCGATGGGCGGACAGTGGGGCAGGGGTTGCGGATATGACCAGACGGCGTCCGGGGCAAAGCGTTCGCCGATCCGGATAGACCAGTAGCAGGCGTCACCCTTGCGCGGACAATGGCTTGTTCGCGTGCCCGGTTCCAGGCAGTCGCTACAGATATCCTGCCAGGGGAAATAATAGACGGGTGTCCGTCCCTGTTCGAAGAGGATCTGAACGTTTTGGCTGTCGACCACCAACTGGCCGGCGAAGTAGGCACGGACCCGCTTTGCGCAGTGCTCCGTGGCGACGGTTTCTCTTCCGGCCAGAGGAGAACGCGAGGAATTGCCGCCGCCTGTATCGTTCATGGTGTTCCTGCGGCCTCCGGGGCGATGTCGCTGAAAAACACGAAGGCCCGGATTTCGATACTTTCACGGGGCCGCGCCCGGGGTGGCGTTTCCGGGTCTTCGAAGGCCGTGTGTGGCGTAAATCTCGCCCGGCCGTCCAGGCGGGAATCGTAGCCTTTTATGAGCACCACCTCATTGGTTTCCATGGAGGGGAAATACCACCACCGATGCTGGGGGTTCCAGGCCAGGTGATAGATCTCGCCGGTCCGGTCGGGGTAAATCTGATCGGTGGCCACCAGATCCCCGTCGGCGAGGCTGGAGGCATCGAGCAGGGCCAGGGGGCTGCGCTGTACCGGTCCGCGGATGGGTCGCCAGACATTGATCTGGGCATAGGGGCGGGCTGTCTTGATGGCGGCTTGCTCTGTACCCAGCAGGTCCCGCACCCGTTGCGGTGCGGATTTTTCCGTGTAGTCGTTATGGATGCGGCCGGCCGGCTCCCGGGCCGTGCCGCGCACGGTCTCGTCGTCGACGCGCCGGGTGTGGTCGAAGATATAGACCTCCCTGGCGCCCGTGGTTGTCCTGAGCAGCGCTTCCACTTCCGGGTAGTAGTGGCTTTTTACAGAGGTGTCGTCGTAAAAATCCGCCACCGTACTTTCGTGGCGTACCAGGGCGAAGCCCTCGCGGTCGAGACTCAGGCGTCCGGTATTGGGCCGGGCATTTCGAATAGTCACATCGTGGCTTTCGAAATCCGCGAAGTAGCGGGGCAGGCCGCCGGTCAGTGCCGCCGTGTGGACATAGGGCTTGTCCACCGTTCTGGCGATGTAGTTAACGGTAGCGGTGACTGAATCTTCGCCCATGGTCCTGTCTCTCGTCCGGGGATGTCTGCTTTATTTATTCTAGCAGCGGTACGGCCGGTTCTCGGCATGGCGGGCCGTCGCTGCGCGACTTTAGCGGCGGGAGGCCAGCCTGTCGGCATGGCGGGTGGTTTCCGGCAGGCGGTAGCGGGTGGTGCAATGCATTGTCCAGGCCACCGCTGTTTCCAGCGATACCCGGTGGCCCGGCGACACGTACAGGGGGCGCACGTCTTTGCGGGTGCGCAGCACCGCGCCGATGATCTCGTCGCCGTCGTAAAGAGGTGTCCACTCCCCCCGGTTTTCGGGCACCGGCCCGTGCTCGCCGCACAGGCGGCTCTTGGCGACACCGATGGTCGGTAAACCGGTAAGAACGCCCAGGTGGCAGGCAATGCCGAAACGTCGGGGGTGGGCGGTGCCCTGGCCGTCGCAGAGTAGCAGGTCGGGGCGGGTTTCGAGTCTTGCCAGGGCATCCAGGAGCACGGGAACTTCCCGGAAGGAGAGCAGCCCGGGGATATAGGGAAAGCCGGTGGGTCGTCGGGCGACCGCGCTTTCCACGGGCTCCAGGGTGATGGCGTCCAGTGTGACGATGGCGCCCCGGGTTGTGGCACCGCCATCCTCGAAGCCGGCATCGACGCCGGCGACCCGTTGGACCTGTTCCAGGTCGTCGCGGGTTACCACCTGTCTCGCCAGCCTTTTCTGCAGTGCCCGGGCATCCCCGGGGGAAAGGTCCCAGTCGTGGGTTGGCATCATCGAAATGACGGGTGTCCGGAATGCGGACAACGAGTGTAGGGACGAGGGCCCGGATTTTCCAGTCCCCTGTCGAGGCTGCGCTAATCGTGGCGCCGGGTCCCGCCAGCAACCGCAGGGGCAAACGCGCCCCGGAATGCACTATCCCGGCAAGGGCAAGGAATCGCACCTGGGAATGGAAATGCCCATTGGTGTCGATGACTTTCCGTCGCAAAGCGAGGTGTTCCGCCTTTTTGAAAGCGACGCGGCCGTGGCCCAAGCCTGTAAAACCTTCTAGTCTATGGCTACAATGCACCAACAAAATATAAGCAAGGAAAAACAATGATCAAAATTCTGAATACCCTGGTGGGCCTGATTGCCGTTGCCCTGATCGCCTTTGGTTTCTACTCCGTCTTTTCAGTGAATGAGCTTACTGGTATCACCGGCTTGCGGCCGGAGGGCGCCCTTGGCTATAGCGAAATGCGCGCCATTTACGGGGCCTTTATTCTCCAGGGGGCCATGATGCTTTACGGTCTTTATAATCCGCGGCTGCGGGCGCCGATTCTGATGATTTTTGGCCTGGTCTGGGCCTGGTATGTGATCATGCGCGTCGTCTCGATCGGTTTCGAAGGCTATGTTTCCGCCCTGTCATCGGCCTTTATTTCAGAGACCATCGTCGCCCTCCTGTTGATAGCGGCCGGATGGCTGGCGAGGGAAGGCAGCGAGTCCCGGAGTTAGTGAGCCATGCACAAAATAAGGTAACAGATCACTTCGCCAGATAGCGTATCTCTGCGTTGGGAAAGTTCGGCATAGCATCACTAGAGTCTACCCCGTGAAACGTTCTGGGCCGATGGCTGTTGCAAGTCTTTTAATCTTCGGGAAAGTACCCTGTTTTTGCCGGCATTTTGGGGTGCCGGGTTAAGCGTTACCGGAAGCCCTGGGCTGGCGAACCCTCGACCGGAGCTCTCGGGCGAAGAGATAGGGGAGACCGTTTTTCTTGGCCTCGTACATTGATTGGTCGGCATGGTTGAGGAGGGCATCCATGTCCCGGCCGTCCATGGGGTCCAGGGCGACGCCGATGCTTGCCCCCACACGCACATCCAGGTCATGGGGCAGGGGGCTGGTGATGACGGCGTGGAGTTTCTCGACAATGGCCAGGACCTGGGATTCGTCCTCCAGGTCACAGAGCAGAACCGCAAATTCATCGCCGCCCAGGCGGGCAACGAAATCGCTGCGCCGGGTATTTTCCCGCAGGCGTGCGGCAACCGTTTTCAGCACCGCATCGCCCGTCTTGTGTCCCAGGGTGTCGTTAATCTCCTTGAAATCGTTGAGATCGATCATCAGCACCGCCTCGACGCCGCCGATGGCCTTCTGCCGCTCCGCCATGAAATTCACCCGCTCTTCGAAAGCCTTGCGGTTGGCCAGCCCGGTGAGAGGGTCGTGGGCGGCGGCAAACAGGGCTTTGTCCCTTTCCTGTTGCAGGCGGCCCAGCAATCGGCGCTGGTAAAAATCGAAAAACCACAAAACCGCGGCCAGCGCCAGGGCCGCCATGGCGATGGATCCGGCATAAAAGTGCTGGTAAAAGTCGGTTGGAATGATCTGGATGTAAAAGCCCCGGTCCATATTGATGGCCAGCCCCCAAAGCACGAGGCCGTTGAATGTCCAGAGACAGGCCGTGCCCCAGCCGGACATGATAAAGGAGTACATCACCAACAGCGGCCACCAGGGCAGTAGGGGCGACTGCGCAAACCCCCCCGTTATGGCAATGAGGCATAACAGCGAACCGGTGGCGAAAAAGCCGTAAAGGTTGGCGCAAAGCCGGAAATGGCCGGTCCGCCGGAACAGTCCGAGGGTGCACCAGGCACCGGCGGTGGTCAGGGCGTACAGGGGTGCCACGAGATGCAGGTG
The DNA here is from genome assembly GCA_002388905.1 of Cellvibrionales bacterium UBA4495. Taxonomy (GTDB): domain Bacteria; phylum Pseudomonadota; class Gammaproteobacteria; order Pseudomonadales; family Porticoccaceae; genus DGNJ01. The sequence goes on from DGNJ01000062.1 coordinate 16,028, forward strand.
GCGGAGATGGTCGCGAACGGCGAATAATGCCGCTGTGGTGAGAACCTGGCTTGTGCCGATAATCAGCAGGGTGACGACCAGTGCCCGGGCCTTGTAGAGAACCTCTCGGTGATCGAACTGGAAAATGTCCCGGGGAATGAACCAGTCCACCAGCGACCAGGCCCCTTTGTTCAGTTTGCCGGTGAGTCGCGTCATGGTTTTCTCCCTGATTTTGTTATTATCCCGGTTTCGCCTTTAGTCGAGCTGGTGTTCGATATGTTTGCGGAGGTGGTTCGGGTAAGTGGCGGTGGCGAACCGTCTTACACACCGCCCCTGGCGGTCAACCAGAAACTTGGTGAAATTCCACTTGATGGACTTCAACCCCAGCCATCCTGGCGCGCTTTCCTTCAGGTAGGTGAATAGTGGCTCCTGGCGTTCGCCGTGGACGTCAATCCTGGCAAAGAGGGGAAAGGTCACCTGATAATTGCGAATGCAGAAGTCCTGAATGTCGCGGTTGTCTTCATACTCCTCCTTTAGAAACTGGTCGCACGGAAAGGCGAGCACGGAAAAGCCCCTGTCCTTGTAGTCCCGGTAAAGCATTTCCAGGCCCCGGTACTGGGGTGTAAAGCCACACTTGCTGGCGGTATTGACGATGAGCAGCACCTGACCCCGGAATTTTTCCAGAGGCACCGGCTCGCCATCGATGGATGTGCATGAAAACCGGTAGACCGACATGTTGCTTTTTTTAGCACCTCCGCTGGCCGGCGGCGGCGACATGGCTTTGCCGAGCTTCGGCAAAACCGGATAAACGAAAACGTCCTGTCAATTTCCCTGGCATGGCGGATTTCCCCTCACGCTATTATGTTCTGTCGAACGTAGGCCAAGATTCCAATGATATAGTTTGACAATGCGAACTATAGCACAAAACGTTGTTATGCCCGGTATCCGCTCAAGCCCCCGTGTCTGGTGCCAATCCATCATTATCATCGCTAGCGGACGTATCTTTCTGTGTTAACCAGACAAACTCGTAAGGCCCAAGAATAAGGTCGTCGTGCTGGTCCGAAAACAGGCTTCCGCCGATCAGGTCGGCCCACGGCCGGTCGTTGGTCAGGTTAACGGAAGTCAGCGGGATGGTGAGCTCACGGTCGGTGATATTGTGAATGCAGAAGACAATTTGCCTTCGGTCCGGGCTCTGGCGCCAGAAACCAAAGACATCGTCGCCCAGATGCAGGGTGAACTGGGGGCCGTTGGGGTGGAAAGCGGGCTGGCCGCGACGCAGGCGAATCAGCTTTTGCATGGCCCGGAAGACCCGGGCGTGATGGCTTTTACCGTTATCCGCAAGGGCTGTTTCGAGTTCCTCGTAACTCCATTTGTAGCGGTTGATGGTCCGGTTATGGCGGGACAACGCCACTCCGTCGAGGTGATTACCGGTGCCGAACAAACTCTGTATGTAGATGGCCGGGATTCCCTCCAGCGACAACATGATGGCGTGGGCGCAGAGGAAGCGCGCTAGCTGCCACCGGTCCGGTCCCGCCAGAGTCCCCTGCAACGCCTCGTAAAGGGTGATGTTGATCTCGTAGGGCTTGTCCCGGCCATCGTCCCCGGTACGCCAGGATATCCGGCCGCCGAAGCGTTCCATGGATTCGATCAGTTCGGTGGTCTCCCCGTCGCTGAGCAGTCCCTCCACCGGGCGCAGGCCGATACCGTCGTGGGAGGCGATGAAGTTGAAATACAGGGTGCCTTCCTGGGCCTGGGGCATCGACATTTGCCAGGCCTTGAGGTGGCGGCTGGAGCCCGATACCAGGGCGTGGAGCAGGAGCGGCGGCAGGGAGAAGTTGTAGACCGCATGGGCCTCGTTGGCGTTGCCGAAGTAGGACAGGTTCTCGTGATTGGGGACGTTGGTCTCGGTGATGATAATGGCGTCCGGCGAGTGGTGCTCCACCAGGGTACGGACAAGGCGGATAATTTCATGGGTTTTGGGATGGTTGATACATCGGGTGCCGGCTTCCTTCCACACAAAGGCCACCGCATCCAGGCGGAAAACGCGGATGCCCCGGTCCAGGTATAGTTTGATGATCCGGGCTATCTTGCAGAGCACATCCGGGTTGGCGAAATTCAGATCCACCTGGTCGTGACCGAAGGTGCACCAGACGAATCGGCTGCCATCCAGGGTTTCCACTTCCCTGAGCAAGGGCGTATTCCTGGCCCGGACCACCACGGAGATATCCATGAGCGGGTCCACTTCCACGAAATAATCCTTGCCGGGGTGCCGCCTTCGCTTGAAGTTTTCAAACCACTGACCGCGGCTGGAACAGTGGTTGATCACCAGGTCCGCCATCAGGTCAAAATCATCGGCAATGGCCTCGATATGGCGCCAGTCGCCCAGGCTGTCGTTGATTTTCGTGTAGTCGATAACGGCAAAGCCGTCGTCCGAACTGTAGGGGAAAAAGGGCAGAATATGGACCCCGCTGACAGTATCCCGGAGCCGGGAATGAAGAAAGTGGTGCAATGTCCGGAGTGGCCACTCCCCCGGCCTGATAATGGTGTCGCCGTAGGTGATAACGAATATGTCCCGCTCACTCCACAGGCTCTCGTGTACCGGTGGAATGCGGCAGTGTTCGTCCAGTTGCAGTATCCGGATCAACTGCGTGGCCAGCCCGGTGTGGTCCAGGTCCGGGTACGCTTCCCGGTCGTAAATGAATTGCAAGTGGCTTTCGACGAGAAACCGCAGCTCTTTTTCCGGCGTGCTCATGCTTTGCCCCGCGGCCGGAATTCTGCCATGTCCTCCCGGATGGCTTCGTCCAGTGCGGGGAGGATATCGGGTATGGCGCTGATCACCCGATTCCAGCTGGGGATGAACGGGGTTTCCATGGGGTTTTCGAGAAAACGCTGCCCGGCTTCGAGAATATTGCGGGCGAACATTTCCACGGCCTTTTCCTCGCTGTGAATATCCAGCTTGAGCCCGTTCATCAGGGCATCGTTGTAGTAGGTCTCGATAAAATCCAGGGCAATTCGGAAAAAGGTGGCCTTGATGGAGCGAAAGGTCTCGAAGTTGAAGACCACGCCGTTGGTGGCGAGCTTTCGGAACAGCGCCTTGGCGATATCGATGGACATTTTCGACAGGCCCTTCTGGGCATCCTCGGGAGAGAGCTCCTGGTGCTTGTGGTCGTAAATATCGGCGATGTCGGCCTGGCAGAGTCGATTGTTGGCATAGTTGCGGTTCAGTTCCGAGAGCACACCGATTTCAAGGCCCCAGTCGCTGGGTATGCGAATATCGTTGATGACATCGGTGCGGAAGGAGAACTCCCCGGCCAGCGGATAGCGAAAGCTATCCAGGTAGTCGAGATAGGAATAGTGCCCCAGGGTGCGCTTCAGGGCTCGGATCAGGGGGGTGACCAGAAGCCGGCTGACCCGGCCGTGGATCCTGCCATTGGCAATCCGGGCGTAGTAGCCTTTGCAGAATTCGTAGTTGAAGGCCGGGTTGGCCACCGGGTAGACGAGCCGCGCCAGCAGGCTGCGGTCATAGGTGACAATATCGCAGTCGTGCAGGGCCACCGCCCGGGCCCGGCCCGATGCCAGCACTGCGCCCAGGCAGTACCAGACATTGCGGCCCTTGCCCGGCTCCACCGGCCCGAGGCCTTCGTCGATCAGTTGCCGGTCGAGGGCCCGCAAACGAGGACCGTCGTTCCACAACACCCGGGTCCGGTCGCCCAGGGGGGCAAAGAACTGAAGGGCCCGGCGATATTGTTTCTCATCGGCCTGGTCCAGGCCAATGACTATTTCTGTCAGGTAGTCGACTCTGGTCAGTTCCTCGACGATATTGGGCAGGGCCTCGCCCTCGAGCTCGGAAAAGAGCGAGGGCAGAACCAGTGCCATGGGTCGTTGTCGGGAAAATCTCCGCAGCTCCTCTTCCATGGCCTCCAGGGGCCGCTGCCGCAGGTTGTGGAGGGTGGTAATGATGCCGTTCTGGTAGAAGTCCCCCATCCTGTGCTCCTTGTCGTTGAAGGTTTAGTGGCCGGTTCGCGACCCATTGGAAAGCCGTTCACAAATCGTGCCAACCAGATCGATGACAGCCAGGTTCCAACCCGCAGGACCGGTCTCTTCGGTGCGGATGACGTTGCCGTCAATGGCCGGGAAGTCGTGGCTCGGTGATTTGACCAGCACCGGATAGTCGGCCACGCGCAACATGTCGATATCATTGGCGCTGTCCCCCAGGGCAATCAACAGGGTCGTGCCCGCTGCGCGATAGTGGTCCGCCAGCCAGCGCAGGGCGGCGCCTTTTCCCGTTTGCCCGAGGACATGGACAAACCGTCCGCCTCGGAGCAGGCTCAGGCCCCGCTGGCGCACCGCGTCGCAGAAATCGCTGTAGCGGTCCTGGCTGTCCCGCCAGATCAGGGGTTCCGAGTAGTGACGCTGCAGTGCCAGCAGTGCATTGCCGCTGCTCAGGCCGGTCAGCGCTGCCAGTTCATCGCTGTCGAAATCGCTGAACATATCGAACCGCCAGCCGCGATCCCTTTTGAGGCTGGTGAGCGTGGCAACGATGGATTCCCGTTGGCCGCCCAGTATTTTGATCCGGTGACTGCCGTCATCGTAGACATCCCCGGGCAGGTCGAAACGTTCATCCCGACAGTGGATATAGACCGCCGAGCCGTTTTCGACGATAAAAGGGTCTTCGATGTCCAGCTCACGCTGGAGCAGTACGACTTCATCGGCGGTCTTGCTGGTATTGATCACCAGGGGTATGCACTTTTGCTTGAGCAGTTCGATGGCCCGGGCGGCCGGTTGCCAGTCGTAGGTATAATGATCGAGAAGGGTGCCGTCCAGGTCGGTGGCCACGATCAGGGGGCCGGGCGTCGTGCCCTGTAAGTTCATGGAGGCCTCGCATGGTGTCCGGACTTTCCTGTTATAAGAGGATTTTTTGCACCGCTTGTCAAACGAGGGCTGCACTGCGTCTCCCGGTGCCGCGGCGACTGGCTTGGGAGCCGGCGCAAGATTAATGCACTGTTGGCGCAGGCTTTTTCTTCGTACACTGGGCGCACACAGACTAGGGGAGCTCGCCCGTTGTCACAGTATGTTGTCAAATCCTCCGATGAATTGCGGGGGCTTCGTTACAGCAAGGTTCCGGAGACCGATATCCAGCTCGGTGTCCAGCTTGCGGAATCCGGGATCATCTCCAGGGAGCAGCTTCAGGAAGCGGTGAAATCCCGGCATCATCACCGCGATTCGCTGATCGACGCGCTCGAATCCCTGGGCTATATCGATAAAAGCAAGCGTTCCGAGGTGCTTGCGTCGAGACTGGGGATTCCGGTAGTCCGTATCAACGAAATGTCCGTGGCCCCCGATGTGGTCAGGTCAATCCCGGCGGAAATTATCATCCGCTATCAACTCTTCCCCCTGGGCATCGTCGACAAGCGCCTGATCGTTGCCATCAGCGACCCCGCGAATACCGACGCCATCCATACCCTGAATTTTGTTTCCGGTTATCACGTGGACGTGGTGATAGCGCCCACGGCGGATATCCTGCGCCTTATCGAGCGCTATGTCCTCGCCGCCGAGGAAGACGAAATCCTGGTCGAACTGGATAACGATAAAGTGGGGCTGGAGCCCGATCGCGGTGCCTCGGTTCAGGTCTTGAAGGAACGGGCCTCGGAAAAGCCCATCGTCAAGTTCGTCGATTCACTGTTGCACCGGGCGGTGGCAATGGGAGTATCCGATATCAATGTAAGGCCCACGGAAAAAGGTGGCGATATCTACTTTCGCATCGATGGTAAATTACTGCTCCAGCGCAGCGTCGATCACCGGCTCCTGTCGCCCATTGTATGCCGCATCAAGATCATGTCGGGGATGAATATCGCCGAGCGCCGCCTGCCCCAGGACGGCGCGACAATGATCCTCAAGAGCGGCCAGCGTGTGGATTTCCGGGTTTCCGTGATTCCCATGATTACCGGGGAATCTGTGGTGATCCGGGTGCTCGATAAAAGTAAAGGCCTTGTCAGCCTGGATGCCCTCGGACTGCCGGCCCATGAAATCGAGCGCATGCGGCGCATCCTGACACACACCTTCGGCATTTTTCTGGTGACCGGGCCCACGGGCTCGGGCAAGTCGACAACACTTTATGCGGTGTTGAACGAGCGTCGGCAACGGGGAGTGCACATTATTACTGTCGAGGATCCGGTCGAATACCGGATCGACGGTATCGAGCAGATCCAGATCAAGCCGCGCATTGGTTATACGTTTGCCGAGGCGCTGCGCCATATCCTCCGTCACGATCCGGATGAGATACTCATTGGCGAGATGCGGGACCTGGAAACTTCCCAGATCGCCATCAAGGCCTCACTCACGGGTCATTTCGTGATGAGCACCCTGCACACCAATGATGCCCCGACCACCATTACCCGGCTCATCGATATGGGAATCGAGCCTTACCTGATCAATTCCACGGTGGTGGGGGTGCTGGCCCAGCGCCTGGTGCGCCGAATCTGTTCCCACTGCCGGGAGCCGGACCCCGACGACAAACGTCTGAAAACGTACTTCGAGTTGCCTGACGATCTGGTCACCTACCGGGGCGGGGGCTGCGTCGAATGCCACCAGACCGGTTACAAGGGCAGGATGATGGTCGGCGAACTGATCGAGATGACCCCGTCTCTGCACGCATTGATCGGGGGGCGTGCCAACGCCGGTGAACTTCGCGACCAGGCCCTGGAGGACGGAATGTCCCCGCTTGCGCAAAATGCGCTGATGCTGGTAAAGCATGGTGATACAACCCTGGAGGAGGCTTTTTCCGTGAAACTGGATTGATGCTGCAGGGTTGCTCTCAATCCACTCTCTGGCGACGGTCCTCCGCCGCCCTCTGCTTTGTAAGCCGGATTACTTAAAACTGGCTGAAGCGTCGCCTTAATCGCTTAACTCCCGTCGATATATACCGAAAACATTAGAACGAATACTGAAGAGGTAGGTATCGATGAAGGTTTCCCATTCCCTGAGTTTCAAGATCGGTGCTCTGGTCGCATTGTTGATTCTTGTCCTGATCGGTGTGTTGTTCGGCAGCTATGCCGCTAACGAGCGGCGCTCTGTGATCGACAGCGAAGTCCAGGCCGCACGCAACCTGATACTGATGGCCGAGTCCGTGCGTGAAAACATGGAGAAAAAATGGAAACAGGGATTGTTCTCCACCGAGGGCCTGAAAGCCATTGCCGAGAATCCTGGTCTGAGCAAACAGGAAAAGAAGGAGAAAATCCTCGGGGCCGTGCCCGTGGTAACGGCCTGGGAGTCGGCAAAGGCCAAAGCGGATGAAGGGGGCTTTGAGTTTCGCTCGCCCCGCGGCGACGCCCGCAACCCCGACAATGAGCCCGATGTCATCGAAAGCAAGGCGCTTGCCCGGTTCCGGAAAGATCCGTCGCTGGAGGAATACTACATGGTGGACGCGGACCTCAATGCCATACGTTACTTCCGGCCTGTGCGTCTTGGCGAGGCCTGTATGGTCTGCCATGGTGACCCCGCAAGATCCGGGGAACTGTGGGGGCGTGACGACGGCAAGGATATCACCGGGTTTACCATGGACAACAAGCAGGTCGGCGACTTGCACGGTGCCTTCGAGATCATCCGGCCGCTGGATGAAGCCGATGCGGCAATTCAGGCGAGCCTGCTGGGCGGAACCGGGATTGTCGCCGCTCTGCTGGGCGTGGTACTGGTAATCCTCTGGCAATTGCTGAAATATTTCATTAACCGCCCACTGGCGGAAGCGGTGGCGCTGAGCCAACGGGTTGCCGAGGGTGATCTTACCGGGGAGATTGTCACGCAGCGTCGGGACGAAGTGGGGCAGATGCTGCGCACGCTCGGGTCCATGAAAACTCAATTACAGACCGTGGTGGGCCGAATCCGGCAGGCTTCCGACCAGATTGCCGGAGCATCCTCGGAAATCGCCAGCGGCAACATGGACCTCAGTCAGCGCACCGAGGAACAGGCCGCGAGTCTCGAGGAAACATCGTCAAGCATGGAAGAACTGACATCGACGGTAAAAGCCAATGCCGATAACGCCCGACAATCCAACCAGTTGGCGGATGAAGCGCGAAACCGTGCCGAGAAGGGCGGTGACGTGGTCAGGGAGACCGTTCAGGCGATGACCGAGATAAACGCCAGCAGCGCCCGGGTGGCGGATATTGTCTCCGTGATCGATGACATTGCCTTCCAGACCAACATCCTGGCCTTGAATGCGGCCGTGGAAGCGGCCAGGGCCGGTGACCAGGGGCGCGGATTCGCTGTAGTGGCCGCGGAGGTGAGGAAGCTGGCCCAGCGAAGCACCGAATCAGCGCGCGAAATACGGGACCTGATCCAGGAAAGTACCGGCAAGGTTGAGGATGGAACACGCCTGGTGGAAGCCTCCGGCAAGTCCCTGGAAGAGATCATCATTGATATCAAGAAGGTCAGCGACATTGTCGGCGAGATCGCCTCGGCAAGTACGGAGCAATCCGCCGGTATCGAGCAGGTCAATCAGGCTGTTTCGCAGATGGATGATGTGGCCCAGCAGAATGCATCGCTGGTTGAGGAAAGCACGGCTGCCAGTGAGTCGCTGGAGGACCAGGCCAGGGAGTTGAAGAAGCTTATCGCCTACTTCAGGGTGGAGGACGAAAACGAGGTGCGCGAAGATGCCGAGGCGCCGGCCCAGGACGACAACGCCGAAACCAGAGAGGCAAAAGGCGCAACCAGGGTTTCCCTGGTGGCTTCCAATGAAGAGTACCGCGAGGATGAATGGAAGAACTTCTGATTGGCGGGCAAATGCGAAAGAGGAACAGGCAGTTTCCTCTTTCGTTAACCCCAAGAAAAATTCATGCGCGGGTAATTATTGTCAAATATGCAGGACGGGAAAAATAGCCTTTTTTTGGCTGACAGCTTTCGACAGTGTGTAAGCTGCTGGATAGAGGGAAAGGACGGTCATGGTCGACTTTCGATGCCCGATCATCCGGCCGCGACTTTCAAAAGTGATGACTTTGATTTGCCCGGGCGAGCGAGATATTCACTGAGCGTCAGCGAAATGCCTGGCTGACCAGGGGCGCTTTAATTTCAGCCATAAGAGATGCCGGGTAAAACGAATGCCAATACATGAAGTGTGAGAAACCTTACAGAATTTTGTATTACCAAAAACATAAAAAACCCGGTTCTCTCTCTTCAATGAGGTGGATGTGAAATATGCTGGGTATCTTTTGATCGACAATCAGGGACAATGCTTTTTCCCTTATGAATACCTTTTCGTATCCTGTTTTATCAAGGCCGCCCCGGTTGATAACAACGTCCCCGGGACTGCCGAGAGAGGTGGTCGTCTTTTCGTTTATCCGTCGCCTAAAGCCCGGCAGTTATTGCCTCGTTGTCGGGTCCCGGAACTTTATCTCGGGGATGCGGTTCTACGAAAAATATCTGGATGATGCCGGTAAGCATATCAAATATATCGCGGATGCCCGCATTCCCCCTGGCGCTGACGATCAAGATTCATTTCCGGGTTATGAAAACTTTGACGAAATTGGTTATATAAGGGAATCCCTCGATTTTGTCGAAGGATTTAAGCCAGCATTCGTCTATCTGGAAGGTTTGACAAGAATCCGATTTCGTGGAAAAGATATTTGTTGTTATCGTAAAAAACTGTCACTCTTCCTCGAAAGGATCAGTGCCAGTGGTGCGGAGGTTTTGTTTTCCTGATTTGGCTTTCCTTGGCCCCACTTTCAAAGGGGGTGGCGTTAAATCTAGTTCTGTACAAGATAGTCCATCAGCATCCGGTACTCCTTTGTACACTTATCGTAGCAGGAGCAGGACTTTTCCCGGAGCAACGCCTTGTCCGACACCCGGATTCGTCCCCTTTTGTAATTGATGATGTCCTGCTTTTGTAACTTACCGGCTATCACGGATATGCTCTCTCTGCGGGACCCCAGTATGTTCGCGATGGACTCGTGGGTCAGGACCACCTCCAGTGTTCCCAGCCTGTCGATGGTCACCAGAAGCAGGCGACAGAATTTTTCCTGAAGGCTGTGATACTGGTTGCAAAAGGCGGTTTGTGTCAGGTTAGCATGGTAAAGTCCCAGATATCGGAAAACCCTTTCCTGAAACCACTGGTTGCGGTTCATCTCCTCTCTGACCATCTGTTTGTCAACGGCGGAAAAGATACCGCTCTTAATGGCCGTGGCCCGCGTCCCCGTCTTTTTTACTCCGAGAATACCTTCGATCCCGATCAGGCCCTCGTTACCGACAATAGCGAGTTCAGTGGTTTCACGGGCACCGTTGGTTTTCGTAAAGAGCCCCAAGCCATCTGCCGGGAAGATCACATGTTTTATGGTTTTTCCTTCGGCATAGAAACTATGGCCGCTATTTGCATTGAATATTATTGCTTCCCGGAGGAAACGGTCACTGACCGACATGTGCTCGGACACCAGCAGTAAATTTTTTACCTCTGTCGGAATTACGTTCATTGATCGCCTTTTGAAATCAACATCTTAAGTTTGGATCTGCGCATAATAACAACAGATAAGAGCAGCCAACATTCCTGCGCATTATGTAATGTATGCTGAATTACAGATTGTTGTGTGGCGGGCCAACGGTGGGCCGAAATGATTATGAAATGCATTTAGGCAGCCATTGCTCTGCCGGAAATCAGGTCTTTTCGGGAAGGGTGCATTTGAGGTTATTCTGCTTCCATGATTCGCCCACCCTGGTCCAGGGATTGTATAGCTTTTCGAGACTATTATGGTGTTTTTCTCAATTTTGCGAATTGGTTTTTTATACAACTTTCGTTGCGAAACAACCTCATTGCGTAAGTCTAAATATTAATAATTAACCAATTATGGTCACGTTAATTAGCCGCGACAGTGCATCGAGCCTTGAAGCGGTTAGCAGTGGACCGTATTACGCGTATGGATTACTGTGATAAGCGGAGGGTACTGCCGCCGCGCCCTGGTCAAAACAGGCTCAATGAAACGGGCGTAGAATTCCCTTCATCCAGGAAGGGTTGGCTAATCCGGAAACGTTGAATCGCCGGTTCGTGTGTCAACCCGGGCTGACTTCCGGGCGACTGAAGTGGCCATGGGCGCTATTCCCCATCAGCCGGGAGAACCCGTCGCGCTCAAGGTGCAGCAGGTGCTCGTGATCGCCGGCCTCCACGAACAGGTCCGTTTCCTCGCTGAGCATGTCGTCCCAGACCATGGGCATCGCGTAGGCGATTCCCGCCGGCGGTATGGCGCCCCGTTCGCAATCGGCAAACAGTTCCGAAAGCTCGCTTTCATCCACGAGTTCGAGCCGATGATTGGTGAGGGCGTTTAGCTTGTTGATTTCGGCGCGGCAGAGCGCAGGCATGACCGCCAGCAGGTATTGGCCCTTTTCGTCCTTGAACACCACTGATTTGGCCACCTGAGCCATGGGCACTCCCGCTGCCAGTGCTGTTTCCATGGCCGTGGCGGAATGCGGATGAGCGACTGTCTCGTAGTGGATATGTTCGTGATCCAGATAGGATTTAAAGATCGTAGCGATAGCCATGGCGACAGTCTCCATTGATTGAGTGGTTATCGATCAACATCAGTTAACAGTCTAGGCCAACGGGGGAATCAGTTTAGATTAAACGGCTTTATTGTGAATCCCGATTATTTCGAAAAGCCATAGCGCACCGCAAATAGTTGGAGTGAAGTACTGATATACCGGTTCAGCTGACGGTGGCCATTGATCAGGCACATCCGGCGTACGCATCGCAAACCCGCAGCCTGTCCCGGGAAGTCGGGCAGATTGTTGAGAAACGCAGTGCATGCCCGTATGAGCGGACATGCGTTTGTAGCCAGTCTGCTGGTTTTTGCGGGTTGCATTGATGTGCTCTGCGATTGAGTGCATCTGTATCTTGCTGCCCAGCCAGGCGTACCCGGTTGAGTGTTTGTCGAACGGATCGGAGGTGGCTGGGGGACATGTTGTTAACATGATGATTTTGTTGGTAAATTTGCATGCCGAGGGCCTTTCTGGTAACGTCCGCGCGCCCCGTGTTGCGTTGCCGGCCATCGGCCCGGAATCGGTGCCGGCACTCCGGCCCAGGCCGGGGCGGCGCGCGGATATCACTACTTCCCACTCTCCACAACCAGGCAAACGAGTCACGATATGCGAACAGCCGCTCTCAAGATTGAAACCGTCACCGAGGAATCCTTCGAGCCGCGCCCTTTCCAGGTCTATACCGACCGCCATCTGGATCGCATCGAAGCATTGAAACAACTCCCGGAGGCGCAGCGTTTCGAGATGCGGGTGGTTGCCAGCGTACTGCCCTTCCGGGTCAACCAGTACGTCATTGACGAGCTGATAGACTGGCGTGCAGTGCCCGACGACCCGCTCTTTCAGCTGACGTTTCCCCAGCGGGAGATGCTCGAGGAGGCGGATTTCGAGCGCATGGCGGCGCTTCTGGAAAAGGGCGCCGACAAGCGGGAAATCGCCGTGGCCGCCAGTGAAATTCGTGCCCGGCTCAATCCCCACCCGGCTGGGCAGATGGAACTCAACCGGCCCATGGTCAACGGTGAAGTGGTGAACGGCCTGCAACACAAATACCGGGAAACGGTACTGTTTTTCCCGGCCCAGGGGCAGACCTGCCACTCCTACTGCACTTTCTGTTTCCGCTGGGCCCAGTTCGTCGGCGACAAGGAACTGCGCATCGCCAGCAGCGAGGCCGGGACCATGCTCGACTACCTGCGCCAGCATCCCGACGTCAGCGACGTGCTGATAACCGGTGGCGATCCCATGGTGATGAAAACCCGGAACCTGAAACAGTACCTGGAACCGCTGCTCGGGGAGGATCTTGCCCATATCCAGACCGTGCGCCTGGGCACCAAGGCGCTCACCTTCTGGCCCCATCGGTTCGTGACCGATCCGGATGCCGACGAGCTCCTGGCTCTGCTCGAACGGCTGGTTGAGTCGGGCAAACATGTGGCCCTGATGGCCCATATCAACCATGGACGGGAAATTGGCACCGACATCGCCCGGGAGGCCATCCGGCGCATCCGCGACACCGGTGCGGAGATCCGCAGCCAGGGCCCGCTACTCGCCCATATCAACAACGACCCGGACGCCTGGGCCCGGTCCTGGCGGGAACAGGTGCGCCTGGGCATTATCCCCTATTACATGTTCGTGGAGCGCGATACCGGTGCGAAGCGCTATTTCGAGGTACCCCTGGCGCGGGCCTGGGATGTCTACCGGCAGGCGATGCAGAAGGTCTCCGGGCTGGGCCGCACGGCCCGCGGGCCCTCCATGAGCGCGGGCCCCGGCAAGGTGGAGATCCAGGGTGTGGCGGAAATCCACGGCGAGAAGGTCTTTGTGCTTCGATTTATCCAGGGCCGCAACCCGGACTGGGTGCAGCGCCCCTTCTTCGCCAGGTACGACGACCAGGCCACCTGGCTCAACCACCTGAAACCGGCTTTCGGCGAGGACAGGTTCTTCTTCGAGGACGAATACCGGGCCATGGTCAGCGAGGCTGAATAGCGCCCGGGCCCCGACTCATCGCCCGGGCCGCTAAAGCGCCAGCATGGTGTCGACCATTCGCCGGCGCTGGCCGGCATCGGGCAATCCCCCGGCCATGGCCAGAGTATTGTCCACCACGTGTTCCGGGTCGCCGGTGGCGGGCAGGGCGCAGGTTACCGCCGGGTGGCCCAGTATGAATTTCAGGAAAAACTGCGCCCAGGTGTCGGCATCGAAGTCGGTCGCCCAGGCAGGCAGCTCGATGCCCTTCACCCGCCGGAACAGGTCGCCGCTGGCGAAGGGCTCGTTGATCTCCACCGCCAGCCCTTTATCCCGGGCCAGGGGAAACAGACGCTTGTCGGCGTTGGTGTCCAGAATGTTGTAGTTAATCTGGAAGATATCGAAGCGCTCCGCTTTCAACACCCGTTCCACCTCGTCGTGGGCCCCGGTCCGGGAATGACTGATGCCGATATAACGGATATGGCCCTCCTCCTGCCACCGACGCAGGGTCCTGTAGTGAGTGCGCCAGTCCCGGAGATTGTGGATGAGCATTACATCCAGGGGCTTGCTGTGCAGCAGTTCCATGGACTCGGTCATCTGGGCAATCCCCGGTTCACGGCCATCGGCCCAGACCTTGGTACTCATGAACAGTTCATTCTCGATTCCCAGCTCCCTGGCAAAATCCCCCACCAGTTCCTCGGCGGTACCGTACATGGGTGACGAATCCACTACCCGGCCGCCATGGGCGTGGAAAAGGCGCAGCACGTTGCGCAATTCCGACAGGGTTTCCGGCAGCGGGTCCGCCGCTGCCACGCTGCCTCGCCTGCCGCTCATGGACAGGCCGTCGAGGCTGAAGGTGCGCGCGGTGCCCAGGCCCACGGCCGGCACCTTCTCTCCGGATACGGGGATGGGACGTTGCAGCAAATCGACAGGTTCCCAGTCTGCACCGAGCGTTACCGGCGCGCTGAAAAGACCGCCGGCGAAACCCGCGCCGGCCGCACCCAGGATTTTCATGGCCCAACGCCGGGCCGGCGCCGTGGGAAATCCGTTGTCATCAGTCATGTTGTCTTCTCCGGAGGTGTGCTCCCGTTCTGGTCGGGGCCGGGTTCGGGGCGCAGGCGCCGGTGTCGGGCACCCAGCCACAGGGCCGTGCCGGCCCAGATGCCGGCCACGGGAATGGCGACCAGGGCAATGCCCGACAGCCCCAGCCCCAGGGCCATGAGCCCGGCGAAAAGCCAGCCTGCCACGGCGTCGCCGCCGCGATAGACGACGGTATCGATAAAGTTCTTGGATTTGTATTTTTCCTCCCGTCCCAGCACTGTAAATAACATTTCCCGGGCGGGCCGGGTCAGGGAGTAATTGCCGGCGCGGCGCAGCACCTGTACCACTACCAGGACCGCCAGTACCGGCGCCGCCGCCAGGGCCGCAAACCCTGCCGCCAGCGCGACCGGCATCAGCGCCAGGGTCGTTCCCACGCCGAAACGCGCCACCAACTGATGGGTTACCAGTAGCTGGCCGATAATGGTGAGACTGTTGACGGCGAAATCAATGCCGGCAAAGACGCTGGTGCGCCGTGCCGAAGAGTCGAACGCACCCTCGACGATATGGGCCTGCTCGAAATAGAGGAAGGTGGAGAGGGTGGTGTAGAGAAGGATAAAGGCACAGATGCCCAGCAGGTAGGGGCTCGCAAAGACCCGCCGTACACCGTCCAGGATGCCCCCGCCGATGGCCTGTTCGTGTTCCTGGCCGGTCTCGCCGCCGCCAACGGGTTCCTGCCAGTGTCGCAATTGATGGATGGCCACCAGGGCGACGCCCAGCACCATGGCGGCGATGGGCAGGAGGTTGACCGGCCCCAGCACCGGCGCCAGCAGCCCGGCTGCGCCGGGGCCCAGAATGGCGCCCGCCGAACCGCCCGCGGCAATGAATCCGAAGAGCCGTTCCGCTTGCCGGTGCGTGAAGATGTCCGCCATAAAGCTCCAGAACACCGATACCACGAACAGGTTGAAGACACTGGTCCAGATAAAAAAGGCCCGGGCCAGGTAGACGTCGGAAACGTCCAGCCGGAAGGCGGCAAAAAACAGCAGGATATTGGCGATAAAAAAATAATAGACGGCGGGAACGAAAGTGCGGCGGGGGAAGCGGGCGGCCAGCCAGCCGAAGGCGGGGATTGCGGCGAGCATGGCCAGGAACGTGCCGCTGAACAGCCACTGGAGATTCTCGACGCCGCCCCGGATGCCCATTTCGTCGCGCACCGGTCGCAGAATATAGTAGCCGCCCAGCAGCGAAAAAAAGTAGGCGAAGGACCAGAACACCGCCCGGCCCTCGCCGGCGCGGACGGGAAGCAGGCGCCGGAAGCGCTCCGGCGGGCTCGCATCACGGGTCATGGCAAACCGGCACCTGGGCTGTTATTCCGCGCACGGGCCGCGGTCCCTGACATCGCTGGAAGCGAGAAACTGTCTGGGGGCATTCAATTATGATCCGCCAGGCCGCTGATCCCCGCTTCCCGGGCACAGTGGGCGGAACAGTAAATTGTTGATTCGTGCTGGACACCGTGGCCGATTACCCGGCAGTTGCAGGCCGCGCACCGGGGCGCGAGCCGCTCGATGGCGCACTCGAACGAGTCGAAGACATGGGCCTGCCCGTCGGCCATTGTCACGGTAAAGGCGCCCTCATAGCGATTGCCGCAGACTTCGCAGGGTTGCATCTCGAACCTCCCGTTAAGCTACGTGGAAACAGTGTAGTCCAGAAACAGCGAGTTCACTGGTGGGCGGGCCTGTCCGGGAGGCGAAGCGTCAGGACACCCTGTCCTCCGCCCGCTGGGGCAGCCGGCTGTAAAAAATCAGCACAATCGCCGAGGCCAGCAGCGCCAGCTGTATGCCCAGGGACTGCCAGGTGGGGTAAACCCCCAGTATCTCGATGCGCGGAAAATTCACCGGGCTCGCCGGCAGTTTGCCGGCTTCCTGGAGAGCAACGATGCCCTTGCCGGCAAAAATGATGGCGAGAATCACCATGACCACCGCGCTGATGCCGAAGAACTGCTTGAGGGGAAGCCTCACACCGAATCGGAATACCACCCAGGCAATCATTGCCACCAGAATTGCCCCGACGACAAAGCCCCCCATCACGCCCTGTTCGCCGCCGGCATCCACCTGGGTCCACAGGGCCTGGAAGAACAGCACGGTTTCGAAGACTTCCCGGTACACGGCGAGAAAAGAGACCAGCGTGAGGGTGATCAGCGCCTTTTCATCCAGAGCCCGCTGCACCTTGTTTTCGAGAAATTCCTGCCAGCGGCGGGCGTTGAGCTTGCTGTGCATCCAGAAGCCCACGTAAAACAGAATGCCGGCGGCCAGCAGGGCGGTAACGCCTTCGGTCACCTCCCGGGCCGCACCCGAAATGGTCAGGAAGTAATTGGAGACGACCCAGGTGAGGACACCCAGGGCCAGCGCACCGATCCAGCCGGCGTGCAGCCAGGGCATGGCATCGCGGCGACCGGTCTTGGACAGGAAGGCAAAAATGGCGCCGAGAATCAGTACGGCTTCCAACCCTTCCCGAAGCAGGATAACCAAGGCGCTGTAAAAAGCCACTTCGGCGGACAGGGACTCGCCTTTCAGGATCTGCCGGGCTTCGACCAGCAGCGCAATGGCTTCTTCAGCCGCTTCCCGGACCCGGGCTTCCGGTTCGTCGCCCTTGATCAGGTTGCGGACCCTGCCCATGGCTTTTTCGGTGCGCCGAACGAGCTCGGGATGACCGACTTTCAAGGACGTCTCGGTGAGTTCGAAACCTTCCAGATAGGCGTCAACCGCGGACCGGTAGGCGGCATCCTTATCGCCCGCCCGGTAGGCGGCGAGCGCATCCTCGATACGGGTGATGGCGACACTGAGAGGGTTGCCGGCGTCGCCGATGGCCTGGGGATTGCGGCGCAACCAGGCATGCATGGCCGCCCTGTCGGGGCCCCGACTGCTCTCCACTTCCGCCAGGGTCCGTGTCGACAGGGCTTCCAGGCCCGGTCGTTCATCCGCATTCGCCGCCCTGAAAACCCGTTGGCCGAGGTCGAGGGTTTCCTCTCCGGCGTGCAGCCCGCCCACATAGTAGGCCAGGGCCCAGCGTTGCTGGCCGGTGAGGTCCGCAAACGCGGGCATGGCGGTATCGTCCACCCCCAGGGTGATGGTGTTGTAGAGCCCGTAGAGGGTCCTGGCCCGGGCCCGCTCAACGTTGGTGAAATCCGTGGGTGGCGGTTCCATGCCGGAAGCCGCCGGCCCGTCGCCGCTACCATCCGCGCCGTGGCAGGAGGCGCAGCGCTGGCTGTACAGGGTCTTCCCCGTGGCCAGTGCCGGTGGCCGTGCCGGTGCCGTGGTGAGGGTCGTGGTCTTTAGCAATATGCCGCGCATGGACGCGGTGATGGCAGCCACCCTTTCCGGAGCCGCCCTGGATTCGATGGCAGCAGCCAGTTCGCCGCTGAGTGCGCGCAGTTGTGCCCGGGCATTGCCGGCCGGCAGGGTGTCGACCTGCTCGGCAATCAGGCCGGCAAACTCCCGCATTTCGCCATACTCGGCAGCATTGATTACCTCGCCGTTGGCGATGGCTTCGGGGTAGTCGACCCCCACGTAATCCACCAGTTGGGCGAGCCTGGCCGGATCCGCCTCCGATGCGACGGCATTGGCACACAGCGCAAGAACGAGAACCAGTACCGGGGTCGACAGGGAACGGATCATGACGGACACACCTTGATCGGGGTTTGTTGAGTGCAGGCCATAAAAGGTAGTGTAATTAATAACTATTTTCATTAACAGGGTGGCAACGATATCGGGCCGGAGGCCAGTCTGGTGACAGGGTGGCGCAGGTATGGATAAAGCGGGGGACTCGCCTATGCTGAATAGTGGCAATCGCTCACGGCTCTCGGTGTATGCCGTGAGACCGGTTCCCGCTGCCAAAAGCGAGGTGACAGCCATGGCACTTTATCTGGTTCAGCACGGTCATGCACTCCCCAGGGAGGCCGATCCGGAGCGGCGGCTATCCGAGCAGGGCTGCCGGGAAGTGCGCCTTGTCGCGGACCTGGCCAGCGACCGCCGCATCCCGGTTTCCCGCATTGTCCACAGCGGCAAGATGCGCGCCGACCAGACGGCCCATATGCTGGCGGAGGAACTGCTGCCGGAGGAGGGCGTCGCTGCCCGGGAAGGCCTGGGGCCCAACGACGATGTCCGGGCTCTGGCCGACAGTCTCGATGCCGCCGACAACCTGATGCTGGTGGGCCACCTGCCTCAACTGGCAAGGCTTGCCGGGTTCCTGATCGCGGGCACGGAGGACCTGATGCCCGTCAGGTTCCAGATGGGCGGCATTGTCTGCCTGGACCGGGACGCTGCCGGCGGACCGTGGTACGTCCGGTGGACGCTCATGCCGGTTATCGACTGAAGCGACCGGAAGGTTTTTCAGTGGCGCTCTCGCCGGCGGCGCGCAGGGACCGGGCCAGGCGGATGGTGTCCCGGGGTGTGATCCTGCCGATGGGCGAGAGGTTGATATGGGCCCTGAGGGGGTGTTCGTATCGGTTAATGTGGTCGACAAAAGCCTCCCAGGTGGCGCAAAGGTGGGATTCCGACCGGGCCAGGACATCTTCGTTGCCGGCCAGCAGCCAGCGCTCCAGTGCCGGGTCGATAATGACGCCCAGCCAGTTGAGAAAGAGGATGTTGCGCTTCGAGCGCACCGGGCAGAAGCTCACATAAAAGTCCGCGTCCGGCAGGCCATCCGGGTCACAGAGGTCGATCAGTTCCCGGACGTGATAGATGATCTGGGTGGTAAAAAAATCGGCGCCGGCGCTGATTTTCCCGCGCACTCGTTCCCGCTCGCCGGATCGGGAGGGTATGCAGATATTGCCGATTTTGACATCTTTGCCCGTGAACAACCGGCGGGCCAGCCCGGTCGCTTCGCGCACCGTGGGACCGGGGTAGTCCACGTGGCTGTGTTCGCCCCCCACCAGCACAAAACGGCGCACGCCGTAATGCCGCCAGGCGGTATCCAGCCACTTTTCCAGGGCGCCGGCGGGTTCGTGGACGACACAGTGATTGACAATGGCTTCCAGGTCCAGGCTGTCCTTGATATGGGCCGCCAGTTCCCGGGGCGGCACCCGGGGCATGAAGGGCGTCAACCGCTCGCCATTGTCACGGCGTCCGCCTTCCTCCCGTATCTCCGGAATATTGACAGCTTCAACGGGCACCGCCGCCCGCACCTGCCGGATATAATCCAGGCACCTGGCGATGCCGGCACGCTGGTCGCTGAGGGGCGGCGGGACCATTTCAAGAACCAGTTCTGTCGATTCCATGTTGCGAATTTTTTCGTTACCTGTATGGAAGTCGTCGGGCAGCAAATGCCACTTTGTCCGGAGTTTAGCAGGGGGGACCGGGAAAGGTCGTGTCGCCGGGATACTGGGAAACGGGCGACGCGCACGTTAACCTGCCCGTCCGAGCATGAAGGGTCCGGCAATGCTGACAATATCCTCGCGGGTCTCGGTACCCGAGCATGAAATCGAACTTAACGCCGTCCGCGCACAGGGCGCCGGCGGACAGAATGTCAACAAGGTGGCCACGGCCATTCACCTGCGTTTCGATATCAGGGCCTCGTCCCTGCCCGACATCTACAAGGAGCGCCTGCTCGCCACCAAAGATCACCGGATATCCGGGGATGGCGTCATCGTCATCAAGGCCCAGCGGTTTCGCAGTCAGGAAAAAAACCGGGAGGACGCCCTGGCGCGCCTGGCTTCCCTGATCCGCCGTGCCGGCGCCACACCCAAAAAGCGTGTTGCCACACGCCCTTCCAGAGCCGCCAAAAAAAAGCGCATGGATAACAAAACCCAGCGGGGCCGGGTCAAGCGTTTACGCGGCAAGGTTCCCCGGGACTGATACCGGCGAACCGTATCCATTCTGTACAGGCTGGTTGCCCCGACTTTTCTGTACCAGTCTGAAAAATCCAGGCGCGGTGTGCGTACCGGCGCCTGCCCCGTCGATACGGATATTCGCCGGTGGGGGAAGCGGTGTTTCCCCGCCAATGGCAGCGACAGTCAATGGAGGTATTGCCTTGAGAGAGGACAACCGCAATCCCTTCACCACCGATGCCCGTCTTCATTGGCGGCGGCCTTGTTATTATAAAAGCGCCCGTGCCATCCGTTTCAGAGCAGGGTGCCGCCATCCACGTTAAGTACCTGACCGGTAACAAAAGCGGCCTGTTCCGAGGCCAGGTACACGACCGCCGCCGCCACTTCCCGGGGGTTGGCGACGGTGCGCGACAAGGGGCCGCTGCGCCGTAGTTTGTCCACCTCCGCGGGGTCCAGGCCGGGGATGGCCCGACTGAAGAAACCCTTCTCCGGGTGAAACCGGCTGCCGGCGCTCAACTCTTCTTCTTCCTCCGGCAGAGTCAGGTAAGGCGCCACCACATTCACGGTAATGTCGTGCTGGCCCACCTCCTTGGCCAGGACCCGGGTAAAAGCGTGGACGCCACCCTTGGCGGCCGAATAGACAGCCAGCATGTAATCCCCCACTTCGCCGGCGGTCGAGCCAATGTTAATGATCCGGCCGCTCCGGCGTTTTATCATGGCGGGCAACAGCGCGCGCGTGGTGCGCAGCACCGCCATCAGGCTGATATCGATATCAGCCTGCCAGGTGGCCGGGTCGGATTCGGCAAAAAGGCCCATGGCATTATTGCCCCCGGCGCCATTGACAAGCACGTCCACGGTGCCGAACCGGTCCAGGGCCGCGGCGGCAATACGCTCTCCCGAATCGGCTTCGAGCAGATCGGCGGCGACAAAAACGGCATCGGCACCGCCGGCAGCCCTGACTTTATCCACCAGCCCCTGGCCGGCCTCCCTATCCCGGCCCACAGCCACCAGATTGGCGCCTTCCGCCGCCAGGGCCAGGGCCACCGCGCGCCCGATATTGGCCGTGGCGCCGGTCACCACGGCGGTTTTGCCCGCCAGTCCCGTATCCATCATGCATCCTCTTTTTGCCACACGCCGCTGATCATAACCCGCCGGGTGGCCGGCACAAGGTTTCCAGACAATCGGCGGCCTGCAATTAGCCCAATTTTCTACACTGTGGGTAGGTCTGGCACAGGCACAGTCCGTCGCCGGACTGTTTTTTCGTCAAGCGCGCAGGAAAATGGTTAATGGCAAACCCAGGTAATCCGACTGCGAGAGCCCAACCCCGGACCTTGCAGCCGGTGATCGACAATCTTCACCAGTACGGTGATCGCACACTCGTCCAGGCCTGGCGCCGGGACACTGCCGAGACCTG
Source organism: Cellvibrionales bacterium UBA4495 (assembly GCA_002388905.1). Classification (GTDB taxonomy): domain Bacteria; phylum Pseudomonadota; class Gammaproteobacteria; order Pseudomonadales; family Porticoccaceae; genus DGNJ01. The sequence continues at coordinate 37,741 of DGNJ01000062.1, forward strand.
GTCCTACGGGTCCATGGCCGATAAGGTTCTCCGACTCGCCGGCGGGTTGCGTGAGCGCCTGGAACCCGGACAGAGTGTTGCGCTTTATGCCCCGGCCGGGCCCGAGTGGATAGCCGCCGCCCTGGCCGTGATACGCGCCGGCATGGTGCTGGTGCCCGTGGATCTGCAGTTCGAGGGGGAAAACCTCCGTCACGTCCTCGCTGATGCCGATGCCGGGCATGTGTTCAGCCGCGGCCGCCATGCGGAAACGCTGCACGAGGCGGTGAATGACCTGGTGATTTTCCGGCTCGATTCGCCCGAAGAGGGCGAGCGCGGTTTTTCGCGGCGGCAAACAGGCTGGCAGGAAATCGACAGTAGGGGCGGTATTTCCCTGCCTGAACCCGGCGTCGACGAAACCGCCATACTTTTCTATACCTCGGGCACCACCGGGCCTCCCAAGGGGGTGCCCCTGAGCCATGGCAATATCGCCTTTCAATTGCGGGCAGTGGCGGATACCCACATTGTCGCGGAGGGCGACCGGGTATTGCTTCCCCTGCCACTGCATCATGTCTACCCCCTGGTGGTGGGCCTTCTCACGCCTCTTTATCTTGGCCTCACGGTCATACAGCCCTATGCCCTCACCGGCAAGCAGCTGGTCAGGGCCATGGGCGAGGGCCGGGCGACGGTCATCGTCGGGGTGCCCCGCCTCTATGGCGCCCTTTACGATGGCATCCGCGCCAGGGCGCAACGGGCCGGACCTGTCGGCGCGGGATTGCTGCACGGGACCCTGGCCTTCAGTCGATTCGCGCAACGTTGGGGGCTGCCGGTCGGAGAAAGCTTGATGCGTCCCGTGCGCGCCAGGATTGCGCCAACCCTGCGCCTGCTGGCCGCTGGCGGCGCGCCCCTTGACGAGGCCCTGGCCGGCAACCTGACAGCACTGGGCTGGTCCCTGGCGATAGGTTACGGACTCACCGAGACCTCACCGTTGCTCACCATCAATACGCCCAGGGGTGCCCGTCTGGGCAGCGTCGGGCGCCCGGTGCCGGGCATCGAAATCCGGGTCGACCCTAAAGCCGCGGAGTCGATTCCGGCCGGAGAAGGCGAAATCCAGGCCCGGGGTCCGGGGGTCTTTGCCGGCTATCGCAATTTGCCGGACAAGACCCGGGAAGCGTTCACGGCCGATGGCTGGTTTCGCACCGGCGACCTGGGTTATCGGGACCATGCGGGTTACCTTTATATTACCGGTCGCCTGTCGACCCTGATCGTTACGGCGGGGGGTGAAAATATCCAGCCCGATACCCTGGAGGCGCGTTACGCCGGGCATCCCGCCATCCGCGAGATCGGCGTGCTCCAGCACGACGGACGACTCGTGGCGCTGGCGGTGCCGGCGGATGCCGGCGACGATGCCGGGGGCCGTGTCCGGAAGGCGGTAACGGAAGTGGCTGCAAGCCTGCCTTCCTATATGCGTCTCGGTCATTGCGCCATCAGTCGGGAACCCCTTCCGCGCACCCAGTTGGGCAAGATCCAGCGCCATCGCCTGGAAAAACTGTATGAGGAACGTTTGCGCGATGCCAGCGCAGAGACCAAAAGCGCCGGGCCCCTGCCGGTGGCGAAGATGAGTGGCGCCGACCGGGCATTGCTGGAGGAACCGGCGGCCCGGGCGGCATGGCAATATCTGGCGGAACGTTATGCCGACAAGACCCTGACACCGGACAGCGATTTGCAGCTCGACCTGGATATCGATTCCCTGGAGTGGGTCCTGCTGACCCTGGATATCACTGAACGCACCGGGGTTGAACTGGATGAGAGCGTTATCGCCGATGCCCGCACGGTCCTCGATCTGCTGGAAATGGTGATCGATGCGGAATCCCCGGATCGTGCATCGGCTGAAATCTTCCGGGCGCCGGAACGGGTACTATCCGNNTTATCCGCGCGGCAGCGGCGCTGGTTGCAGCCGCCTGCCGTGCTGCGACCGGTGGCGCCGACCCTCTACGCCGTCAATCGAATGCTGGTGCGCACGTTTTTGCGCCCGCGGGTCCACGGACTCGAGCAGGTGCCCGAACAGGGCCCCTTTATCCTGGCCTGCAACCACGACAGCGTTCTCGATCCCTTCATTATCGCCGCGGCGCTGCCCGGTCGGCAATTGCGGCACCTGTACTGGGCGGGGTGGACAGGCATGGCGTTTTCCGGCCCCGTGCGGCGCCTGGTCAGCCGCACCGCCCAGGTGGTACCCATCGATCCCCACCGGGGTGCCCTTTCCAGCCTGGCCTTTGCCGGCGCGGTGCTGGATCGGGGTCACGGCCTGATCTGGTTCCCGGAAGGGGGACGTTCGCCGACCGGCGAGCTCCAGCCATTCCGGGCCGGCATCGGCCTGCTTCTGAAGTACTTTCCCGTGCCGGTGCTGCCCGCCGTAATCCGGGGCAGCTTCGAGGTGATGCCCCTGGGGCGGCGCCTGCCACGGCCCGGCCCGGTGGAATTGCACTTTGGCGAAATCCTCGATCCCCGGCAGCTGGCGGATGTGGGGGAGCGTTCTCCCCGGGCCATCGCCGATGCCCTGCACGAGCACGTCAGAGGCTTGCAGGAGCGGGCGGCGTCGCCCGGGCCGCCGCGGGAACCGTAAGCATCAGTGCGAAGCCCGCCACCAGGAAGACGATAATAACGCCCATACCCGCCCGCTGGCTGTCGAAAAGGCCGGTTACCCAACCCACCAGCAGGGGCCCAAGGAAAGCGGTGGCTTTGCCCGAGAAGGCAAACAGGCCGAACATCTGGGTGCGCAGGTGTTCGGGAGCGGCCCGGGCCATCCAGGAGCGGCTCGCCGCCTGCACCGGTCCCACGAAAATGCCCAGGATGCCACCCAGAAGCCAGAAAAGGGCGTGGCTTTGCACCACCAGCATTAGGGCGCCGGGGACAATCAGGCCCACCAGGGAAACCAGGATCGTGCGTTTGCTGCCCAACCGGTCGTCGATCCAGGCGAATGCCGCGGCGCCCACGCCGGCGGTGACATTGAGCAGGATGCCGAACATCAGCACCTGGCGGGCGCTGAAATCGAAGGTACCGCTGGCGTAGACTCCGCCAAAGGCGAACAGGGTGGCAAGACCGTCGATAAAGAAAATCCGCGCCAGCAGGAAGCGCAGTATCGGCACATAGGCCCGGACCGCCTTCAGGGAATCGCCAAGCTGGTGGAGGCCCTCGCGCAGGGCCCGCCTCAACCCGCCACCGACCGCGGGCTCGTCGGGGGTGAACAGGAACAGCGGCAGGGAAAAGGCGGCGTACCACAGGGCCACCAGGACAAAGGTGGCGCGTACCTGTTGTCCCGAATCCCGGGGCAGATTGAGCCAGGGGTTCTCGCCCATAAATGCCGCCATGGCCAGCAGCAGGCAGGCCAACCCGCCGGCATAGCCCAGGCCCCAGGCCCAGCCCGACCACCGCCCCACATGATCCTGGCGGGCGATGGCGGGCAGCATGGCGTTGTAAAAGATAACGGCGAATTCGGCGGCGATTGTGGCCACCGCCGCGACCATCATGGCAAAGAGCACCGATTCAGTCGTCGGACGAACCCACCAAAGGGCCGCCGTGGCGAGAACGCAGATGAGCGTAAACAGTCCCAGCCAGGGCTTGCGCCGCCCGTACTGATCGGCAACGGCGCCCAGCAGCGGGCCGCCGAAGGCCACCACCAGTCCGGCCAGGCCCACCGTCCAGCCCCACTGGCGGGTGCCCAGGGTGGAATCTTTCGCCACCAGGGTCGCGAAATAAGTGGGAAAGACAAACGTCGAGATAATGGCCGCGAAGCTGCTGTTGGCCCAGTCGTACATGGCCCAGCTGGCCCGTGCCAGCGGGGACGAAGGGTCACCGGCGGGCGTCGACGGTGCACCGAAAATCGCCATGGGTCAGTCTCCAGATCCGTTGCGCTGTTGTCCCGGCTGGCGGGCATCGGGCCCGCCGGTCGGGGGTACTATACCGCAGTGTAGAGTCGGCACCCGGTATCGGATTGCGGATAGCGCCTTGCGCTTTCGTTTGTGCGCACTTTGACATTTTTTGAACTCATGCGACCCGCCATCCGGCCCGGACGTAGAAACTCTCCTGCTCTGTCCGCAGGCGGGCTGACAATCAGGCAATTGATAACGTCGGTTGAATAGACTGATTGATCGAGGCGATCGATTCTGTACCGGTACTATTTCAGCCGGCGCGACAGCCCCAGCCAAAGGATGGCCCCGAGCACCAGGGCGCCGCCGGCCAGTTGCACCGGCTTCAGCACCTGGCCCAGTACCAGGTAGCCGAGCAGCAGCGAGGCCACCGGCTCGAAGTTCATGACGGGGGCGTTCCGGGCCATGTTCAGGCGCGATACCAGTACGAACAGCACCGTCGATGCCAGGCCGTAGAGGGCGGCCAGGAGGGCCAGTCCCAGCCAGCCGCGTTCGCTGGTGGGAACGCTGAGTCCGTCCGGTACCAGGCCGAGGCTGCCGCCGATGGCCATGGCCGCCAGCACCGTAGCCATGGTCCAGGCGCTGCGCACCGCGCCCGGCATACCGGCCAGGCGGTTCTCCGTGGTCCAGATGGCGACGCTGAAAAACACCGCCGCGCTCAACGCGAAAGCGACACCCGCCAGCCAGCCCGTTCCGGTGCCTTCGGCCGTTCCCAGCCGTGCCGGCAGGTCCAGCACCNNCCAGTACCAGCCCGGCCATGATCACCGCCATGATCGCTACCACCTGGGCGCTCGGTCGTCCGCCTCCCAGGGCCCAGGTGAGCAGGGCGAAAAAAATGGGCCAGGTGTTGACCAGCAACAGTGCCATGGCCACCGGCACCCGGGCCACCGCGGAATACAGGCAAAGGCTCTGGCCGGCGATCATCAGGCCCAGCAGCAGTTGCCAGCGGCGCCGTCCCGGGGCCACCGCCAACCCCTCGCCGTGCCAGAGCGCCAGGCCGGTCATGAAAGTCAGGGCAACCGAGCTGCGCACCAGCAGTGCCAGCAGCACGCCGACACCCTCGTCGAAAGCCATTCGCGCCGAGACATGGTTGGCCGCGAAAAGGGTACCTACCGTCAGTAGCAGGACGATGGCCAGAGGCTGGGCCAGCAGTGTTGGTTGTCCGGTAGCGGGTGTCGGTTTCACTGGCGGATTCCTTCGTTCAATGGGCTGACCTACACCGCCAGCCCGGCGCTGTATCCGGACGACCAGGCCCACTGGAAATTGAACCCCCCGAGGTGGCCGGTAACATCCAGGACCTCCCCGACAAAGTAAAGCCCCGGTTGATGTTTGACCGCCATGGTGCGCGAACTGATGGCATCGGTGGCCACGCCGCCCAGGGTGACCTCGGCGGTGCGATAGCCTTCGGTCCCCGCGGGTTTCAGGTGCCAGCCATTGAGGCGCTCGCCGATCTCGTTCAATACCTTGTCGCTGAGTTCCGCCAGTGCCCTGTCCGCCGAGGCGGGCCACCAGAGCGCCTCCAGCTCCGCCGCCAGGCCCCGGGGTAATTCCCGGCCGAGCACGGTTCGCAACAGGCTTTTACCCCGTTCCCGCTTGGCGGTGAGCAGCCAGTCGGCGGCTTCGATGGCCGGCAGCAGGTCGACGACGATTTCGTCTCCGGGCCGCCAGTAATTGGATATCTGCAGCATAGCCGGGCCGCTCAGGCCGCGATGGGTGAACAGCAGATTTTCCGTAAACGATCGGCCGTTGCAGGATGCCGTCACTTCCAGGGTTACGCCCGACAGGCGCTGGCAGAGGGGCTTGATGATTCCGTCGCTGAAGGTGAAAGGCACCAGTCCCGCCCGCCGTTCGGTGACGGGCAGGCCGAACTGCCGGGCAATGTCATAGCCCAGGCCGCTGCCTCCCAGGGTGGGAATGGACAGGGCGCCGGTGGCCACCACTACGGACCGGCAG
>DGNJ01000062.1:43642-63976 GCA_002388905.1 Cellvibrionales bacterium UBA4495
GATTTCGACTTGGGGTATCGCGGTGACCTTGTCGACTTCGCAGCGGGTCTGGATGTCGACGCCCGCCCGGCGGCATTCGGCGAGCAGCATGGCCACGATTTCCTTCGCGGACCCCTTGCAGAAAAGCTGCCCGTGCCTGCGCTCTTCATACTCGATACCGTGCTCCTGGGTCAGGGCGATAAAGTTCCACTGGGTGTAACGGCTAAGAGCGGCCTTGCAGAAATGGGGATTGTCCGAGATAAAGTTCTCGGCCTCGACATACAGGTTGGTGAAATTGCAGCGCCCGCCGCCGGACATGAGGATCTTCTTGCCCACCTTGTTGGCCCGCTCCAGCACCAGCACCCGGCGGCCCCGGTCCGCGGCGGTGAAGGCACAGAGAAGCCCGGCCGCGCCGGCACCCAGGATGACTACGTCGTAGTGGCTCGAAGAGGATTTCACCAGTGGGAGATTCCAGGAACATGAACGCTGTGACTGCACCGGTTACCGGAAACCCGGGGCAGGCATGGCCGGGCAGTATACCGGTACGGCGAGGGCCTTCAAGATGGTTTTCCGGAGCCCCGGCCAAGGATTGAAATGCCGCTGTGGCAGGCGAGGGAGACACAGCGGGCTGACGGGGTTGGCGATGTTCAGTAATGCCAGGCCTGCTCGATCCGGTCGGGGGTGAGTACCCCATAGGTGCGATAAATCCCGGGTGCAGTCTGGCGGGTAACGTGAAGGGCCTCGGCGCCGGTCTCCTGCATGCGTTCATGGGCGTCCTGGAGGCTGGCCTGCAAATCGATGGCGGTGACCTGGAGGCGTTCGCCGGGAATTGCCTGGAGGTCGAATTCTTCCTGTTCCGGCTCTTTCTTCATGACATTGACCAGGTCGGTGGCGGCCAGCAGTTGCGTGGACTCGCCGTCCTCCCGCAGCAGGACCCACCTGGTGGTCTCGCCCAGATCCGAGGTAATCCGCTCCCGGCTCACTTTCCGGGGCAGGACCACCACGTCCCGCTCCATGGCCGCGGCCACGCCGATGCGTCGGCGGGACTGGATCACCGGGTCGTTGCGATAATCGAGCCCCAATTGGCGCAGCAGATTGAGGAAAATGGACGTTCGCTCGGTGAACAGTCCCGTGGTCAGGGTCGCGGTGACCACTGCCAGCATGCCCGGCAGGATGACATTGGGGTTTCCGGTCAGTTCCAGTACGGCAATCAGCCCCGCCAACGGTGCCTGGAGGATGGCCGCCATCATCGCGCCCATGCCCACCAGTGCGTAGAGTGCCACCGCACTGTCGCCACTGATTCCCAGCCATTGGCCCGCCAATGCCATGAGTGCGCCACCCGCCGCGCCGATCACCAGGGCCGGCCCGATGGTCCCGCCGGGAATGCCCAGGCCGATACAGGCAAGCGTGGCAACCAGCTTGAAAACCAGAATGAGGAACAACAGTTCGGGACGAAACACGCCGTTGAGCGTATCGGTAATGGTCTGGTCGCCAATCCCCATCACTTCCGGGACCAGCATCCCGCACAGGCCGACGACTGTGCCGGCGGTGGTGAACATCAGCCAGACCGGCAGGCGGTCGCTTTGTCGCCGCAAAATGCGCACGAGCATAATGAAGCCCGCGCCAACCAGGCCGATGCCAATGCCGCTGACCATGATAAACGGGAGTTCCGTCAGGGAATCGAGCTTGACCGGCGGCACCGTAAAGGCCAGTTGGTCGCCAAGGGCCCACTGGCTGATCATGGTGGCGCTGACAGTGGCGAGAATCACCGGAGCCAGGCCGGTCAGCGTATAGTTGAGCATCAGCACCTCCATGGCGAAAGCCACTCCCGCCAGTGGCGTGTTGAAGGAGGCGGCGATGCCCGCCGCCGTACCGCAGGCGGCGGTGATTCGCAGGCTGTTGTTGGGTAATCCCAGGCGCTGCGCGGGAATATTGCTGCTGGCAGCACCCAGGTGCGCACTGGGGCCTTCCCGTCCCACCGAGTGCCCGGAGATCAGGGTAACGGCACCGCCGACAAACTGGGCAATGGCGTTCCGCCAGGGCAGGTGCCCCTGATGATAAGCCAGCCGGTGCAGCACATGGATAATGCCCACACTGCGGTCCTGGCCGGCCAGGCACTGGAAAAACAGTCCCACCGCCAGGCCGCCGGCAACCGGCAACCAGAACCGAAAATATTTCGACAGGTCGCCGAACGCCTCAAACTCCTGTCCGCTCACCAAATGCTGGCTCTCCTGGACCAGCAACCGGAATATGACAATGGTCATTCCCGCGAGAACCCCGGCCGCGATGCCCAGGAGGGCCAGGGAAAGCACCGCGTCATGGCGGGCGACGCGCAGCCGATAGCTCTCCAGCCAGTGTCCGGGCGAGTGCATGGCTCTGTTGAAGGCGGGCAATCTCATAGTGGAAAGAGTCTAGCCCAATACCGAGTCTTTCAATTGTCAGGGCTCTCGCGATAAGCGATAAGCAATAAGCAAGCGGAGCCCCGCCAGACCGGTCCGCCGCTGGACAAAGGCCTGGCCTGCCGGGGAGAGAGGTTTATTTCACCGCCTCGGGAAAAACCTTGGCCGACGCGTTCACGTCGAAAAAAGCGTGGACACGATAAACCAGCCCGTCTCGCAGCGTCATCAACTCGCAATAGTCGTTTTCATAGACGCGGCCGTCTTCGTACTCAAAGCGACCGTGCATTTCCACAGCCACCCGATCTTCCTCTGCCGTGGTGTTCGTAATGGTAAAACCACCCTTTTTGGCACTCGCCAACATGTGGATTGATTCGAGAAATTGCTCACGGTTAAGGTGGCCAATGCCATTGAGCCACCAATCCAGGTCGGGATGAAGAAGGCTTTCAACAGTGGGAAAGTCACCCTCGCCAACCGCCTTTACAAGGCGCCGGGCCACCTGGCGGTTCGCTTCTACTGTATCGTTTTTCATAGTTCTCCTTTCAGTTTTTATTGCCACGAAACGTGTGGAGGATATTTGAATGGTTCCATTTCATCAATCACAGGAGAACGGTAAAACAGCGAGCCTCGTTCCGGAAGCCTTCACTGCGAAAGACAGGCATTGGATGATAGTCGTGCATTGATTGCATCGAATTGATACTCGCCGAGTATGTGGATCGGGAAACGGCTATCCTGAATCCTGTGAAATTAACGCGGGAGTCCATAGCCGCAGAGCGGCGCGCCCGAATTCCGGCATCTCAATCGATGCCTGCCTGCGAAAAACCACCAGACCTTCGCAAGGGGGTTCGGAAGCGGTTATGGTCTGTTATGATCCTTGGGAACGGATATAGTCGATGGTGTTGCGAAGAGCCAGGCCTGCTTCGCGCCGCGGGGGTGGGGGGGATAACATGAAAAAGCAAAACCGCTTGCGGTTCCTGATCCTGGTTGCCGCCAGCTTTTTGTTTGCTGTCGCCCGCGGCGAACCACAATCGCTACCGGCTTACCCTATCGATCCGGCCTCCATCACGGTTTCCGGCGTTTCCTCCGGCGCCTACATGGCCCATCAGTTCCACGTCGCCCACTCGTCCACCGTTTCCGGTGCCGGAATCCTCGCCGGAGGCCCCTACAACTGCGCCGGGAACGATTACCCTTTGAATGTCTGGAAGGCGTTGAACCAGTGTGCGGACTTCCCGGACCTGGTGCCTTTTTTCGGCCCTCCCGAGTTGGCACCCAGTATCGAGAGCACTAAGGAGGCGGCCAGAAAGGGAGCTATCGACAACCCCGCCCACCTGCGCAATGATCGGGTCTACCTTTTCTCGGGCACCCTGGACGAAATCGTGCCGCAGGCTGTTACCGATGTGGTGGCGGCCTACTACCGGGAATATGTCGAAACTGACCACGTGCTCTATGTGGACAACGTTCCCGCCGGACACGGGATGATCACGAAGGATTACGGCGGCGCTTGTGATGGCAGCGAGCCGCCTTTTTTCAACGACTGCGATTACGACGCCGCCGGCGAATTGCTCCGGCATCTCTATGGCGCTTTGTCCCCGCCTGGGGAGTGGCTCGGTGACGGGATGCTCGCCTTCGATCAAGGCGAATTTATCGCGGATCCCGAAGCCCACGGCATGCATCGCCGGGGCCACATTTATGTGCCGGCCGATTGCGCAGCGGGTGTTCGCTGCCGGCTGCATATTGCGTTCCACGGTTGTCAGCAGCACCAGGGTGTGATTGCCGATACCTTCTACACCCGATCGGGGTACAATGAGTGGGCAGAAGCCAACAATATCGTCATTCTCTACCCCCAGGCTGCCCCTCTGACCACACTCGGGTTGCCCTGGCCCAACCCCGCCGGCTGCTGGGACTGGTGGGGGTATACGGGGGACGACCACCACCTGAAAAGTGGCGCACAGGTCGCTGCCGTTAAAGCCATGATCGACCGGATCACCGGGGGGATGTTGATGGTCGGCCGAGAAGAGGGCGCCTCCTTTAAGCGCGCTTCTACAAATAACCTGTAGCAGTTCGATCCGTTACTTAAAGGATAATGTTCGGCGGAGCCGCGCCACAGGCCGGCATGATTCCTCGAGGTCACATCCGCTGTCCAATCATTCCTTCGTCAGCCTGAGGGCAAAATCCAGTATGGGGTCCCGGCCTTCCTCCCGACCCTTGCGCCCCAGGAAAGGCAGATGGATATGCGGAGGTATGCCCACATCCTCGTAAATCTGCCCGTCCGACGCCCGGTAAATCTCGTTGGAAAGGGTCAGATACCATCCGTTGGGAAGGTGGCGCTCAAGCGTGTCGGAAAGAATCCCCTGGGTCGGTTCACCGATCAGTGTCAGGCGTGGGTGTTGTAATAACGAAAGGACAAAAATTTCCGCGGCACTGGCGGTGAGCTCACTGGTCAGTATAAACAGGTTGCCTGCGTAATTTTCCGTGTCTGCGGGGGTGACGTGTACTGCCTGCCGACCGGTCATCCTGTCTCCCTGTCGGGCGGATTTCTGGAATGCCAGGCGTTTCCGATCGACCAGGTAAGAAGCGAAACGCAGCGCAACGCCATCATAACCCCCGCCGTTGCCCCGGATATCAATAACCAGATTGGGCAATGAGCCCAATTCGGCCAGCACCTTGCTCATGACGATATCAGTTGAAGTCAGATCGGCGGCCGGCCGGCCCGCCTTTCCACTTTGACCCGCCATGGCTCTGATATTCAGGTAACCGGTAATATGGTTAAGGCGACCCCATTCCACCAAACGGTGGCCACCATGACTGACCCTTTGGGCCAGATAGTCTTCGTGAATCACATCGTGGAGCCATTCCCTTAGTTCACCCAGGTAGCTCCCGGTTTCCCGGTCATCGTCTGCAGTAGCCAGTTCCTTTTCGAGGCGTTTATACAATGCAGGCCGTGGACCGGCATCGTAATGCCCCCAGGGGGTGTGCAACCGGATATGGCCATCCCTAAGCGGGCGAAGCATGGCAGCCATAGTGGCAAAAAGGATTTCCGGGTGAGTGTCAGAGGCGATTCGCGGGCGGAAACGCTGGTAAGACTGTTCCCACTCGACACCCTTGAGCGAAAACAGTGCGTATTGTTCGGCGAAAGTTTGCCAGAAAACATCGAAATTATATTCGGGATCGTCCGGATCTTTCTGTCGGCTTTGGTCAACCGTCCTGGGAAGATTCTTTAGACGTCGAAAATTGAACCGGGATATCCCGGACGCCCGGCGCACGCTAAATCCATGATTGCGGGGCGATACAGCCAGATCTTCGTAATGCTCGCCCAATTCATCGAGAGAACCCGAGTAAACCGGTTGGCAACTGATTTTGGTTTCCTCGTACAGTACATACTCGTCTTCTTCGATCAACAATACCTTGCCATAGCCCTGCGAGCGCCAGACGCCTTGTAGTTCTCTGAAACTCTGTGCAGAAGACTTTTTCATGAATTCATTATTCCTCGAGGAGTTCTCTACAGGTTTTGGCGCGAACAGGAAACCTGGAATCAGTCTCCCGTCTCCACCACCTGGATTGCGAGTTGGCCTTCGCAGTTAAATTTTGACTGCCATGGGCCCCATTCAAAGATAGTGGAATATTGCCCATATGACACTGGTAGCCTGTAAGGCTGCGCGGCGGACGAGTTTAAATTCAGCAGATCGGGATCTCAGTCCAGATGACTCTTTGAGCCTGCTAAGGCGCAAATCTCGCTAAGACAAGGGATAGGTTACTGGTTACTTTTAACCTTCAGATGTGGTTGCCAAATTATTTTTTCTGGCCCCTAATGGAAAGGCCCTCCTCCCTGACGGGATGAAGGGCCTTTGCAACTGGTGGAGGCGGCGGGAATTGAACCCGCGTCCGCCGGTCCTCCGCCCTCGGCTCTACATGCTTAGCGCCATCTTTGGTTTTAGCGGGCTGCTACCCGATGGGCAGGGAAAACAGTCCGCGAGTCCGGATAAGGTTTTAACGAATCCACACCGGACGTGCTTCATCGCGAGCTTGTGTGAGTCGACGCCTGATGCCGGACGCACAAGCACGGATCCGGTCAGACGGCACCCTACTGGGTTTTAGGCAGCGAGTGCGTAGTTGTCGTCGTTGGCAACTAATCATTTGCGACTTTGGATTTACGAGATTCGTCGCCATCTCGGCATGCACCTCGGGTTTTGTAACCGGCGTCGAATCCAAAACGCCCCCGATGGTTCCTTACTTACCTTTCTATATGGGGCTTGGGCCCGCTATTTCAAGGTGCCGCCATTATAGCACAGCCTTGGATTTTCATTGCCTGTTCCATAAGTGCCGCGAGCTAGTCTGCCCCGTCGATGGCCGGAAACATGGCGTCGGCCAGGGCAATGATTTCCTCGCGGTCCGCTTCAAGGAGGAAGCCGGCCTTGATGGCGGCATCCGTGGCCTCGGTGAACCTGGCCATATAGTCGTCCTTACCCCCCGGGTAGAGGCTCGCCAGTTTTTCCGGTGAAAAGGGCCGGGTGGTGCCGAACAAGAAGGCAAAGCCGGCGCCCCTTTGATCCAGTCCCGAGAGGATGGCGGTGGGCACGTCGACCCAGGGAGTGCGGATGCCGCCCCTGGCGAGACCGTGCTGGTCCTTGGCGAGCGTCGCCGGCGCCGTATCGGCGAGCCAGAGCCTGGGGGCTTCGGGCGGCGCCTGGCCGTCCCGGACCCAGCGGTTCAGGTGGTGGAGGGCGGCGTGCATGATGTAGTGCTGTTGGGGCCCGGCATTGATCGGGAGTTCGGTCTTCGTGCCCATGATCTGGTCGGTGGCGGCAAGCTGGGCGGCCAGGGTGGCGACAGGCGTTCCCGGGGCGTCCGAAGCGGTGGCCTTGAGCAGGTAGGTGTCGGCGTGGGCGGCGCCGGGGATTTCCCAGAGACGGAAGCGGTCGCTGTCCGGCTGGCGTGCCTGATGGGAGGCCAGGGTGATCACATCGGTTTCGCTCTGGACGGTCAACACGGGAACAGTGCTGTCCTCGCGGATGCGATAGGCGCCATTGTAGTAGTCGGGGTTGCTTCGTTCGGGGCGAATTCCGGAAAGGGGAATGGCGTTGCCGCCCCGGGCGTGGATCAGGAAACCGTCGTAGGCTTTTGCCAGGGGCGCCACGGCATTGACGTAGGTGACCATGAAAAAGGCGGACTGGGATTCGCCATTGGCGAGCAGGCGTTGTGCCGGCAATCCGCCGAGCACGCCGGTGTCCGGGTTGCGTATGGCCCGGCCCGCCTGGGCAAAAATGTCGAAGGCGTAGGCGTCGCCGGGATGCTCCAGGGTGCCGTACCGTTCCGGATCGGCTACCGCCACCGGCTTGATGGGGGTATCCCGCCCGGGCATGCCGTAGAGGCCCGCTTTCTGGGCGGAAACACCCACCCAGGCATAACCTTCCCGCAAGAGGTGCCGGTGCAGGTAGCCGAAATCCGGGGCGCCGTCGCTGAGGGCGGAGACATTGAGCCACTCAACCACCACGGTGCCGTTGAAGTCCTCCGGGTTGGCGGGCCGTCTTACCAAAAGCCGCGTCCGGTAGGGTGCGGTGTCCGAAGGGCGGGCCCGGGCCCGGCCGTCTTCGGGCAGGGCTCCGTCCAGGGTGAAACGGCGAGCGGTTCCACTGAGAAAGAATTCTTCTTCAGTATAACGATGGGCTTTGAGGTCCGCCTCCGGTGCGGGCGCCGTCATATAAGCGTTGCCGGGTATAGGGCCCTCCACGCCGGGTTCGGGGATGGCGGCCCGGGCGATGGTGGAAAGGCAGAGCACTACGGCTACCAGCAGGGAAATGGTTGATCGCATGGCGGGTTCCTTTCGTTGTCGTTATTTGATCCGCGGAGAGGTGAAGTCTAGTCCCGGGCCGGGAGCCGGGCAAGGCGGCGTCAGACGGTCTGGCGCATGAGTCGTTGTTTCTGGCGCTGCCAGTCCCGCTGTTTTTCGGTCTCCCGCTTGTCGTGCTTGGCCTTGCCTTTGGCCAGGGCCACTTCGCATTTGACCATGTGCTTTTTCCAGTACAGGGCGGTGGCAACGCAGGTATAGCCCTTGGCCTGAACGGCACCGCTGATCTTGTCGATTTCACGGCGATTCAGGAGCAGTTTGCGGGTGCGGGTAGGGTCCGCATTCACGTGACTGGAGACCGTGGCAAGCGGCTGGATCTGGGCGCCCAGCAGCCAGGCCTCGCCGTCCTTGAACAACACGTAGCTGTCCGTGAGCTGGGCCTTGCCTTCGCGCATGCTCTTGACTTCCCAGCCCTGCAGGGCGAGCCCGGCCTCGAATTTTTCCTCAAGGAAGTAATCGTGGCGGGCGCGCTTGTTGAGGGCGATGGTGGATGAGCCGGGCTTCTGTTTTTTCGACTGCTTCGTCATGGCGGGGATTATACGGGTTGCCGTGCGGTTTTGCAGGGCCGGTGGTCGGGGTACAATCGTGCGCAAACTCTGTTGGGGAATGTGGATGGGCGATTCGAGGGAGCGCCTGCACGGTACCTGGGCCAGCCGCTGGACGTTTATTCTGGCGGCCACCGGTTCGGCCGTAGGGCTCGGCAATATCTGGAAATTTCCCTATATCGCCGGCGAGAACGGTGGCGGTGCCTTCGTGCTGATGTATCTGGCCTGCATACTGCTCGTCGGGGTGCCGGTGATGATGGCCGAGGTGATGCTGGGCCGGAAGGGCCGCATGAGCCCCATCAATGCCATGCGTCGTATTACCAGGGAAGCCGGGCTCCACGGCCGCTGGAATGGCATCGGCTGGATGGGGGTGGTCGCCGGGGTGTTGATTCTCTCCTATTACGCGGTGATAGCCGGCTGGGCGCTCTATTACGTGGTGAAGATGTCCGATGGTTCGCTTCAGGGGGCCAGTGGCGACGAGGCGGCCCGGCAGTTCGCGGCCCTGCTCGGCGACCCCGGCACGCTGATTTTCTGCCAGACATTATTCATGGTTCTTACCATGGGCGTTGTGGTGGCCGGCGTGGTGCGGGGCCTGGGCGTGGCGGTGCGCACGCTGATGCCGCTGCTCTTCGTATTGCTGGTGGTGTTGCTGGTATACAGCGCCCGGCAGGGGGATTTCGCCGCGGCAGTGGATTTCCTGTTCAGTTTCCGCACCGAGAGCCTGACCTGGACCGGCGTACTGGTGTCCCTGGGCCATGCGTTTTTTACGCTGAGTCTGGGCATGGGCGCGATCATGGCCTACGGGGCCTATATGCCGGAGCATGCCCCCATCGGCAAGACGGTGATTACCATCGCCATCCTCGATACTCTCGTTGCCCTGATGGCGGGTATGGCGATTTTTCCCATTGTCTTCGGCAGCCCCGGTGTCGAGCCCAACGCCGGCCCGAGCCTGATGTTCCAGACCCTGCCGGTGATCTTCGGCAACATGCCCGGCGGACTCTTTTTCGGGGCCCTGTTCTTCGTGCTCGTTTCCGTGGCCGCCTGGAGTTCGTCCATTTCCCTGATCGAGCCGGGGGTGGCCTGGCTGATTGAGTCGAAAGGCATGAACAGGGTCACCGCCAACCTGCTGCTCGGCTTTGTCGCCTGGCTCATCGGCCTGGGCACTGTGTTGTCTTTCAATGTCTGGCAGGGTTACACCCTCGGCGGCGATACCTTCTTCGATATCATGGATTTCTTCACCGCCAGCGTGATGCTGCCGCTCACCGGCCTGTTTATCGCCATCTTCGTGGGCTGGATCATGAAACCCGGTGTGGTCTTCGAGGCCCTGGGGGACGATGCCCCGCGCACATTGCAGGCCTGGCGTTTTATCCTGCGCTATCTGTCGCCCCTGGCCATCGGCGTGATTTTCGTGGTCGGGCTCTACAACAAATTTTTCCTGGCTTGAGCCCCGTTTTTTATGCTGACCGCGATTGACCGCAGCGCCCTGTTGCCCCACTCGGCCCGCCGGATGTATGACCTTGTCAACGATATCGAGGCTTACCCCCGGTATATGCAGGGCTGCCACCGTGCCGAAATTCTCGAACAGGGCGAGGACTTCATGCGGGCCCGGCTGGAATTGCGCAAGGGCGGTATCCACTACAGTTTTGTTACCCGGAACAGGCTTTATCCCGGCGAGGCCATCGTCATGGAGCTGGACAGCGGTCCTTTCAAGAAGCTGGAAGGGGAGTGGCTTTTCAAGCCGCTGGCGGAAAATGCCAGCAAGGTGAGCCTTCATCTGGAGTTCGAGCCCAACAGCCGCCTGCTGGGCTTTGCCGCCACGAGCCTTTTTGCCAGTGTTGCCAGTCACCTGGTGTCCTCCCTGACGGAGCGCGCCGCGACCGTATACAGGAATGCACAATGACCGATATTGACAAACTGATTACCGTGGAGGTGGCTTATGCGCTGCCCGACAAACAGAAGATCGTCCAGCTGAACGTGGAACCGGGGACCACGGCCCTGGACGCGGTCAAGCTGTCGCGCATCGCCGGGGAGTTCCCGGAGATTAACGTCGACAGTGCGCCCATGGGTATTTTCGGTCAGGCCCTGGGTACCAAGGGGTTGCCGGCCCCCGGCGAGTACCAATTAAAGCCCTGGGACCGGGTGGAGATTTACCGGCCTCTGATAGCCGACCCCAAGGAAGTTCGCAAGCAGCGGGCCGCCAAGGCCAGGGAGAAGGGCAAGCCCTGAGAAGCGGTTACTCGGCTTCTTCCCTGTCGTTTTCGGGGCGGGGGGAGGCGGCGCCGGAGGGCAGGTAATCGCCCTGGAGGCCGGAGACCTTGTCGTTGTCGAAAAAAACGGTCACTCGTTCGCGGACTTCATCGTCATCGCCCTTGTCGAGGCTGTAGAAGTAATCCCAGCGATCCTGATGAAAGGTGTCGGCGATCAGGGGAGTGCCCATGATAAACCGGACCTGGGACTTGGACATCCCCGGCCGCAGTTGGTCGACCATATCCTGAGTGATGATATTGCCCTGCTGCACCCTGACCTTGTGAACGCCGGGGAACTGGAAATAGGAGCAGCCCGCCAGACCCAGGGTGAGGACGAGAGCGATTGCCAGGCGTTTGCTTGGTAGCATGTCAGGGGTTCCAGTCTGTGAAGCGAACGTGGATAATACCTGTTCCAAAGATCACTTAGAAGAGGGCCGACCCATGCCAGCTGAAAATCAGGAATTGCGCAGAGCAGGGCTCAAGGTCACCCTCCCGAGGGTAAAGATTCTCCAGATACTGGAAAATTCCGCGCAGCGGCACATGACCGCCGAGGAGGTATACCGGGCCCTGATCGATGCCGGCGAGGATGTGGGCATCGCGACGGTGTATCGGGTGCTGACCCAGTTCGAATCGGCGGGGCTGGTGGAGCGTCATAACTTCGATCAGGGGCCCGCCGTCTACGAGATCGACCAGGGCGATCATCACGACCACATGGTCTGCACCGAAACCGGCGAGGTGGTGGAATTCCACAACGACGAGATCGAGCGGCTTCAGGACCAGATCGCCGAGGAACACGGTTACCGTGTTGTGGGGCACAGCTTTGTACTCTACGTGAAGCCCCTGGAATCGGAAAAGCCCAGGAAATAGCCGATACGGAATCTTTTCAATCCCGCTTTCAGTTCCGGAGTGGAGCGGCGACATCCCCGGTGCGGCGGGTAGCCGACCACAAAACCTTTGACGAAAAAACCTTTATTGCGCCGAAAGGCTGAGCATTTCCTCGGCATGGGCCTTGGTCTGGGCGGTGATCCGGGCGCCGCCCAGCATCCGGGCGATTTCCTCGACCCGCTGGGCCGGGTCGAGGGTAAGCAGGGCGCTTTCCGCGCTGTGCGCGCCGCTGGTCTTGCTCACTGAAAGGTGTTGGTGGGCACAACTGGCCACCTGGGGCAGGTGGGTGACGCAGATGACCTGGCCACGATTGCCCAGTTCCCGCAGCAGTCGTCCCACCACCTCGGCCACGGCGCCCCCCACGCCCACATCCACTTCGTCGAACACCAGGGTGGGAATATCCGTATGGCGCGCCGCCACAACCTGGATCGCCAGGCTGATGCGCGACAGTTCGCCGCCGGAAGCGACCCGGGCCAGGGGCTTTTTGGGCTGGCCGGGGTTGGTGCTGACCAGCAGTTCCACGGTTTCGTTGCCCTGGGCGGTGGGTGCCGGATTTTCGGACAGGTCCACGCCCAGTTCGGCGCCGGTCATGGCCAGTGAAGCCAGTTGTGCGTTCACCGTGTCGGCGAATTTCCCGGCCGCTTTCCTGCGGACCGTGCTGAGTTTGTCGGCGCCGCCGGCCAGAGCCTTGCGCTTTTCCTCCACCCTGGCGCGCAGCGTATCAAGGTCCCCTTCGCCGCCACCCAGGCTGTCCAGTTCCTCGCGCAGGCGATGATGCAGATCAGGTAGCTCGGCGGGTAAAACCCGGTGCTTTCGCGCCATTTGATAGATGGCGCTCAGGCGCTCCTCGATGCTTTGCAGTCGGGCCGGGTCCATGTCAAAGCCATCGATGTAGCCCTGGATTTCCCGGGCGGCCTCTTCGATCTGGATGCGGGCATTGTCGAGCATGCCCTGTGCCTCGTTCAGGGCGTCGGAACGCTCGGGCATGTTCTCCAAAAGGGACAGGGAACGGCCCACGAAGCCCAGGGCGTCCCCCTGTTCATCCCCCTCGCGGCACAGGGCCAGGACCGCGTTGCTGTCGCGGAGAATCTGTTCGGCGTTGGCGAGCAGTTGCTGGTCACGCTCCAGCTCCGACAGTTCGTCTTCCGCCGGGGAAAGGTCGTCCAGTTCGCCGACCTGGAATTCGAGGAGCTCCCTGCGCGCCTGGCTCTCGCCGGCGTCCTCTTCCAGGGCCTGGAGCCGGTGCTGGCTGTCGCGCCAGTCCCGGTGCAGATCGCGCACCCGTGCCGCCAGATCCTCGCAGCCGGCAAAGGCGTCCAGGAGCCGGCGGTGGGTGTCCCGGCGCAGCAGCGACTGGTGCTCGTGCTGGCTGTGGATGTCGATCATCAGCTCCCCCAGTTGCTGGAGCTGCTGCATGGTGGCGGGGCGGCCGTTGATATACCCCCGGGACCGGCCCTCCCGGGTCAGTACGCGCCGCAGCAGGCAAGTGGCCTCGCTGTCGCCCTCCACATCGTTGTCCCGGAGCCACTGGTGGGCCGGGGAGTTGCCGGCCAGTTCAAAGACCGCGGCCACTTCCGCCTTGTCGGCGCCCTGGCGGATGCGGTCAGTGTCGCCCCTGTCGCCGAGGGCCATGCCCAGGGCATCCACCACAAGCGACTTGCCGGCGCCGGTTTCCCCGGTGATGGCCGTCATGCCGGCCCTGAAATCCACTTCCAGGCGCTCGACGAGGGTGAAATTGTTGACGGTCAGTGACGTGAGCAAGGCATTCCCCATGGCGGTTGCCGGACCCCACTATTTATACAGAATCCGGGCCGGGCTGTCACCGGGGCCGGTTTTCCCTTGAATCTCGCGGGAGCGTCCCAATATACCGCTTGCAGGCAGACATTAAGTAGGGAGGGCGAAAGTGTCCACAGAACAAGGTAGCGAAGGCGGAAATACCCGCGAGGAAAACAGCCGCCGCGAGGAGGAGCAGGCCGCCGAGTCCACGGGGGCCAAATCCGCCGAGACCGGCAGCAGTGGCCCCGCTGCGGCGGGGGAAGAGGCCGACGTGGCCGCCGCCGGGGACGAGCGCACGAAGCTGGAGGAAGAGGTGAAGGATCTGCGCGAGCAACTGCTCATGACCCAGGCGGATATGCAGAATGTGCGCAAGCGGGCCGAGCGGGATGTGGAAAACGCCCACAAGTATGCCCTGGAGAAGTTCGTCGGCGACCTGGTGTCCGTGGTGGATAACCTGGAACGGGCCGTGGATACCATCGACCGGGACGATCCCGCCCAGGAAAAGCTGGGGGAGGGCGTTGAGCTGACGCTGCGTGGCTTCCAGGACGTCCTCCAGCGTTACAACGTCGAGGCAGTGAATCCCCAGGGCGAGACCTTCGATCCGGACAGGCATCAGGCCATGTCCATGGTGCCGGCGCAGGACGCCGAGCCCAACACGGTGATCGAGGTTTACCAGAAAGGCTATACCCTGAACGGCAGGCTCGTGCGGCCCGCCATGGTGGTGGTGGCCAAGGGCTGAGCGGGCTTGAAAAAGCCTGAACCGGCCCTATATAGCTAGCAAGCGACAACTTTTTTATCGGAATTTGGAGAATTCGGCATGGGAAAAACAATCGGCATTGACTTGGGTACGACCAACTCCTGTGTCGCCGTAATGGAAGGCGACAAGACGCGGGTTATCGAAAACGCCGAGGGCACCCGGACAACGCCGTCCGTGGTGGCCTTCACCGAGGAGGGCGAGACCCTCGTCGGTCAATCCGCCAAGCGCCAGGCGGTCACCAACCCCGACAACACACTGTACGCCGTCAAGCGTCTGATCGGCCGTCGCTTCGAGGACCCGGTGGTCCAGAAGGACATCAAGATGGTCCCCTACAAGATCGTCAAGGCCGACAACGGCGATGCCTGGGTCGAGGTCAAGGGCGACAAGAAGGCACCGCCGCAGATCTCCGCGGAAGTGCTCAAGAAAATGAAGAAGACCGCCGAGGATTACCTGGGCGAGAAGGTGACCGATGCGGTGATTACCGTGCCCGCCTATTTCAACGATTCCCAGCGCCAGGCCACCAAGGATGCCGGGCGTATCGCCGGCCTCGATGTCAAGCGCATCATCAACGAGCCCACGGCGGCCGCACTGGCATACGGCATGGACAAGGCCAAGGGTGACCGCGTGGTGGCGGTCTTCGACCTGGGTGGTGGTACCTTCGATATTTCCATCATCGAGATTGCCGATGTGGACGGCGAGCACCAGTTCGAAGTGCTGGCCACGAACGGCGATACCTTCCTCGGTGGCGAGGATTTCGACCTGGCCCTGATCAACTACCTGGCCGACGAGTTCAAAAAGGACAGTGGCATCGACCTGAGTGGCGACGCCCTGGCCATGCAGCGGCTCAAAGAGGCCGCCGAAAAGGCCAAGATCGAGTTGTCCTCCAGCCAGCAGACCGAGGTCAACCTGCCCTACATTACCGCGGACAACACCGGGCCCAAGCACCTGGTGGTGAAGCTGACCCGTTCCAAGCTGGAATCCCTGGTGGAAGACCTGGTGGACCGCAGCATCGAGCCGGTCAAGACCGCACTCAAGGATGCCGGCAAGTCAGCGTCGGACGTGGATGAAATCATCCTGGTGGGCGGCCAGACCCGGATGCCGCTGGTGCAGAAGAAAGTGACGGACTTCTTCGGCAAAGACCCCCGCAAGGACGTCAACCCCGACGAGGCCGTGGCCATCGGTGCCGCTATCCAGGGCGCCGTGCTTTCCGGCGACGTCAAGGACGTGCTGCTCCTGGACGTAACGCCCCTGACCCTGGGTATCGAGACCATGGGCGGTGTGGCCACCCCGCTGATCGAGAAGAACACGACGATTCCCACCAAGAAGTCGCAGACCTTTTCGACGGCGGAGGACAACCAGACCGCGGTGACCATTCACGTGGTTCAGGGCGAGCGCAAGCAGGCCTCGGAGAACAAATCCCTGGGCCGTTTCGACCTGGCGGACATTCCGCCGGCGCCCCGCGGCATGCCGCAGATCGAAGTCACGTTCAACATCGATGCCAACGGTATCCTGCACGTGTCGGCGAAGGACAAGGCCACCGGTAAGGAGCAGTCCATCCAGATCAAGGCCTCTTCCGGCCTCAATGAGGAAGAGATCGAGCAAATGGTCAAGGACGCCGAGGCCCACGCCGCCGAGGACGAGAAGTTCGAGGAACTGGTTCAGGCGCGCAACACCGCCGACGGCCTGGCCCATGCTGCCCGCAAGACCCTGGATGAGGCCGGCGACAAGGCGTCCGAGGAAGAGAAATCCGCCATCGAGGCCGCTATCAAGGAAGTGGAGGAAGCCGTCAAGGGCGACGACAAGGAGAAGATCGACGCCGCCACCAACAAGCTGTCGGAAGCCTCTTCCAGCCTGGCCCAGAAGATGTACGCCGAACAGGCCGAGCAGGCCCAGGGCGCCGAAGATGCCCAGCAGGCCGGCGGCGAACAGCAGTCGGGCGACAAGGAAGACGTCGTCGACGCGGAGTTCGAGGAAGTGAAGGACTCCGACAAAAAATCGTAAACAGGCGAGACGGTGGACGGGAGGTGAGACCGGATCAGTCTCCCGTCCATATCCTCTCGTATATCGGGACTCTCCAAGAGGTTTGTGAAGACAGGCCTCTTTTTGCTGTAAAACAGAGACAACTCCATGGCGAAACGGGACTACTACGAAATACTGGGTGTCGAAAAGGGCGCATCGGAGGCCGATATCAAGAAGGCCTACCGGCGAGTGG
This sequence comes from Cellvibrionales bacterium UBA4495, assembly GCA_002388905.1. Classification (GTDB taxonomy): domain Bacteria; phylum Pseudomonadota; class Gammaproteobacteria; order Pseudomonadales; family Porticoccaceae; genus DGNJ01. Next base: position 60,284 of record DGNJ01000062.1, read on the forward strand.
CCATGAAGCACCACCCGGACCGCAATCCAGACGACAGGAATGCCGAGGAAAAATTCAAGGAAGCCTCCGAAGCCTATGAGGTCCTGTCGGATCCCGAGAAACGCGCCGCCTACGACCAGTTCGGTCACGAGGGGCTCGATGCCGCTGGCGGCTTCGGCGGTGGCGGTGCCGGCGGTTTCGGCAGCTTTAGCGATATTTTCGGCGACGTTTTCGGTGATATTTTCGGCGGCGGACGTCGCGGAGGGCCCATGCGCGGCGCCGACCTGCGCTACCCCCTCGAAGTGGACCTGGAAGACGCGGTGCGGGGCATGACCGCCAAGATTCGCGTGCCCACCATGGTCCATTGCGGCGAATGCGATGGTTCCGGCGCCAAGCCCGGATCCAGGCCCGTCACCTGTAATACCTGTGGCGGTATGGGCCAGGTGCGCATGCAGCAGGGCTTCCTGCAAGTGCAGCAGACGTGCCCGCACTGCCGCGGACGCGGTACCGTGATTGCCGATCCCTGTAACAAGTGCCATGGTCAGGGCCGCGTCGAAGAAGCCAAGACCCTCTCCGTGAAAGTGCCCGCGGGTGTCGATACCGGCGACCGCATTCGTCTCTCCGGCGAGGGCGAGGCGGGACCCGCCGGCGGCCCCCCTGGGGACCTCTACGTGGAAATCGGCGTACGCGAGCACGAGATCTTCCAGCGGGATGGTCGCAACCTGTATTGCGAAGTGCCTATCAGCATCGTCGATGCGGCGCTGGGCGGCGAACTGGAAGTACCCACCCTGGAAGGCCGGGTCAAGCTCAAGATTCCCCCGGAGACACAGACCGGGCGGCTGTTCCGGCTGCGCGGCAAGGGTGTCGTGGGTGTCCGGGGCGGCCCCGCCGGCGACCTTTTGTGCCGGGTGATCGTGGAAACGCCGGTCAACCTGAGCGCTCGTCAGAAGGAGCTGCTCAGGGAGCTGGAGGGCGACCTGGAAGGGGATAGGCATTCGCCCCGGAAGACCTCCTGGTTCGAGGGCGTGAAGAAGTTTTTTGACGGTTTTTCTCTTTAGCACCTGTTCGCGGTAGGCCGTACTCCGGCTTATCCGCAAAAAATACAAGGCAAGCAAGGTCGAGACAATGACGAGAATCGCGGTAACCGGCGCCGCCGGGCGCATGGGCAGGATGCTGATCGAGGCGGTGGCCAATCACCCCGAACTGGCGTTGAGCGCGGCCCTGGAACGGCCCGACAGTTCGCTGGTGGGCGCGGATGCCGGCGAACTGGCGGGCCTGGGCCGCAACGGCGTGACGGTTGCCGGGAATATTGACCAGGTCATCGACGATTTCGACGTGCTCATCGACTTTACGGTGCCTGCGGCGACTCTGGCCAATGTCGAGGCCTGTGCCGGGGCGGGCCGGAAAGTTGTCATCGGCACCACCGGCTTTTCGGCACACGAGAAGGAGCGCATTAATGCGGCAGGGGCGGCCACCGCCATCTGCATGGCGCCCAATTTCAGCACCGGCGTCAATCTCTGCTTCAAGCTGCTCGAGACCGCGGCCCGCGTTCTTGGCGACGAAGTGGACGTGGAGATCTATGAGGCCCATCACCGCCACAAGATCGATGCCCCCTCGGGCACCGCCCTGGGCATGGGTCAGGTGGTGGCAGGCGCCCTGGGCCGCGACCTCGACAAGGTCGCTGTTTACGGCCGGGAGGGCCAGACCGGTGCCCGGGACCGGGATACCATCGGCTTTGCCACGGTGCGCGCCGGCGATATTGTCGGCGACCATACGGTGATGTTCGCCGCCGACGGCGAGCGGGTGGAAATCACCCACAAGGCCTCCAGTCGCATGTCCTTCGCCCGTGGCGCGGTGCGGGCCGCGGCCTGGCTCCGGGAAAAGGAGAACGGCCTTTACAGCATGCAGGATGTACTCGGCCTCTGAATCGACGATACGTCTGGATCGATGGTCCGGACCGAGGCGGGGCCGGCGAGTATGAGTTCATGGCCTGCCGTTTTCCGGAAAGCGGTCTTTCCGTCGAAGCTCGGCGGTTTTGCGCCGGCCGCCGATAACATCGACGGACAAACGTCATTTCCGCTGGACAGGACGGCTCCCTTTCCCTAGAATTCCCGCTCAGGTTTTCGCTGGCTGCAGAGCCTGATTCCCTGAGAGGCACATGATTGAAGCACGTATCGATAAGGCGAGATGAAGCTCTGTATTCATCTCGCTTTTTTGCAACCTGCGTTCTTGCGAATACGTTCTTGTAAACACAGTGCCGTTCTCTTCCGAATAAGCCTGTTAGCCGCGCTTATTTGCTTTTCCCGATTGATAGGAGTTTGCGTTGAAACCCGATAACCGTCGGCTCGCTTTGCTCGCGCTCGAAGATGGCACAGTGTTCAGGGGGACGGCCATTGGCGCCGAAGGCAGTTCCAGTGGCGAGGTGGTGTTCAACACGGCGCTGACCGGTTATCAGGAAATCCTCACCGATCCGTCCTATGCTCGCCAGATTGTCACCCTGACCTACCCCCATATCGGCAATACCGGCACCAATGCCGAAGACGAGGAGTCGGGCAGAGTCTGGGCCGCTGGCCTGGTTATCCGGGATCTGCCCCTGCTGGCCAGTAACTTCCGCAGCGAGCAGACCCTGGAACAGTACCTGAAGGCGCGCAACGTCGTGGGTATCGCCGATATCGATACCCGCAAGCTCACCCGGATCCTTCGCGAGAAAGGCGCCCAGAGTGGCTGCATCATGGCGGGGGATCTTGACGAGGAGCGGGCGCTGGCGCAGGCCCGGGCGTTTCCGGGGCTCAAGGGCGCGGATCTTGCCCGGGAAGTCTCGGTCACGGAACCCTACACCTGGACGGAAGGCAGCTGGCGGCTGGGCGAGGGCCATGCAGCGGTCGCCGACAAGCGCTTCACGGTGGTGGCCTACGATTACGGCGTCAAGCGCAATATCCTGCGCCTGCTGGCGGACCGCGGCTGCGATATTACCGTTGTGCCGGCCCAGATGCCCGCATCCGAGGTGCTGGCCATGAACCCCGACGGGGTCTTCCTTTCCAACGGTCCCGGCGACCCGGAACCATGCGACTATGCGATCACCGCGATCCGGGAGATCATCGACGCGGACATTCCCGTGTTCGGGATCTGCCTGGGGCACCAGTTGCTGGCACTGGCCTCCGGAGCGATGACCACCAAGATGAAGTTCGGCCACCACGGCGCCAACCATCCGGTGCAGAACGCCGATGACGGCACCGTGTTGATCACCAGCCAGAACCATGGTTTTGCCGTCGAGGAATCGACCCTGCCGGACAATCTCCGGGCCACGCACCGTTCATTGTTCGACGGTAGTCTCCAGGGCATTCACCGGACCGACAAGCCCGCGTTCAGCTTCCAGGGTCACCCGGAAGCGAGCCCCGGTCCCCATGACGCAGCGCCGCTGTTCGATCATTTTGTTGAGTTGATGGAGGCCCGCAGGAGCGGCGGTTGAGCAGGCCGGAGGCGGTGTCCCGCGCGAACGTGAGTTGGCTGGACGTCTGACGCTACACGTCGGACGCAAAAGCAGGAATCGAAAAAACCGGCGGCGCAGCCGCCAAGCGTCGGACGTCAGACGACCGACGTCAGACCCTAGCGACGAAGCACAAAATTCTGACGGTAAGGAAAGCATGCCCAAACGCACAGACATACGAAGCATCCTGATCATCGGCGCTGGCCCCATCGTCATCGGCCAGGCCT
>DGNJ01000062.1:64031-64162 GCA_002388905.1 Cellvibrionales bacterium UBA4495
CCGGCCACCATCATGACCGATCCGGTGATGGCGGACGCTACCTATATCGAGCCGGTCGAGTGGCGCACCGTGCGCGCCATTATCGAGAAGGAGCGCCCCGATGCCCTGCTGCCCACCATGGGCGGCCAGAC
>DGNJ01000062.1:64232-64394 GCA_002388905.1 Cellvibrionales bacterium UBA4495
TCGACAAGGCCGAGGATCGCGAGCGTTTCGACCAGGCCATGAAGGCCATCGGCCTGGAGACACCCCGTGCCACCATCGTGCACAGCCTTGAGGAGGCCTTCCAGGTGCCGGACCGCTTCGGCTATCCGTGCATCATCCGGCCGTCTTTCACCATGGGCGGCT
>DGNJ01000062.1:64483-65564 GCA_002388905.1 Cellvibrionales bacterium UBA4495
GAATACGAGATGGAGGTGGTCCGGGACCGCAACGACAATTGCATCATTGTCTGCTCCATCGAGAATTTCGATCCCATGGGGGTGCACACGGGCGATTCCATCACCGTGGCGCCGGCCCAGACCCTCACCGACAAGGAATACCAGATCATGCGCGATGCCTCCGTCAAGGTGTTGCGTGAGATCGGTGTCGAGACCGGCGGCTCCAACGTCCAGTTCGCCGTCAACCCCGAGGACGGCCGTTTGGTGGTGATCGAGATGAATCCGCGTGTGTCCCGGTCGTCGGCACTGGCCTCCAAGGCCACCGGTTTCCCCATCGCCAAGGTGGCGGCCAAGCTAGCCGTGGGTTATACCCTCGACGAGTTGCAGAACGAAATCACCGGCGGTGCCACGCCGGCCTCCTTCGAGCCCAGCATCGATTACGTAGTCACCAAGATTCCGCGCTTCGCCTTTGAGAAGTTCACGACCGCCAATCCCAAACTCACCACCCAGATGAAGTCCGTGGGCGAGGTCATGGCCATCGGCCGGTCTTTCCAGGAGTCGCTGCACAAGGCCATCCGCGGCCTGGAGCGGGGACGCGCGGGCCTGGAACCCATGGTCGATCCCCGGGACGACGATGCCATGGCCACGGTGCACGCCAACCTGGCGGAGCCCGGCGCCGACCGGCTCTGGTACCTGGGCGATGCCTTCCGCCTGGGCATGACCCTGGACGAGGTGCTGCGCATCACCCATATCGATCCCTGGTTCCTGGTCCAGGTGGAAGACCTGGTACGAGAAGAACAGGCCCTGCAGGGCCAGGACCTCGACAGCCTGGACAGGGACCGCCTGTTCCGGCTCAAGCGCAAGGGTTTCGCCGACAAGCGCCTGGCCGAGCTGCTCGGCACCAGCCAGGCGGCGGTTCGGGAGAAGCGTTACGCCGAGGATATCCGGCCGGTCTACAAGCGCGTGGACACCTGTGCGGCGGAATTCGCCACCGCAACCGCCTATATGTACTCCACCTATGAGGATGAGTGCGAGGCCGAGCCCTCCGACCGCAAGAAAATACTGGTGCTCGGGGGCGGTCCCAACCGTATCGGCCAGGGCA
>DGNJ01000104.1 GCA_002388905.1 Cellvibrionales bacterium UBA4495
AGCCCAACGCCATGGGCGGGCGCGAAGTGGGCGGCCTCGCCAATCAACTGGCGGCCCATATGAACTTCACCCCCGAGGACATCGACCGGGTGGGGCGCTTCTGGGAGGCGCCGCGCATGGCCAGGCACCTCGGCCTCAAGGCCGTGGACCTGTTCGATGCCATCGAGCGGGGGAGTGTCAAAGCCGTGTGGATCATGGCCACCAACCCGGTCGTGAGCATGCCCGACGCCGACAGGGTGAAGCGGGCCCTGGAGAAGTGCGAACTGGTAGTGGTGTCGGACTGCATTGCCGAGACCGACACCACCGCCTGTGCCGATATCCTGCTGCCCGCCACCGGCTGGGGCGAAAAGGACGGCACGGTCACCAACTCCGAACGGCGCATTTCCCGGCAGCGGGCGCTGTCCCTTCCCGCCGGGGAGGCACGCCACGACTGGCAGATCGTCTGCGACCTGGCCCGGCGCATGGGTTTCGGGGCGGCCTTTGACTACCGCTCGCCCCGGGACGTGTTCTGTGAGCACGCCGCTTTGTCCGGTTTCGAGAACGCTGGCAACCGCGTCTTCGATATCAGCGGGCTGAGTGCCCTGTCCGACACCGGCTACGAAAACCTGGAGCCGGTGCAGTGGCCGGTCAACGCCGCCAATCCCGCCGGGCGGGCACGGCTTTTCGGTGACGGTCGCTTCAGTACCGGCGACGGCCGCGCGCGGTTCGTGGCGGTGATGCCCGCCGCGCCCAGCCAGAATTCCGGGGGCGGCTGCGGGTTTGTCATGAACACGGGACGCATCCGGGACCAGTGGCACACCATGACCCGTACCGCGCGGGCGCCGCGCTTGCTCAACCACATTGATTCGCCCTCCGTCAGCATCGGCCCCGCCGACGCCGCGCGCCTGCACATTACCGAAGGCGACCTGCTGGAAGTCCAAAACAGCCGGGGCAGTTTGCGTCTGCCGGCGGCCATCGACGAGGGGGGCGGCAGCGGCGAAATCTTCGTGCCCATGCACTGGAACGATCAGTACGCCTCCCATGCCCGCATCGGCGCACTGATCGCACCGGTAACCGACCCTCGCTCCGGCCAGCCGGAGAGCAAATACGTGCCCGTCAACCTGCGCAAACTGCCGGTTCGCCGCTGGTTGCAGGTGGCCAGTCACGAATCGCTGGACGTGAGCGTTTTCGATTTCTGGACCAAAGTGCCCCTGGCCCGGGGTTTTCGCTACCGCCTGGCGGTGCTCGAGGGTAACCACCTGGATGTGCTCGCCTGGGCCCGGGAACGTGCCGGTGGCGACACCCGCCTGGAATTCGGCGATGCCGCCAGCGGCGACTACCGGATTATCGCCCACGACGACGTTCGCCCCCGGTTTATGGCCTACCTGGCCGCCGACCGGCAGTCACTGCCGCAGGGCAGTTGGCTGGCCGAAAATTTCGGCGCCCGACTGCCCGCCGACCGCTGGTTGCTGCTGGCGGGCAGAAGCGCCGCCGGCTCGGACAAGGGCCGGTTGATCTGTTCGTGCTTTGAAGTGGGGGAGAAGGAAATCATCCGCGCCATCGGGCAGGGGGCCGGCAACCCGCGGGAACTGGGGGATCAATTGCGCTGCGGGACCAACTGCGGCTCCTGCATTCCGGAGCTGAAGGCCCTGCTCACCAAAACCGCAGAGGGCGGGGAAGAGGACGCCGCCTGAGGCATCCTTCGCCACACCTGGCCACACAACAGAGTATTTACCATGAGTAACGTCATACCGTTCAAAAACCGGGAAATCGAGGACCATATCGACCGCCGTGCAAATAACGCCGCCGAAGGGGAGGTTATCCTCCTCGGTGCCGGGCCCGGCGACCCGGACCTGCTGACCGTCCGGGGCCTGCGCGCCCTGCAAGAGGCGGATGTGGTGGTTTACGACCGCCTCGTGGCCCCCGAGTTGCTGGCCTGCACCGCCGGTGATTGCGAAAAAATCTATGTGGGCAAACGCAAGGACCGGCACAGCCTGCCCCAGGAAAAGATTTGCGAGCTGCTGGTGTCCCTGGCCAGTTCGGGCAAACGGGTGGTGCGCCTCAAAGGGGGCGATCCCTTTGTTTTCGGCCGCGGCGGTGAAGAACTGGACGTGCTCGAAAACCGGGGAATCTCCTGGCAGGTCATTCCGGGCGTTACCGCCGCCATGGGTTGCGCCGCGGCCACCGGCATTCCCCTTACCCACCGGGCCTGCGCCCATGCGCTGACCTTTATCACCGCCCACCGCCAACAGGGAGAACTGGCGTTCAACTGGGACCTGGCCCTGCAGAAAGACCAGACGGTGGTGTTCTACATGGGGCTTTCCGTGGTGGGGGACATCGCCGCCGGTCTTATCGAGCGCGGCAAGGCGGCCGATACGCCCGTTGCCGTGATAGCCAACGGCTGCCGGGCGGACCAGCAGGTGGTGGTCGCCACCCTCGAGACCGTCGCCGAGCGGGTCCGACAAAGTGCCTTGCCATCGCCGGCGCTGATTATTCTCGGCGAGGTGGTGACCCATCGCCGGGCGCTGCTGGATGTCGCCGTTGGCGTAAGTTCGTGAATGGTTTCTGTTCCGTCACGCAGGCGGGACTTTCGGACGCCACCAACATGCCTTAGGTTGTGGTGGCGTCCACATGCAGGATCCGGCGTATCCTTTCAAACAGCATCTGTCCCGCCCGGGACAGGCGTCTGCCTTCCAGGGAAACCATGCCGATATTCCAGCCGATATCGGAGTGGGGCTGGGTCATTTCCAACCGTTGGAGCGTGCCGTCGGATAACTCGGTTTCCAGGGTATCCTGAACGCACATCAATATCCCGTCGCTGTCCATCGCCGCCGCCTTAAGACTGTGAAAGTCGTTGCACATGAGGTGCTTGACACTTGTCCTGTCGAAATTACCGCCGTAGAGCGCGCCGATAAGCGTCCAGTGGTCCTCCCCGAGATTGGGCATAAGCAGGGGAAAACGTATTAATTGGTCGGCGGTAATGACTTCGCCGGTAGCCAGTGGATGGCCGGCCCGAACGTAGAAACCCGTTTCCATGTACCGCAGTGGCAGGATGGCGGCGCCTCGTTGACCGGCGGAATCGAGCAGGCGGGTGTCGGCAATAAAAAATTCTATCTTTTCGCCGAAAAGGCTTTCGAGAAGGGCCGGGGGCGAATCGATGTCCGCGCGCACGGTGACCTTGGTTTCATCCCTGCTCATGGCTTTCATAAGTGGGGAGAGAATGATGCCGGCCATGGCCGGTCCCACGCCAAAGCTGACCTCTCCGCTCTCGGCTTCCCGGATCAATTCGGCTTCCCGCCTGATGGTGCCGGCCCTCAGCAGTAATTCACGGCCCTGCTCGAGTATCCGGCGACCCTCCGGCGTGGCGCGTACGCCGGAACGGTTACGCTCGAACAAATGCAGACCCAGATCGTCCTCCAATGCCTGGATACTCCGTGTCAGCGCGGATTGTGACAGGTGGAGGCGTTCGCTCGCACGTGCGAAATTGCATTCGCTCTCAAGGACGATCGCGTGATGGAGTTTACGGAGGTCAAGTGGTCTCATGGTTTTTCATGCGGATAATTCATCAAAAATGATATTTAATTGCATTTGACTCACCAGTGCAATGGACGAATACTCGGGGGAAACGGGCGGCACTTCGCGTACCCGTTCGACATAAGGGGATGAAAATGTCACCGGGACAGTGGGCGATGGTGCTGATTCTCACTGTGTTGCCGGCCGAGATTATCAGCGGTTGGCATCGGGATATCTATCGGCGCGAGGACCTCCTGGTGACCGGTGGTTGTTTTCTTCTCAGTCAACTGGTCAGGCCGGTGGTGGCGCTTCTCTATGCCACGCTTTTTTCGATCTTCCTGCCGGTCTGGCGGGGCGCGCTTGCGGATACTCCTTTGTGGCTGGCACTTCCCGGCGTCTTGCTGTTTTCGGAGTTCTGTTTCTACTGGGTACACCGTCTCGCCCACTCCCCCGGCCGAAACAATCTGCTGTGGGGAATGCACCGCACCCATCACGCAGCCCGCTACCTGAATGTCACCGTCATGGCCCGGGTCAATATCTTCTGGCCTTTTGTAGTGCCCTATGCCTGGACAACGGGCCTTTCTTTCTATCTCTGCATGCATGAGGCGGCGGCGATAACGTTGGGAATATTGCTGATGTGGAACGCGTTTACCCACAGCGCTTTTCGGTGGGACGATGTCCTGGCCAAAACGGGTTGGGGTAAAAAGTTGCTATGGCTCGTTGAGCTGGTGTTCATCACGCCCCGCCTCCACCATACCCATCATGGCTGGGGACGGGACGGAAAAACGTATCGCAACTTTGCCACAGTCATTTCCCTTTTCGACCGACTGTTTGGGACACTGTATGTTCCCGGTGGTCGCCCCGCCAGATATGGCTTGCCGGGGTCGGACTGGCACTGGCTTCAGCAAATCTTTTTCCCCCTCTGTTATCGCCCCCATGATCGAGTTTACGTGGCCGGCAAAAAGTGATTTTTCGGTTGGAGGCTTCATGAAAAACAAAAAAGTCCGAAAATTAAACCTTCTGGCAGTGCCGTTCTGTCTGGCAGTTTATCTTGCGACACTGACTATTCAGGCAAGGGGCGATGATTATTCTCCCTTCGTAGCCTTAAATTATCCGCAGAACCTCTACTGGGGTGATACCCATCTGCACACCGTTCTATCGACGGATGCCTACGGTTACGAAAACAGGCTGACACCGGAGGATGCCTACCGTTTCGCCAAGGGCGATTCTGTTACCACCAATAGCGGGCAGAAGGTGAAACTGAGTCGTCCGCTGGACTTTCTGGTTATCTCGGACCATGCCACTTTTCTCGGCGTTTTCGACATGCTCGAAAATAACGATCCGGTTCTGCAAGGCACAAAGCTCGGCGAAATCCTGAAAGCCCGGCAACAGTCAGGCGAGCTGAAGCCTCTCGGTACTTTTCATTTGAGTGCCATGGGGAAAACAGGCCTGCCCCATGACCCGGTTCTCAAGGAAACCGCCTGGCAGCGGGTAGCGGAAAACGCCGAACGCCAGAACGATCCCGGTCGCTTCACCGCGTTCATTGGTTATGAATGGACGGCCATGCCGGATGGCAACAATCTGCACCGCAACGTCATATTTCGCGACGGCCCTGGCAAGGCTACAAAAGTGGTGCCGTTCAGCGCACTGGATTCCCGGGACCCCCGGGCCCTGTGGCGTTACCTGGAGAGCTACGAAATCCAGACAGGCGGGCGTGTGCTGGCGATCCCCCACAATGGCAACGTCAGCAATGGTGCCATGTTTCCCGACAAGACATTGTCCGGAGAGCCCCTGTCCCGGGCCTATGCCGAAACTCGGGCCCGCTGGGAGCCCCTCTACGAAATGACACAGGTGAAGGGAGATTCCGAGACCCACCCGGTGCTTTCCCCGGATGACCGGTTTGCGGACTATGAAACCTGGGACAAATCCAATTTTTCCCTGGAGCAGCCTCCCAAGGAAGACTGGATGCTTAAGCATGAGTATGCCAGGGGCGCCCTGAAATTTGGCCTGCAACTCGAAAAAACGCTGGGAGTTAACCCTTTCAAGTTCGGGATGATCGGCAGCTCGGATTCCCATATTGGTGCGTCCGCCATTGAGGAAAACAGTTTTTTCGGTAAGTGGGCCCCTGAGGAGCCCAGCGCGACACGCCTGGAACTGCATTCCTACTATCCGATGGCCCGCTATGCGGCATCCGGCTTCGCCGCTGTCTGGGCCCACGAAAACACCCGTGAATCACTGTTTGACGCCATGCAGCGGCGTGAGACCTACGCCACCACGGGACCCCGAATGGTGGTGCGCTTCTTCGGCGGTTGGGATTTCGATGGGGAGGACCACTTGCGACCGGACTATGTGGCAATCGGCTACGACAAGGGCGTGCCCATGGGCGGGGACCTGAGTCGGGCGCCAAAGGGCGGATCGCCTCGCTTCCTGATTGTCGCTGCCAAGGACCCGGACGGAGCCAACCTGGAACGGATCCAGGTGGTTAAGGGCTGGCTCGGCGAAAAGGGGGAGACCCACGAAAAGGTTTACGACGTGGTGCTCTCCGATGACCGCAAATCGGACCCGGAGGTTGATATGGCGCCTACCATCGGTTCGACTGTCGATGTGGCAAACGCCACCTATACAAACAGGGTAGGGGAAGCGCAGATGAGCGCTGTCTGGAAGGACCCGGACTTCGAGCCTGATGAAAGAGCGTTTTATTACGTGCGGGTGCTGGAGATTCCCACACCCCGTTGGACTACCTACGACGCTGCCTTTTATGGCACGGAACCGCCCGAAGGTGTGCCGGCAGTTCAGCAGGAGCGGGCGTATACCTCGCCTATCTGGTACACACCCTGAGTTGAGGAAGCCTGCGTGAGAGAGACAAATCGATGAACCCTTTCGTATCACTCCTGAAACAACCGCTAGTCCATTTTCTGGTGCTGGGGGGCCTGTTGTTCGTGCTCCACGGTTGGGTGAACGAGGGCAGACTTGCGGACGACGGTGATCGTATCGTTATCGACAATGCCGCCCTGCTGGAATTTCTGCAGTACCGAAGCCGTGCTTTTAATCCCGACCAGGCCGAAAAGCGTCTGGCCGCCATGACTGACGACGAACGCCAGCGGCTGATAGAGCGGCTGGTGCGTGAAGAGGCCCTTTTCCGCGAAGCGCTTCGGCTCGGCCTCGACCGCGAAGATTATGTGATCAAACAACGCCTGGTTCAGAAAATGGAATACCTGACCCGTGGCTTTGGCTTCTCCGGCGATCCCATCGACCGGGAAACGGTGGCGAATTACTTTGCAGAAAATAGCGAACGTTACCGCGAACCACCCAGCGCCACCTTTGCTCACATCTTTGTCGATGCCAGCCGGCATAAGGACGCGGCGAATCATGCCCGAGCCCTGCAGCAGCGACTCGATGCCGAAGGTGTTCCGTTTTCCAGGGCCATGGGCCACGGCGACCGCTTTCTCTATCACACCAACTATGTGGAGCGCAGCGACGACTTTATCGCCTCTCATTTCGGCGACGGTTTTGCCGAAGCGCTCTTTGGCCTCGAACCTGACGAAACCCTCTGGCAAGGGCCGATCCAGTCAGAACATGGCTTCCACCTGGTGATGCTGGTCGAGCGGGAAGCCGGCGGTGTGCCGCCCCTGGACGACATCTACCAACGGGTGGCACAGGATACCCGGCAAGCCCGGCTGAAGAAGCAGGCAGAGGAAACCATTCGCGCCATTGTCGACAGTTACGATGTCGAACGCCGGACCGGGCAGCAGGCCGCCCGGCAAGAGCAGCAGGACGATATCCAGGGT
>DGNJ01000018.1 GCA_002388905.1 Cellvibrionales bacterium UBA4495
GGATGCGCTGCAGGGTGCGGCGATGCATCCCCAGGGCGCGAGCGGTGGCGGAAATGTTGCCGTCGTTCTCCGCCAGCACTTTCTGGATATGTTCCCATTGCAACCGCTCCACCGAGTGAGGGGTGTCGGAGATGGGCGTCGAAATCCGGCCCGTTACGGCGTCGAAACCGCCGATAATATCTTCCACTGATGCCGGCTTACACAGGTAGTTGAGGGCGCCAAGCTTGATGGCCTGCACGGTCGTGGGAATGCTCGAATATCCGGTAAGCACCAGGATCTGAACGCCGGGTGCCGCCTCCCGGATCCTGCCGATAAGTGCCAATCCCGAGGTTTCGCCAAGCTTGAGGTCCAGGATGACGCGCTCTGGCGACAGACGGCGACAGGCTGACAGGGCCTCGTCGGGGGAGTGGGCGACTCGTGCCTGAAGACCCCGTCGCATCAGGCTCCGGGCCAGGACATCGGCGAATACCCGGTCGTCGTCGACAATGAGGTACTGGTGGTTTTTCCTCGGGGTCATGCGGTTGCCAGGGGAAGGTTAATGGTAATGCGGGTTCCACCGCCCGCGGCCGGTTCGCTGTCGATAAGACCGCCGTGGCGCGCCAGTATGTGCCGGGACAGGAGCATTCCCAACCCCATGCCGCGCGGCTTGGTACTCGGCCGGATACCGCGCCGGCCATCGAGGCCGTGCTCGAAGCCCTCGCCGTAATCCCGGATTACCAGGGACGCTTTACTCTCATCCCAGTTTACCGAAATGTCGACCCGGTCGGGGCTGGCATCGGCGGCATTGTTGAGCAGGTTGTGGATGGAAGCCGCCAGCGACGGGGGGAACCGAACCTGGTTGTCCGGCCCTTCTTCAATTCGACAGCGCACGTCGACATCCGGACGCATTAGCTGCCAGCGGTCCAGGAGGGTGGCGAAATAGTTCTTGACGGGCACTGCCCGAGCAGTCTGTTCGGAAAAGGAGCGCGCCGTGTCGGATAGTTCCTGAAGCGTTTGATGGCATCGATCCACCTGGGATATCAGCACGTCGAGGTCCTTGCGACTCGCGGCCGGCACCACGCCGCTCAGGTCGTCGGCGAGGAGTTTGATGGTGTTGAGTGGCGTACCCAGTTCATGGGTGGCGGAGGCGGCGAGGGTGGCGACGGCAATCAACTGGTCGTCTTCCAGCCGCTTTTCCCGCTGCCGGTTCAGGGTGTCGGCCTGAGTCCGGATGGCGTCGGCCATGCGCGTGACGAAATAGCCGATAAGCAGGGCGCTCACGGCAAAATTGATCCACATCCCCAGGGTGTGGAGATTCACCGGATCGGCGCCATGCCCTTCGGGTGCCAGCAGCGGGATGGGCTGGTGCCAGAACAGAAGGCCGGTATAGGCGGCAAGACACAGCAGGCTCACCAGCCAGGCCAGGATGCGGGGCAGGGTGATGGCGGCGATCGTCACGGGTACCAGGTAATAGGAAACGAAAGGGTTCGTGGCCCCGCCGGTTTCGTAGAGGAGCGCGGTGAAAAAGCCCACATCCAGGAGGACCTGGAAGAAAAATTCCCATTCGGCGATGGGGGACGGCCGGTAGCTGCGCCACCAGCTTACCGCTATGACCAGGGTGAACAGCGGGAACCAGATAAGCGCTTCCGGGGAAAACACGGCATTCGGATACGTGGCTATCAGCCAGGCGATGGCCATTGCCTGGCCGGTGACGGCGATCAGGCGGATGATGCACAGGGTGCGGAGGTTTTTCCGTGCTGCCGTTTCGAGTTCGCTGGGCATCATTCATTCGCACCAATAGACCTGTAGACGGACGCCATTGTAGCGCCGGCGGTTTTCACCGGCAGTCATCTGGTGCCCCGGAAGGGACAGCCATCCTGCACGGCCATTGTGCAGCGTCGCTAAAACGGAGGTGGTTACGGTGCACAAAAAAGTCTCCGAAACGATTAAGTAGCGGCCGCTTTTACACTAGTGCATTGTATTTTAAATGAAAATGAAGACTTGGCACGACACTTGTATTGAACATGTCGAGAAGTCGCGATCGGGCCCGGTACGGACACCGGCGATGACAGTCGGCTTTCCCGGTTTAAAAACCACAACATGATACCTGGCAATGAGGCCTGCTCCCGATTCGGGGGCGGGCTTTTTTTTGTTTTGCTCACTACCTATGCGCAAGGAGACATCACATGATCAAGTCCACAGGTTTCGCCGCCGTTGGCGTTCTTTGCCTGCTCCCCATAGTTGCTGTCGAGGCCGACCCGGTTAATGACACAATCGACAACCTCATCCAGGGCGGCACCGCTGACCTCTCCTTCCGGTATCGCTATGAGACCGTGGAGCAGGACAATGCACTGGACGACGCCCATGCCTCCACCTTGCGCACCCGCCTGACGTTGAAGAGCGGCGCTGTCCATGGCTTCAGTGCCCTCCTGGAAGCGGATAATGTCTCGACCGTTGGCCCGGATGATTACGACTCGCTTGTCCAGGATAAGTATCGCGGTAACCACTCTGTTGTCGCCGACCCGGTGGGCACGGAAATCAACCAGGCCTACGGGCAGTACCAGTTTGCCGAAAACGCCGGGATCAGGGGTGGACGCCAGCGAATCCTGCATGCCGGTCAACGGTTCGTGGGCGGGGTTGGCTGGCGCCAGAACGAGCAGACCTACGATTCCGGCACCTTCTCCTACACCGGCGAGACCTATACCCTCGACTACGGCTATCTGTGGGGTGTTAACAGGATCTTCGACGGCTCCGACAAGAGCGTTCAGGACACCTATTTCGACAGCGACTCCCACATTCTCCTGGGCTCGGCGAAAACGTCCCTGGGTACATTCAGTGGTTTCGCCTATGCCCTCGATTTTAACGATGCGGCGGCCCTCTCCAGTATGACCGTGGGCGCCCGCTACAGTGGCAGTTACAAAATGCTCGGCTTTGATGCCACCTACGCCAGCCAGTCCGATTACGGCGATAATCCCACCGCCTATGATGCGGACTATGTTGCCCTGGAAGCCCGGGCAAAAATTAAACCGATGACAGTCACCCTGGGTTACGAACTGCTGGGCAGCGACGACGGGGTGACCGCCTTCAAGACACCGCTGGCAACCCTGCACAAGTTCCAGGGCTGGGCGGACCTGTTCCTGGCGACCCCCGCAGGTGGTATCGAGGACGTTTACGGCGGCCTGGCTGGCAGTATCGGCAAGGTTTCCCTGGCGGCGGTTTATCACGACTTCAGTGCCGACGAAGGCGATATGGAATACGGCACCGAAATAGACCTGGTGGCCACCTATCCCTTCAATGCACACATCAAGGGCCAGATCAAGTACGCGGACTACAGGGCCGATGAGTATGCGGTTGATACCAGGAAGCTCTGGGTTACGCTTATGTTGGCCTTTTAGATGGCGCAAATATTGCTATGCGAATATTGCTACAGGCTTAAGGTAGCCAATAGCCAAAAGCATCCAGCCCGGGTCCGATGTGATCGTTAAACGGGCCTAATCGAAGGAGAAAATAAGCAACCACCGGTGGCGGAACGGAAACCCGCCACCGGTGGTTGCTTTAGCGGGAGATGATGCTTTTCCCAGGCAAAGGCAGTACAGGAGGACACTGAAACATTGAAACCAAAAAATGACGCCAACATCGTGAAGGTTATGCTGGTGGACGACCACCCGGAGCGTGCCGCCATGGTGGAGGAAAGCCTCAGGGCAAGCGGGTTTGAAGTTTTATCGACGATTCCATCGGCGACCGGCCTGCTATTCCAGATCGAGCAGCACCGACCGGACGTGGTGCTAATCGATCTGGACTCGCCCGACAGGGACGTGCTCGAAAGCCTTTCCATCATCAATAGCCATAATCCCACTCCGGTGGTCATGTTCACCGAGGAAGAAGACCCTGAATATATCGAGCAGGCGGTCACGGCCGGTATCAGCACGTACCTGGTAGGCAGTATCAACCCCCAACAGGTCAAGCCGGTTATCAATGTCGCTCTGGCCCAGTTCAAGTCGTTCCAGAATCTGCGCAATGAACTCAATACCACGCGTACCCTGGAGTTGACCCGGTTTCGTG
>DGNJ01000117.1 GCA_002388905.1 Cellvibrionales bacterium UBA4495
CGAAAGATTTTTGACACTACCAGTGCCCTCCGTCTCGTCAGTGGCCAGCAGGCGTTGCCGATGGATTGTCATCGCCACCACCACCCCGAAGATGGCGTAGAGCAGGTCAAAATAGGCCAGGCTGACGTTGGCTCCGGTGATGCCATAGCCCACCAAGGACAACGTCAGCGCATTAGCCAGATGCCGATACCAGAGCACATTGCGCTGCTTGCCGAGGCGTGCATTTTTCATATTATGGCGCAGCGCGGTGAGCAGCATCATCAGGAAAACCCCCAACCCGACAAAACCGTGATCTCCCAGCACCTGAAGATAAACATTGTGGGCGGCTTTCGGCTTTTGGTAGGAAGGAATTGGACGACTTTCCCAAGGCGTAAAGTCCGGGGTATAGGGGGCGTAAAAATTCCAGAGATAGGGTTCGGTCACCGCCCCGAAGCCGCCGCCGGTCAGGGGATGGTCCAGTGCAATAAGGCCGGATATCTTCCATGCCCAGACCCTGCCGATAAAGGAGGTGTCTTCTTCCGCCGCGGTGGTAATGGTGCTCTGGCGTTCCTGCCATTCTTCGGGGGTGCTCTCGTACAAAACCGGAAGCAATAGCAACGCGGCGATGGCCAGCGGCACCTTGTATCGGGATTTCAGCCAGAAGGCAAAGGCGAGAATGCCCAGGCCGATAAAACCGCCCCGGGAATAGGTGCCCACCACGGCGAGAACATTCAGGGCAAGCAGGCCACAGAGCCCGAGCTTCAGATATGTGTGCCGGGTAACCTGGATCAGGTAAACCACCAGGGGAATGCACATGTTGATGGCCACCGCCAGGTCGTTGCGATCCTCGATAATACCCGCCCGGCCGGTAATCCGGTGGCTGCCGCCGGAGAGAATGAACTTCACCGCCTCCATGGCCGCGTAGGAGGAAACCGCCAGCACAATGGCCCACACCAGGGTGTCGATATGCAGGCGCTTGGTGAAAATGAGGACAATAAACACAAAAAGCAGCAAGATCTTCACGAAGCGGATCCAGTAGTCCCATACCCAGGCGGGCTCCGCACTGAGGTTGAAGGCGGTGCTGACGAAGGTCCAGAAACCGAAGAACAGCACCAGCCCCACCAGACCGTTGACCTGGAATGACTTGTTTTTTGTGGTCAGAAGATAGGCCAGCCCCGTGACCACGACGATGGTCAGGTTAAGCCGGAAGTGCTGGGAAAAACCCCAGGCCCACTCCGCCGGTGCCGTCAGGGCAATCCAGGCCCAGGCGGCCACGCCCAGGAAGGGTCGCCTGAAGGCGAAGTAGATGGCGACGAACAGGAAGCCAACCAGGAACAGGTCACGCATCAGTCATCTTCCTGTTTATCGGCCCAGTAAAAGAGGTAGCAAACGCATCCCACTGCCATTAAAAGGTAAAGGCTGTCTATCATCCGGTGGCCACCTTGCTGGTTACGTAGCGGTATTTCCCCGACTTTTCCGGTGTTATTTCGGGTACGGGGATGACTTCGATTGTCACGTCACTGCCCAAGCGCGCCCCGAGACCCGAGCGGATGCTCTCCGCCAGCTCCGGGGTCAGCTGCTCTTTGGGGACCACCTCCACGCGGGTCAGGTCGAGGGATTCCTGGGTGATCCTGAACGCATCCACATCCGGCATATCCCGCAGCACGTAGATCAGCGCCAGCCCGTGCATAACGGTGCCGTCGGAGGCGGTAACGAAATCCGTGGCCCGGCCCTCGACGCTGGCCAGCACCGGCAGGCCGCGCCCGCAGGCACAGGGCGTCGAGCCCAAAACGCCCACGTCGCCCGTGCGGTAACGGACAAAGGGAAACTCGCTGGTGAAGAGGTGGGTGACCACGATCTCGCCGCTCTGCCCCGGCGGCAGCACATTGCCCCGGCTGTCGACGATCTCCACTACCATGTCCTCGGCGGTGATGTGCAGGCTGCCCCGGGGGCACTGGTGGGCGATAAAGCCGGCATCGCGGCCCCCGTAGCCGTTGGCCACGGGGCACGCAAAGCCCTTTTCGATACTGTCCCGCTGGTGGTCGTAAAGGCGCTCGGAGGTGACAAACACCACTTTCACCCCCAGGGAGGCCAGGTCGTGGCCGTGCTCCCGGCCATGTTCCGCCAGCAGCGCCAGGGACGAGGGATAGCCGAAGAGCATTTTCGGCCGGAATGCCTGAATACGCCGGATAAACCGGTCCATATTCTCCCGGGACATTTCGAAGGCGGACAGCAACTCGGTGCGGAACAGCTTGTCGCGCAGCAGGCGCACCCTGTCCTGGGCGCCCAGCTCTATGGGGGAGCCCCAGACCACGATCTCCGGGTCGCCGATATCCACCCCCCACCAGCGGGTGGCCCGCCGCTTGGCGGCCACGTCGTGGCTGACCCGCTCCCTGCCCAGGTAAAAAATCAGCGGCGAGCCGCTGGAGCCGCCGGTATTGAAACGTTTCAGGTTGGCCGCGCCGCGGGCCTTCATGGCCTCGGTATTGTCGCGAATGGCCGCTTTGTCCAGCAGCGGCAGGGCCTGAAGATCGGCGGCGGAGGAAACCGCGCGTGGGTCGAAACCATGCGCGGCAAACAATTGCCGGTAATAGGGGACAGTCTCGCCGATACGGGTGAGGAAGCGGCGCAGGTTCGCCACCTGAAGCTCGGCCACCTGCTCCGGCGCCAGCCACTGGGAGCGTTCCATGGCCCGGTGCACCGGCAGGGTCTGGTGCCCCTTGAGCTTTTCGTGCAGGGGGAACAGGACCCCGGCCACCGCCTTCTGGTAAAGACTCATGCCACCCTGCTCCTGTCGTCGCCGGCCACACAGAGCTGACGGTAAAGGTCGAGCCACTGCTGCCGGACCCGGGGCCAGGCGTACTGTTCCGCCCGGGCGAGGCCGTTGGCTTTCAGCGTCTCGCGCAAATCCGGGGCTCCCTTCANNCAGGCGCAGGATGGCATCCGCCAGGGCGCGTTCGTCGCCGGGGGGCACCAGCAGCGCGCTCTCCTCGTGGCTGACGATAAACGGCACACCGCCCACCTCCGTGGACACCACGGGAACGCCGCAGGCCAGGGCCTCGATCACCGAGTTGGGCATGTTGTCCACCGTGCTGGGATTGATCATGGCATCCGCCCCGGCGTACAGGGCCGCGATTTCCGGCCTGTCGAGCCTTCCCTCAAAGGAGACGGCATCGGCGATGCCGAGTTCCCGTGCCAGTGCCCGGAGGGACTCCGCCTGGGGGCCGCTGCCGGCAATCCTCAGGCGCACGTTCGCATCCCGGCGGGCCACCAGGGCCAGGGCGCGGATGGCGGTATCGATGCCGTATATGGGTTCCAGGTTGCGGGTAATCACCAGGGTGAAGTCGCTGCCCTCCTCCTCTGCCGGCTCTTCGGCCCGGTCTGTTTTTGGCGCCGGGCTGAATACCTCCCGGTCGACAATATTGGGTATCACCCGGGCCCGCTCGCCAAAGCGTTGGAAAACCGCCTCAAGGTAGCCGGAGGGTACCACGATTGCCGCCGCCTTTCGCAGGGAAGGCCTCACCCGGGAGAAGGAGCGCCGGAAATAGTCCAGTGCCTCGCCGCCCCGGTAGTTGACGATCACCGGCGTTCCCCGCAGCCGGGCCAGCCAGAGCACGGGCGCGGCGTGGAGCTGCCAGGACCAGCCGGAATTGGCCATCAGGTGAATCACCTGGACCCGCCCGGACAACCGCCATACCGCAAACAGGTAGGGCACCAGGCGAAACAGGGCGCGAACCACGGGGATGCGGCCGGCAATGGCGGGCCGATAGAGGCCGTTGGTGGCCACCTGCTCCACCCGGATACCCTCCGCCGTCAGCAGTCGGGCCAGTTGCCGGGTCTGCATGGCCATGCCGCCGTTGGGCGGCGGCACGGGGCCCACCAGGCCGAGGGTGAGGGACGGCTGGCTCATGCCAGCGCCCCGTACACCGCCGGGTAGCGGTCGACGCTGGCCTTCCAGGTGCGCTCGCGCTCGACGAATTCCCGGCCCCGGTCGCGGATGCGCTGCCAGTCGTCGCGGCGGGACAGCAGGTCGTTCACCGACGCGGCCAGGGCCTCGCTGCTGCCGGCGGTAAACAGCAGGCCGTTGTCGTTGTCGCGGATCAGTTCCCGGTGGCCGCCCACGTCGGAAGCCACCACCAGCCGTCCCCCGGCCATGGCCTCCAGGGGCTTGAGGGGCGTGACCAGCTCCGTCAGGCGCATGGGCAGGCGCGGGTAAACCAGGATATCCACAAGGTCGTAGTATCGCTGGACCTGGTCGTGGGGCACCCGGCCGGTCATTATCACCCGGTCCTGAAGGCCCAGTTTCCGCACCCTGCGCCGGATGAGGTCGTCCTGGGGGCCACCGCCCACTAGCAGCAGGCGGGCATCGCCATGTCGCGCCAGTATGCCGGGCAGCGCTTCCAGTAACAGCGGGATACCCTCGTAGGCGTAGAAGGAGCCGATAAAGCCCAGTACTGTTTTGCCGGCAAGATCCAGGTCTGCGAGCAGCGCGGCATCCGGTTCCGAGCCTGCGGCAAAATGCCCGGTATCCACGGCGTTGGGGATCACCGTGATCTTCTCCTCGGCGATGCCGCGCGCGGCGATGTCCCGTTTGAGGCCCTCGCAGATGGTGGTGATGGCGTCGGCGCGCCGGAAAACCGCTGTCTCGATGCGCCGGCTCAGGCGGTAGCGGATACCGTGCTCCCGGCTGGTGCCGTGATCCACGGCGGCGTCTTCCCAGAAGGCCCGACATTCATAGACCAGGGGAAGCCCGTGGCGCCTGTTGGCCAGCAGCGCGGCCAGGCCGTTGAGGGCCGGCGAGTGGGCGTGGAGGATATCGGGCTTTTCGCGCTCGATAATCTGTTCGATGCGCCGCGCCAGGGTTCGAACCACCTGCCACTGGTTGGCGACGGGCACTTTTCCCAGCAGCCCGCCGTTACCGGGGACCCGATAAAAATGCAGATCGTCGACGGTTTCCTCCGGTACCGGACAGGGACCCTGCTTGAGGCCGGTGACATGGAGGGTGTGCCAGCCCAGGGCGTTCTGGTGGCGGAGAATATTCCGGGTGCGGAACGTGTAGCCGCTGTGCAGGGGTATCGAGTGATCCAGTATGTGCAAAATACGCATGGCCGAGTTCAGATCCCGAAATTGTCGTTCCTGGTGGTGGCGTCGAACATCAGCAACGACCAGAGAACGGCGCTATGATCCCGCCTGCCGGAAAGATGCTGGTCCACCAGGGTGTGCAGGTACTCCCGGTTGAACAGGCCGGTATCCGCCAGCCCCCCCTCGGTAATCGACGTGCGCAGCCGCTCCCGCAGCGGACCCCGGAACCAGGCCGCCAGGGGTACGCCAAAGCCCATCTTCTTGCGGTAGAGCACGTCCCCGGGCAGGTGCGGCTCCAGGGATTTCTTCAACAGGTACTTGCCCTCCTGGCCGCGCAGCTTGAACCGGGACGGGATGCCGGACACCCAGCCCAGCAGCTTATGATCGAGCAAAGGCACCCGCACCTCCAGGGAGTGGGCCATGCTGGCGCGGTCCACCTTGGTGAGTATATCGCCCACCAGGTAGGTCTTCATATCGATATACTGGATTATCCCCAGGGGGTCGTCGGTGGGCGAGTTCCGGGCATGATGGTTGAACGTCTCGATGGCCCGGTAACCCTGGAGTTCCGTTTTCAGGGCATCGCTGAACAGGGCGTTGCGCTGGTCCTCCTTGGCCAGGGACACGGAGTGCATATAGGCCTCCACGGACGACATGGCCAGGGACTGGAAGGTGCTCTTGGCCCGGAAGATTTTCGGCGCCCAGTCCGCCTTGGGGTAGAGGCGGCCCAGGGTGCCGAACACCGGCCGGCGCACACCCAGGGGCAGGCGCGAGCGCAGGGCCTCTTCATTCATGTGCCACTGGTAGCGCCGGTAACCGGCGAAGACTTCGTCGCCGCCGTCGCCGGACAGGGCCACTTTGACCCGCTGCCTGGCGAGCTGGCAGACCCGGTAGGTGGGGATGGCGGAACTGTCGGCGTAGGGTTCGTCGTAGAGCCCGGCGAGGGTGTCGATCAAGTCGAAATCGTCACTGTCGACCACCTGTTCGAAGTGATTGGTCTTGTAGCGTTCCGCCACCATTCGGGCGAATTCGGTTTCGTTGAACTGGTTGACGTTGAAGCCGATGGCGCAGGTATTGACGGGGTCTTCCTGCAGTTGCGCCATCATGGCCACCACGGCGCTGGAATCGACGCCGCCGGAAAGGAAAGCCCCCAGCGGCACTTCCGAAACCAGGCGCAGTTCCACCGCCTCCCGCAGCCGGTGGACAAGCTCCTCCTGCATGGCGCTTTCCGAAACCGTGGCGGTGGGCGCGGCAGGCACATCCCAGTACTGATCCGGCGGCGGCGCCGGTCGGCCGCGCTGGAGCACAAGCCGGTGGCCCGGCGGCAGTTTATAGACATCCCGGTAGATGGTTTTGGGCTCGGGAATGTAGCCGAAAGCGAAATAGTCCTCCACGGCCTGGGGGTTGAGCGCGCGCCCCAGGCCGGGGTGCGCCTTGAGTGCTTTCAGCTCCGAGCCGAAGACGAACTGGCCGTCCGGGAGTTCCGCGTAGAACAGCGGCTTGATGCCGAGGCGGTCCCTGGCCAGGAAAAGCTGCTGCCGCCCGTGATCGTAGACGGCAAAGGCGAACATGCCCCGGAAGTGGTGGACACAATCCTCGCCCCACTCCTGCCAGGCATGGAGAATCACCTCGGTGTCGCAGTGGGTACGAAACCGGTAGCCCTTTTCCCGCAATTGCCCGGCCAGCTCCCTGAAATTATAGATCTCGCCGTTGTAGACCACCGACACCCTGTCATCGGCGCTGTGCATGGGCTGCTGGCCCGACGACAGATCGATAATGGACAGGCGCCGGTGGGCCAGGGCAACGCCCGGCGCAATAAAGAGCCCTTCCTCGTCCGGCCCCCGGTGGAACTGGCTCTCGTTCATGCGCCCGACAAGCGCCCGGTCCGGCGTTCTGTCGGCTTTGAGATCAAATATCCCGGTAATACCACACATTGAATACTGCTATCCCTGATTGATTGCCCGGCGGCCGGACGGGGCCAGGACTTCGTCGTAGACGGCCAGATAGTCGGCCACCGCCCGCGGCCAATTAAAAGTCCGGCGTATTCGGCGCAGGCTGTCTTCACCCATGCTCCGGCGAAGGTCCGCGTCAAGGTACAGCCTGTGCAAGGCGGCGGCGAGGGCTTTTTCGTCGCCCACGGGCACCAGCAGCCCGTTGGCACCGTTTTCCACCAGCTCCGGATTGCCGCCCACCGCCGTGGCGACCACCGGCAGGCCGGTGGCCATGGCTTCCAGCAGGGTGTTGGAAATGCCTTCGTTCAGCGACGGCAGGACAAAGACATCCATCAGCCGCAACAGGTCCGGGATATCGTCCCGGGTACCGGTTATCAGGACACGATCGCCGACGCCAAGCTCCGCGATGCGCTCTTCCAGTTCGGCTCGCAAACTGCCGTCACCCACCAGAAGCAGGAAAAGGTTTTCGCGCAGGGCCGGGTCGGACCGGCACAGGGCGGCAAAGGCATTGACCAGGAACACCTGGTTTTTTACGGCCGCGAGCCGACCCACCGTGCCGATGACAAAGGATCCGTCCAGCCCCGGCACGTCGGGGAATGGATTTCCCCTGGGTCCGCCGGCTGGGTAAAAGCTTTCCTGACAGACACCGCCGTAGATCTGGCGGATTTTGTCGCGGGGCACGTCAATGGTTGCCTCCAGCCACCGGGCAAGATCCTCGCTCACGGCGATATAGCGATGAACCAGGGGCCTGATCAGTTTCCTGAGCCGATTGTATTTTTTGCTGGTACCCTCCAGGTCCTGGATATCCCGGCCGTGCTCGCCGTGTATTCGCCGGGCCCCGGGTATCAGTATTGCCACCAGTTGCAGCTCCAGGGTGGTGAGATTCCGGGTGTGGATAATGGCGGGACGCAGCCTTGCCAGTACCCGCCACAGCCGATAATAAACTTTCAGGTCGTGGCCGGGGCGCTTGTCCAGCTCGTGGATTTCCACATCCGGCGCTGTTATCCGCCGGGCAAAGGCCCCGGATCGGGTCAGGCAGACAATGGCATGGCGATAGCGGCCCGGGGGGGTATGGTTTATCAGGTTCACCAGGCCGTTTTCCAGCCCCCCCGTGTCCAGGGAATAGATAACGTGGACAACCAGCGGCGGTTTACGACCGGCATCCGTCATGGTGACTCACCCACAACCCGGTCGAGGGAATTTTCGATGGCCGGCAACTGCCGTTGGGCGAATTCCTGCAGCGCCCGGGCCGCCTTGTCGAAATGCGGGTACTGGTCCTCGATATTGGTGGCCAGAATAATCCGGGCGCTGTCCGTTCTGCCAAAGGTCACTTTGGCAATGGCTTCCATGATCTTGGCCAGATAGCTGTTGGCAGTATGGCGGTCCCCGATCCGGTACCAGGACCAGACCAGCAGCCGCGTGTCGCCACTGGCGAGCACATGCTGGTTGACGGTCAGCTCCTCGTTTTTCAGGGAAAGCCGCCTGTCGCCGCTTTCGATAATAATCCAGTCGCGCGGGCTCGATCCCAGGAGGGAACCGAGACCTCGAACCACCTCTGCGCCCGGTTTCCCGGAGGTATATTGATACAAATAAAGCCCGAAAACCGCATCGTCACCGACATAGTGCTGGACGACACTTCGATCGGCCCTGGCTTCCAGCAGCCGCCAGCCCCAAAGGGTCGGGCCGGAAGTTCTCAGGCCCGGTGCGGGATCGGGCGCCGTCAGCGGCGCATGGATTTCGGTGCTTTGCTGCGCCATGGCGACAATCATCACCGGCCATATCACCACGACAACTATCGCCAGCGGTAAAACATGGCGAATCCCACGACCGTTTCCGCCCGGGGCGGCGTCGGAAGCGGCATTGGGATTAGCATCAGGAGCTGGGCGGGCTTCCACATGGTCGCGCCAGCGCAAGCCAATGGCGAACAGGATAAAAATCACCAGGCCAAAGAAAATCCAGCCATAGATCAGGTGATCGACGCCCGCGGCCAGCTCCATGCCGCTCAGGTGGCCGATCATGACAATAATGTAGGCACGCAGGCCATTGGCGATAATGGGCACGATAATGGAGGCGAGAATAAAGGCGGAACGCTTCAGCCAACTGGTGTAATTGAGATAGGCAAATAGACACCCCAGCATCAGGGAGGCGATCAGGTAGCGCACCCCGCTGCACGCCTCGACCACGGACCAGTTCCCCGACGGCAGGCTGAAATACAGACCCTCCTGGTAGACGGGGATGCCGGTCAGGCGCACCAGTGCCACGGTGAATTCCGCCGTAAACTTCATCATCGGGGGAATCAGGCCCTCCCCCATGGGCACCGCGAAATAGAGAAACAGCAGGGGAAAAAGAATGGCGTAGACCACCCGTGTGCCCGCCAGCATCCAGATGCCGGCC